>DASYMJ010000025.1:0-6298 GCA_036009105.1 Thermoanaerobaculia bacterium | reverse complement strand
CCAGCAGCGGCGGCTGAAAAAGTACGAGATCCCGGAGCTGGTGGGGGCGAGGCAGGTCATCGGGTCGCAGCTCATCGACGGGCGCCTTCCCAAGCCGGTGCTCGACTATGCGATCCGCAACGGGGCGATCGAGCAGCGCATCTCGTTCTTCGAGGGCGACCTGGTGGTGGTCAGCATGAGCGGCGCGGGGGGGACGATCCGCAAGAAGCTGATCCTTCCTTCCGATGCCATGAAGGCCTACATGCGGTACGCGGCCGCGTCGACGTTGCGCACCATCCGCCAGGACGCGCTCAACCGGCCGGCGCCGGATCGGCTGGCCCGGCTGCGCATTTACGAAGACGACCTGCCGGTCGAGCGGGTGTTCGATCCGGTCGGCACCTTGCCCAAGCCGCTCGGCGACGCCGTCGCGCCGCTGGGCGACCTGCTGCGCGCCATCTCCGAGGACCGCAACGTGACGAGCAGCGTGGCCAATTACGAGCCGAAGCTCGGCGACGAGCTGGTGGGCGACGACGAGAAGACGTATCGCGTGGAGCGCATCATCGAAGACAGCGGCGTGGTGCTGCTGCGCTGCCTCACCCAGCCCACCACCATCTACGTCGCGAAGAAGGACCTCTACAACTACTTCATCGGAGCGCGGGCGCAGTAGATGGGCGGCCGCGGACTGCGCATCACGGGCGGCTCGCTGCGCGGCCGGAGAGTGCCGGTGCCGCCGGGCGAAGTGCGCCCCACGTCCGAGCGCGCCCGGCAGGCCTACTTCAACATCGTCGGAGAGCGGCTGCGCGGCGCGCGCTTCCTCGACCTCTTCGCCGGCAGCGGCATCTTCGCCTTCGAGGCCGTCTCCCGCGGCGCAAAATCGGCGACGGCCATCGAGCAGTCGAGCAAGAACTGCGCGGCCATCGAGGCGCTGGCCCGCGAATTCATGGTCGATGTGAAGCCGCTGCCCACCGACGTCCTGGGCGGGATTAAGCGCCTCGGCGATGCCGTTCACGACCTCGTCTACGCCGACCCGCCTTATGACTGGCCGCAGTACGACGACCTGCTGGCTGCCCTCGACACGCATGCACCGCTCGCCGCGCACGCGCTCGTGGCCGTCGAGCACCGCCGCAACAGCGAGCCGTTCGCGTATCAGCCGAGGAAGCTGCGCTTCGCGCGGCGCGCGGAGTACGGCGAGGTCTGGATGAGTTTTTTCGAAGCCGACCCTTTGCAAGGAGAATGATCGCCACATGGAACTGACGCTGAACGAAAAGGGCGCCCACACGCTTTTCGGCAACCACGACGAGAACCTGCGCATGCTGGAGGACGAGTTCGGCGTGAAGATCTCCTCGCGCGGCAACGAGATCTCCGTCAAAGGCGCGCCGGAAGCGGTGGTCATCGTGGAGAAGCTGCTCGTCGACATGCAGAGTCTCATCCAGCAGGGCTACCCGCTCAAGCGGTCCGACATCTCCACCGGCATGCGCGTGCTGCGCGACAAGCCGGACACGAGCATCGTCGACTTCTTCACCGACGAGGTCGTCCCCTCCGCCGTGCGCCGGGTGGTGACGCCGCGCAACATGGCCCAGCGCCTCTACCTGCAGGCCATGCAGGACAACGACATCGTCTTCGGCGTCGGCCCCGCCGGCACGGGCAAGACGTTCCTCGCCGTCGCCGCCGCCGCCGCGGCGCTGAACGACAAATCGATCAAGCGCATCGTCCTCTGCCGCCCCGCCGTCGAAGCGGGCGAGCGTCTCGGCTTCCTGCCGGGCGACATCGCGGAGAAGGTGAATCCGTATCTCCGCCCGCTGTACGACTCGCTGTACGACATCATCGGCTTCGAGAAGGTGGAGAAGCTGATGGAGCGCAGCGTGATCGAGATCGCGCCGCTCGCCTTCATGCGCGGCCGCACGCTCAACGATGCGTTCATCATCCTCGACGAGGCACAGAACACCACGCCCGAGCAGATGAAGATGTTCCTCACCCGCCTCGGCTTCGGAGCGAAGGCCGTGGTGACGGGCGACATCACACAGGTCGATCTCCCGGAGGGGAAGAAGTCCGGCCTGCGCGAGGTGCGGCGCATCCTGGAGGGGATCGAAGGGATCAAGTTCTTCGACTTCTCCGACCGGGACGTGGTGCGCCATCCGGTGGTGGCGAAGATCGTGACCGCTTACGACCGCGCCGACCGCGAGAAGGCGTCGCAGGCGTGATGAACGTGGAGGTGACGGGGAGCGTGCCGCGTTTCTCGCAGCGCGAGATCGCCGCGTTCGCGCGCACGGTGCTGCTCACCCTGGAGAAGCTCGACCGCCTCGACCGCGATGTATCCGAGGTGTCGATCGCGCTGGTGGACGACGAGGCGATGCGCTCGCTCAACCGCAAGTTCCGCCACAAGAACAAGACGACGGACGTGCTCACCTTCCCCGCCGACGACTCCTACGCCGATCCCGCCGCGGCACACGCCCGCCCCTTGGGCGACATCGTGATCTCGGTCGATCAGGCCCGCAAGCAGGCGGCGGACGAGCGCCATTCGGTGGCCACCGAGGTGCGCTACCTCATCCTGCACGGCATCCTCCACGCCCTCGGCTACGACCACGAGACCGACAGCGGCGAGATGAACGCGCTGGAGGTGGAGATTAGAGAGGCCGTTGGCCTCTCTTGAACGATGAACGAAGCCGGGTGTGCGGGCGTTCATCGCTTTTGTTCATCGTTCATCCTTCATCGTTCATCGTTCTAATATGTGCTCATGAGCATCACCGAAGCCCCCCCGGCCCCACTCACCGCCGAAGAGATCGTCTCCCTCACCCGCCGCCACACCATCTTCTCCTGGTCCGCGCAGGGCAGCGTCAATCCCATCCCCATGGTGCGCGGCGAAGGCGTCTGGTTCTGGGATGCGGACGGCAAGCGCTACCTCGACATGAACTCGCAGCTGATGTGCGTCAACATCGGCCACGGCAACCGCCGGGTGATCGACGCGATCAAGCGCCAGGCCGAGGAGCTCGCGTACGCCGGCCCGGGCATGGCCACTCCGGTGCGGGCGCGCTTCGGGAAGATGCTGGCCGACCTCACCCCCGGAGATCTGAACCGCTTCTTTTTCACCCTCGGCGGCGCGGAAGCGAACGAGAACGCCATCCGCATCGCGCGCATGGTCACCGGGCGGCAGAAGATCATGGCCCGCTATCGCTCCTACCACGGCGCAACGGCCGGCGCGATCTCGCTCACCGGCGACCCGCGCCGCTGGGCGAACGAGCCCGGCATCCCCGGCGTGGTCCGCTTCTTCGACCCGTACAAGTACCGCAGCCACCTCTGGCGCGAAGGCGACAGCGACGCCGAGTTCACGCGGCGCTGCCTGGCCGAGGTCGAGGAGATCATCCAGTACGAGGGCGGCCACACCATCGCCGCGATGTTCATCGAGACGGTGACCGGCACGAACGGCATCATCGTCCCGCCCGACGGCTACATCCAGGGCCTGCGCGAGCTCTGCGACCGCCACGGCATCCTCCTCATCTGCGACGAAGTGATGTGCGGCCTCGGGCGCACCGGCCGCTGGTTCGCCGTCGATCACTGGAACGTGGTGCCGGACATGATCACCATGGCCAAGGGCCTCACCTCGGCCTACCTGCCGCTGGGCGCCGTGGCCATGAGCGACCGCATCGCCGGCTACTTCGACCGCAACGTCTTCTACGGCGGCCTGACCTACAACGCGCATCCGATGAGCCTCGCCGCGGCGGAGGCCTGCATTCAGGTGATGATCGACGACGACACGATGGGCCACACCCAGCGCATGGGTCGCGTGCTCGCCGAGCTGCACAGCGAGATGAAGGCGAAGCATCCGTCGGTAGGCGACGTCCGCTCCATCGGCCTCTTCGGCGTCCTCGAGCTGGTGCGCAACCGCGAGACGAGGGAGCCGATGGCCCCCTTCAATGGCACCAGCCCCGAGATGCAGAAGCTCGCCGCCTACCTGCGCGAGCAGGGCATGTACGCCTTCGTGAACTGGAACAACCTCTTCACCAACCCGCCGCTCTGCATCACCGAGACGGAGCTGCGCCAGGCGTTCACGGTGATCGATCGCGCGCTGGAGATCACGGACGGGGCTGCGGTGTGAGCGCCCGCCGCTCGATGGCGCGCAGCCACATGTAGCGGATGAGCGAGCTGCCGGGATAGATCAGGCGCCAGTACCAGCTGAAGCGGCGGCGGGCGCGGTCGCTATTGGCGAAGATACGCGTCTCGGTGGTGACCATCGAGCCGCCGGCGCCATCCGGCGCGACCCGGAAGTTCATGGCGGCGAGGGCGGTGTCCGGGCGGGGCGGGTTCGGGAAGTGTTCCGCGGCGGCGGGGCCGCCGATCACCGCCATGCCGATGACGAGCTCGCGCGGCGCGTCGTCGGCCAGGCGGACGAAGCCGCTGTGCGTGGCAACGTCGATCAGCGAGTGGCTCCGGCCTGCGTTGAGGATGTTCTCCCGTTGCCGCCGTCCGCCGCGGCGGATCCAGGTGAGCGCGTTGAAGAGCGTGATCTCGTCCGCGCGCACGCGAAGGAGGGCGTCGTACACCCGCTCCGGCGGCGCCGCGATGCGCAGCTCGTGCTCTTCATGGAACTGCCACGCGGGCATGAACTCATCCAATCGTGATGCGCTGCGCGGCGCGCGCTGCAGCGGGGCCGGAAGCAAGAAGCCGATGATGATCAAAAGGAGCCCGGCGCCGATCGCCGCCAGCCCGCGGCGCCGCGTGCGCCGGCGCAGCAGCATCAGCAGCCCTACGAAGGTGAGAACGAGGCCGGAGTAGACGCCGGCGGAGCCGAGCATGGAGGGAGCATACGCCGCCGAAGTGTCATCCTGACGCGGACACGCGGACGATCTTGAACAGCTTCCCCGTCTTCGGCATCGCTTTCGGCGCGCCGCCGGAAGTGACGAAGGCGCCGAAGTCGAGCACGTAGACGGCGCCGTCCGGGCCCACGCGGACGTCGACCGGGCGCTCGAAGCCGTTGCGCAGGTCGAGCTCGGAGGCGGGTTGGGCGTCGCCGGAGCCCTTGTTGCGGAAGATGGGAGCGATGGCCCCGGAGCGGAGGTCGACGCGCTCCACCTGGAAGCCGGCGTGGCTCCTGTCGTTCGGCTCCGTCATCGGCTTGAAGTCGCCCATCTCGGCCAGCAGCAGGCCGCCGTTCCAGACCGACATGCCGCTGATCGCCGCGTGCGGCTTCGTCGTGGCCAGGAGGAGCGAGCGGTCGGGCGGCGGCAGGTTGCTCGCCGCGTGATCGATCACGAAGTCGCTCCACGGCGCGAGATTCGCGCCGTAGTCGGGCCAGCCGTACCACGTTCCCTCCCGGATGCGCAGCACGCTGTCGCTGTCGCCGGAGATGGGACGCGTGCTGCGCACGTCGGCGCCCTGCATGCCGACCAGCAGGGTCGAGCCGTCGAAGGCCAGCGCCACCGGATTGCGGAAGCCCCAGGCGATCACCTCCGGCGCCGCGGCGCCGCTCCTCAGGCGGTAGAGCGCACTCGTGCAGAGCGCCGAGCCGCTAACCGTCTTTGCGCCCGATTGACCGTGAGGCTGGAAAGCTCCGGTAGTCGTCTTGCCGTCGTTCTTGGTCACGCTGGTGAGGGTGAGGTCGCGGCAGGGGACGTCGTGCGCCCGCGGATGCAGCTTCAGCCACTTCTGGTTGACCGGGTCGCCTTCCGCGACGTAGCCGGAGTTCGTGGCGCTGCCGGCGCCGAAGTACATCGCGCCGTCGCTGCCGAAGACGATGTGGTTGATGTCGTGGTCGCCCTGCACCGGCAGGCCGCGCACCACGGTCTCCACCGCGCCGCCGGCCGGCCTCACGCGGGCCACATCGAACGTGCCGTCCTTCCGCTCGGCGGAGAAGTAGAGCCAGCCCTCATGAAAGGCGAGGCCGATCGCGGTATCGCCGTCCGGCGCGTTCGGGCCGGACAGCTGCACGCGGTCGATGTGGCCGTTCGCCGCGACGCGGACGATCTTCGGCTTGAGCATGGGGATGGGGACGGTGTGCGACTCGAGGATGTAGGTGTTGCCCGCCTCGTCCCACGTGACCGCGCTCGGGAAGTTGAGGCCGTTCACGACGCGCACCGCGCGGTAGCCGTCCGGCAGCTGGATGTCCTCGACGGCGACCTGCTTCGCGGAGTAGCGGCCCGCCTGATCGGCGGCCTGCCAGGCGATCTGTCCGAGGGTGGAGCAGCCGGTGAGGAAAAAGAGCGCGAGTGGCAGGCAGTTCTTCATCGCTCGCGGGGCGTGCAATGGGCGAGCCCGGGAGAAAGATGAACGAGGAAAGATGAACGAGGAAAGACCGGTCTCACCCGTTCAGCGTTCATCTTTCATC
>DASYMJ010000024.1:0-11911 GCA_036009105.1 Thermoanaerobaculia bacterium | reverse complement strand
GATTCATGGTCGTCAAGGATGTGCTCAAGCGGCACATGCCGGGACGCCTGGTCGGCGAGACGGTCGATGTCGATGGAAAGCGCGCTTACGTTTTGACGCTGGCCACGCGCGAGCAGCACATCCGCCGCGGCAAGGCCACCTCGAACATCTGCACGAACGAGGCGCTCATCGCCCTCGCCGCGAACATGTACCTCTCCCTCCTCGGCAAGGAGGGTTTGCGCGAGGTGGCCACGCAGTGCCTGCAGAAGGCCGCCTACCTGCGCAACCGCCTGCGCGATGTCAACGGCGTGGAGCTGCCGTTCGCCGGCCCGAGCTACAACGAGTTCGTGGTGCGGACGCCGTACGCCGCGCAGGAGATCTTGGCCGACCTCGAGCACGGCAACATCCTGGGCGGCATCCCGCTCGCGCCGTTCTTTGCCGGCCAGCCGAAGGATTTTCTCGTCGCGGTCACCGAGCTGCACACCCGCGAGCAACTCGACCAATTCGCCGCCGCGGTGAGCGCGGCGATGGCAAGGGAAAGACGATGAGTGTCATGCTGAGCCCCGCAGAGGGCGAATGGATCTCCGCGCGCTTGCCGGGAGATCCTTCGGCGTCTGCGCGCCTCAGAATGACACCGGAGAGTCCATGACTACGACCGTCGAAGAACCGCAATCCGCTCCACTCCGCGCCGGCGCGCCGGAGCTGCGCGAAGGGCTGATCTTCGAGCACTCCAAGCAGGGCCGCCGCGGCTTCCGCCTGCCCGAGCTCGACGTGCCGGAGGTGCCGATCGAGTCGCTGCTGCCGGAAGGCTCGCGGCGCAGCGAGATCAAGGACGAGGTCGAGGTCTCGGAGTTCGACGTCATCCGTCACTTCACCCGTCTTTCCAAGCTGAACGTCTCCATCGATGCCGGCCTCTATCCGCTCGGCTCGTGCACCATGAAGTACAACCCGCGCCTGAATGAGGAGATCGCGCGCATCCCCGGCTTCGCCCTGTCCCATCCGCTGCAGCCGGACGGGCAGGTGCAGGGGAACCTCGAGCTGCTGTGGAACGTGGAGCAGACGCTGAAGGAGATCTTCGGCATGCCCCGCGTGACGCTGCAGCCGGTGGCCGGCGCACACGGCGAGCTGACCGGCATCCTGATGGTGCACAAGGCGCTGGCCAAGTCCGGCAACGCGCGCAAGTACATCCTCATCCCCGACTCCGCGCACGGCACGAATCCCGCCTCCGCGGCGTTCGCCGGCTATGAGATCAAGGAGCTGAAGTCGAACAGCCGCGGCACGCTCGACCTCGACCTGCTCGAGGCGAACGTGAATGAAGACGTCGCCGCGCTGATGATCACCGTTCCGAACACCCTCGGCGTGTTCGAGCACCAGATCACCCGCATCGCGGAGATCCTGCACCGCAAAGGCGCGTATCTGTACTGCGACGGCGCGAACCTCAACGCCTTCGTCGGCGTGGCCCGCCCGGGCGACATGGGCATCGACGTCATCCACTCCAACCTGCACAAGACCTTCTCCACGCCGCACGGCGGGGGGGGGCCGGGGGCGGGGCCGGTGGGCGTCTCGGAGCGGCTGGTGCCGTTCCTCCCCACCCCCACCGTGGAGCGGGCGGAGGACGGGACGTTCTACCGCGAGTTCCACCACCCCGACTCCATCGGCCGGATGCGCGCGTTCGAGGGCAACTTCGGCGTGCTGGTCCGCGCGCTGACCTACATGCGGACGCTCGGCCCCACCGGCCTGCGCCGCATCGCGCAGATCGCGGTGCTGAACGCGAACTACATCCGGGCCCGGCTCAAGGGCGCGTACCACCTGCCGTACGACGCGCCCTCGCTGCACGAGGTGGTCTTCAGCGACAAGAAGCAGAACGCGCAGGACGTGCACACCCTGGACATCGCCAAACGGCTGATGGACTACGGCTTCCACCCCCCCACGATCTACTTCCCGCTGATCGTGGCGGGCGCCCTGATGATCGAGCCGACGGAGAGCGAGCCGAAGGAAGAGCTCGACGCCTTCTGCGAGGCGATGCTGGCCATCGCCCACGAGGCGGAAGAGCGCCCGGAGCTCGTAAAGTCCGCCCCGCACACGACGCCCGTGCGGCGATTGGACGAGGCGCGGGCCGCGCGGCAGCCGGTCTTGCGGTGGAAGAAATAGATGTAGGGCCGGCTCTCAGCCGGCCCACCTACTCGTTGATGAATGGGCCGGCTGAGAGCCGGCCCTACATGTATGTAAGCGAGCTGCCGGAATACGCCCCGTGCCCAGAGAGTGTTACCGTTTCCGCATGAATTCCTCCCGTGTAGCCGCCGCCGTCATCGTCTTCGCGACGCTGTTCGCCGTCCCGGCCGCACAGGCCGCCACCACGCCGGTCATCCTCTCCCTCAGCCCCTCCTCCGTCCTCGCCGGCACGGGCGGCTTCAGCCTCACCGTGAACGGCGCCAACTTCGCCACCGGGGTGCAGGCGCGGTGGAACGGCGTCACCCACCAGACGCAGCTCGTCGACAGCACGAAGATCATCGTCACCATCCTGGCCGGCGACGTCGTCTCGGCCGGCACGGCCAACCTCACCGTCACCAACCCCGGCGCGCCGGCCTCCAGCCCGGTGCAGTTCCGCATCCTCCCCAACGAGCCGGCCATCACCTCCCTCAACCCCGCCACCGTGGCCATCAACAGCGGCACCACCATCGTGCAGGTCATCGGTCAGAACTTCGGCACGCAGTCGAAGGTGCGGGTGAACGGCAACCAGCGCGACACCGACTTCATCAGCGACACGCAGCTCAACGCCACGCTGCCGGATACCGACTTCAAGTTCGCCACCACGCTCAACATCAGCGTGATCAATCCCAGCTCGCGCCTCTCCAACACGCTGCCCCTCACGGTCAGCTCCACGGGCGGCACGCCGGCCATCACCGCGCTCGATCCGCCGCAGGTGAAGGCGAACACGGGCGGCTTCTTCCTCATCGTCATCGGCTCGAACTTCGTGCAGAACTCGACGGTGAAGGTCAACGGCGCCGTCCGCTCGCCGTTCTTCATCGACGCGCAGCACATCCGCGTCCAGATCCTCGGCGCGGACATCGCCCAGCCGGGCAACGTTCCCATCATCGTGACCAACCCGAACGGCCAGTCCTCGCAGGCGGCGAACCTGGTCGTGGTCAGCGCGAACGCGCCGGTGCTGCAGAGCATCAACCCGCAGACCGTCACCGCCGGCAGCCCGAACTTCACCCTCGCCATCACCGGCCAGAACTTCATCGCCGGCGCCACGGTCAAGATCGGCAACACCACGCGCAGCGCGACCTTCGTCGATGCCCAGCGCCTCAACTTCACCGTCCTGACCAACGACGTCTTGAGCGCCGGCTCCGTCCCCATCACGGTGATCACGCCGGGCGTCAACGGCGGCACCTCCAACACGCTGCAGCTCTTCGTCGTCTCCAAGGACGCGCCGGTGGTGAGCTCGCTCGCGCCGTCCTCCATCACCGTCGGCACGACGAACCTGAAGGTCCTCATCAACGGCTCGAAGTTCCTCATCGATGACATCGCCCTGGCCGACGGCTCGCCGCGCACCACGGAGTTCGTCTCCGCGACGCAGATGGCCATCACGCTCCAGCCGACCGACGTCAGCTCGGCCAAGGTGGTGAAGATCTCGGTGGCCCGGAAGAACGGCACCGACACCTCTTCGCCCGCCGACCTCACTGTGACCGCCGCCGAGGCGCCGGCCATCACGGCGCTCAACCCGACCTCCGGCAACGTCGGCGCCGCCCCGTTCACGCTCGTGGTGGCCGGCCGCAACTTCGACGCGAACGCGATCGTCGCCGTCGACAACGACCCCCGCACCACCACCTTCATCAGCTCCACGGAGCTGCGCGTGGGGGTCACCGCCGCCGATCTGGCCTCGCCGCGGCAGCTCTCCATCGTCGTGCTCAATCCGGGCGGCAGCGCGTCTCCGGCGGTGCTGTTGCCGATCGTGCTGCCGGTGCCGACCATCAGCGCGCTCAACCCGACCAGCGTGACCTCCGGCGACGTCGGTTTCACCGTGACGGTGACCGGCTCGAACTTCTCCACCCGCTCGGTGGTGAACGTGAACGATGTGCCGAGGGCGACCACGTTCGTCACGGCGACCGGCGCGCTGCAGGCCACCATCGATGCGGCGGACATCTCCGCGCCGGGCAACGTGGCCATCACGGTGACGGACGGCACGCTGCTCTCCGCCCCCGTGCAGCTGGAGGTGCGCCGTCCGACCATCACCACCATCACGCCGAACGTGTTGCCGTTCGGCGCCGTCTCCGAGCGCATCCGGGTGCAGGGCACGAATTTCCTGACTACGTCCGTGATCGTCTTCAACGGCACGCCGCTGCCGACCGACTTCAACGCCGAGGATGGGTCGCTTTCGGCGACGCTGACCGGTACGCTCCTCAACGCGCCCGGCTCCTACTTCGTCTTCGTGCGCAACTCGCCCGATTCGACTTCCCTAGGCCAGCTCGTGGTCGTTGCATCGGCGGGGGTCCCGGCCATCACCTCGGTCGAGCCCGGAACGCTGCTCGTCGACGCGGCCGGCCGCGAGATCATCCTCCGCGGCGAGAACTTCGTGGAGCGCTCCACCATCCAGATCGAGGGCTCCCCCCGCACGCCCTCCTTCGCCAGCCCGACCGAGATCCGCTACACCCTCCTCGCCGCCGACGTTTCCACGCAACGCGTCCTGCACATCCGGGTGACCAATCCGGACGGGGCGACATCGAATGAAGTGACGCTGGTGGTGGGGTCAGCGAATCCTCCGGGCAGACGGCGGCCGTCCGCGCCGCGGTAAGTGAAACGTAGGGCCGGCTCTCCAGCCGGCCCAATGGCGTCCGATCCGTTATGCCGCGCTCCGGGCCGGCTGGAGAGCCGGCCCCACGTCCATGACACAAGGCTTGCAGTAGACTGATCCGCAGCGTCGGAGCTCCCCCATGTACCGCGACGAAGACGATACTGACCGGTTCGATCGAACACTGTCCATGCGCCGTGTGACCACCACCGGCCCGCTGGATACGTACGTCGACAAGCGGGCCAGCGAGCGGCGGCAGTCCACCACCCGCATCCTCGCCATCACCATCATCGTCATTGCCGTGCTCTATCTGGCCAAGCCGGTGGTCGTCCCCGTGGCGCTGGCCGTCCTCTTCGCCTTCCTCCTCACCCCCATCGTCTCCTTGCTGGAGCGCAGCTTCCTCCGCCGCACCGGCGCGATCGTCCTCTCCCTCGGCATCGTCGTGGCCAGCCTCTCCCTGGGCGGCTGGTGGATCTACCAGCAGTTCCAGACCGTGGCCCAGGAGATCGGCGAGGCGGCCTCGAGCGGCCACATCGAGGAGAAGCTCCGCTTCCTCCGCCACAGCTCCGGCGGCGCGATCGCCGCATTCGAGAAGACCTTGCAGCGCGTCGCCGACTCGACCGTCGAGCGCGCGGAGAAGCCCGACCTCAAAGTGCGGGTCATCCCGGAGCGGCGCAACCTGGGCGACCGCTACAAGACCCTCGCCCCGACCATCGAGTTCGTCGCCGCCGGGTTCCTCGTCATCGTCCTGGTCTTCTTCCTGCTGCAGGACCGCGAGCAGTTGCGGGACAAGATGCTGCGCCTGGCCGGGCGGGCCCATCTCACCGTGACGACGCAGGCCATCGGCGAGACGTCCGCTCGCATCAGCCGGTACCTGCTCACCATCGCCGCCATCAACGTCGGCTTCGGCATCCTCATCGGCCTGGGGCTGTTCGCGTTGCGGGTGCCCCATCCCGCCTTATGGGGCGTGCTCGCCGGCCTGCTGCGCTTCATCCCGTACGTCGGGGCGGTGCTCAGCGCCGCGATGCCGACCTTCCTGGCGCTGGCCGTCTTCAAGCCGTGGTACACGGCGCTCGCCGTGCTCGGGCTGTTCATCCTGGCCGACCAGCTTTTGGGCGGCTTCATCGAGCCGCTCGTGGTCGGGCATCGCGTCGGTGTGTCGCCCATCGCGCTGCTCGTCTCGGCCATCTTCTGGGGCTGGCTGTGGGGCCCGGTCGGCCTGCTGCTCGCGACGCCGATCTCGGTCTGCCTCACCGTGGGAGGCGAGTTCATCCCCGCCTTGCGCATTTTCTCCATCATGTTCGGCACGGAGGATCCGTTGGAGGGATACCTGTCCTTCTACAACCGGCTCCTGGTGCGCGACCGCACCGGCGCGATCGCCATCGCCGACCGCCAGGCGGAGACCTCGACGATGGAGGAGATGTTCACCGACCTCTTCATCCCCACGCTCACCTTCGCCCAGGAAGAGCTGGAGCGGAAGCGCATCTCCACCGCGAACGACCACTTCATCAAGGACGTGATCCGGGAGCTGATCATCCGCTTCGGCGACCGCAACGCCGGCACGCCCGACCCGGAGCGCCACATCGTCGCCGTCTCCGTGGCCAGCGAGCGCCTGTCTCTCGGCACGTTGATGCTGACCCAGCTCCTGCGCAGCGAGAGCTACTCGGTGGACTACTTCACCGACCTCCCCGAGCAGGAGCTCGTTTCCTTCATCACCGAGGTGACGCCGGAGGCCGTGTTCGTATCGTGCGCGAATCCCGACCACCTCGAGCAGGGCTACGCGCTGCTGCAACTGCTCTCGTCCCACTTCCCGGACCTGATGATCGTCGCCGGCGGCTCCGGCTTCTCCCGCGACCGCGAGAAATCGATGGCCGCCGGCGCCACCTACGTCCCCTCGACCCTGGCCGAGGCGAAAGAAGACTTCCTGACCCGCCGAAAGAGCGCGCGGCGGAAGAGCTCGCGGAGTCTGACTTTTAGTGGAACGCGTTTTCGCGTCCCGCCTCCGGCGTGATGCTCAAGAATTGAGAATTGAGAATTGAGAATTGAGAAAGACGCTGCGCGGCGGCAGCGCTCCTCGCACAGCGGAGCAATTCTCAATTCTCAATTCTCAATTTCTGAGGTGGCCGACCGGCGTCAGCCGGGAGGCCATCCGAAGCTACGCCCTCCCAGCAGATGAAAATGAATATGGAACACCGTCTGCCCGGCGGCTTCGCCGGTGTTGCAGACCACGCGGTAGCCGTCCGCGGTGAGGTGGAGGTCGCGGGCGATCTGGGCGAGGCGGACGAGGACCGTGCCGACGATGGGCGCTTCGTTGGGATCGAGGTCGTCGAGGCTGGGGATGTGTTTGCGGGGGATGACGAGCACGTGGGTGGGGGCCTGGGGGTTGATGTCGTAGAAGGCGAAGACCTCGTCGTCCTCGTAGACCTTCTTCGCCGTGATCTCGCCGTTGGCGATGCGGCAGAAGAGGCACTTGTCGTTGCTGGTCATGATGCGGCGGATGATACGACGACGCGCGGGATGCCCGCGAGGTCGCTCAGCACCGCGTCGACGCGCCTGCCGTGCGCCGCGGCGAGCTCGCGGATCCGCGGCTCCTGACCGTAGCCGATCTCCAGCAGCACGAGGGCGCGTCCCGCCGCGGCGAAGATGCGGTCGATGATCTCCGTCCCCCTCGCGCCCGGCGTGAGCGCCATGCGCGGCTCCCAATCGCGCACCTCCGGGGCGAGCGTTTCGACCTCGGCCGCGGGGATGTAGGGCGGGTTGGAGACGACGACATCGAATGAGCGGATGGCCTCGAGCAGGTCGGAAGCGGCGAAGAAAGCGCGTGAGCCGAGAAGCCGGCCGTTGAGAGAGGCCAACGCTAACGCATCCAGCGAGCGGTCAACGCCGACCACGTGCAGATCCGGCCGCTCCAGAGCAAGCGAAACGGCGATGCATCCGCTCCCCGTTCCAACGTCCACCACCCGGGCGCCGCGCGGCGCGCGCTCGATGGCGGCCTCCACCAGAATCTCCGTCTCCGGGCGCGGGATGAGCGCGCGCGAATCGACCAGAAACGAGCGCGAGAAGAACTCGGTCCGTCCGCGGATGTACTGCAGCGGCTCGCCCGCGTAGCGGCGGGCCAGCATGGCCGCGAGCGGCGCCTCGTCGAAAGGCTCCTCGCCGTGCGAGATCAGCCAGGCGAGCGAGCGCCCGCCGGCCAGGTCGCCGAGGAGGAGGTCGACGTCGCGGGGGGAGACGCCGCGGCGCAGCGCCTCCTCGCGATGGCGGCTACGTGCCTGACTGATTGTCGTCGTACGTCAGCTCCAGGAAGAAGTCTTCCAGCGCCTGCTCCTTCTTCAGTTCCGCGGTCGGTCCCGTGGCCACCACCTTGCCCCGATGGATGATCGCGATCCGGTCGCAAACGGCCTCGGCCACGGAGAGGGTGTGCGTGGTCAGGAACACCGTCTTCTTCTCCTCCGCCAGGCGGCGGAAGAGGCGCCGCACCTGCCGCTGGGCGAACGCATCGAGGCCGACCATCGGCTCGTCGATGATCAGCACCTCCGGGTCGTGCACCAGCGCCGAGACGAGCACCAGCTTCTGCTTCATCCCGTGGGAGAGATTCTCGATGCGCGCATCCACCCAGTCGGCCAGCTCGAAGTAGCGCAGCAGCTCCAGCGCCCGCGCCTCGCAGTCCGCCCATTCGCGGTGGTAGAGGTTGGCCACGAACTGCAGCAGCTCGCGGCCGGTCAGTTTTTCGTAGAGGTATGGCCGGTCGGGCACGTAGCCGATGAGCGCCTTGGCGCGCACCGCATCCTCCAGCACGTTGATCCCGCCGACCGAGACGAGGCCGGCCGTGGGAAGGGAGAGGCCGGCCAGGATGCGGATGGTCGTCGTCTTGCCGGCGCCGTTCGGACCGAGGAAGCCGAAGATCTCGCCGCGGGCGACGGAGAGGCTCAGGTCGTCGACGGCGGTGAAGTCGCCGTATTTCTTGGTCAGATTGCGGATCTCGATCATCGTCCCGGAAACGGTATCATCCCAAAACCTTCCCATACCGGAGCCGTAAAGACCTGATGGCAGAACGTGAGCAGCTCGACGACCGGACTCTGGTGAGCCGGATCCTCGGGGGCGACCGCGACCGGTTCACCGACCTGGTCGCGCGCTACGAAAAGCGCGTGATCAACTACGTCTACCGGATCACGCACCGCTACGAAGACGCCCACGATCTCGCCCAGGAAATCTTCGTGAAGGTGTTCCTCGCGCTCGACCGCTACGACCCGAAGTACCAGTTCTCGACCTGGCTCTTCCGGATCGCCCAGAACAGCGCGATCGACGCCCTCCGCAAGAAGAGCATCTCCGAGGTGCCGCTCACCCGGCCCGCGGACGAAGAAGGCAGCGGCAAAGAGAGAGAGTTCGCGGACGAGGGCATCTCCCCGTATCGTGCACTCAAGAACAAGCAGTTGAGCGTGGCGATCGACAAGGCGGTGCAGAATCTGCCCACCGACTATCGCGAGCTCATCCAGCTCCGGCATTATGCGGAGCTGTCTTACGAGGAGATCGCTTCCATGAAGAAGCTTCCCCTCGGCACGGTGAAGAACAAACTTTTCAGGGCGCGAAACCTGCTCAAGGACGCGCTCGACTCGTACACGGAACCCTTATGAAGAGTGAGTCGTGCCAGCGATACCTGGAAGATCCGGAAGCGAACCCGTCGCATCCGGAGACGTGCGCCGAGTGCGCCTTCTTCGCCGAGATCGGCGCCGATGTCTCCCCCCGTCCGGTCGCCATCGAGGCGCTGCCTCTGGCCCCGTGGGAAGGCGCCAGGCACCGCGCCTGGCCGCTGGTCCTCGGCATTGCGCTCGCGCTGCTGGTCATCGCCGCGGCGGTGTTCGCCGCGGCCGGCACCACGCCGGCCCAGGTCATGCGCCGCATCTTCCCGAACCTCGACCTGATCGTATCGACCGTACGCCTGCTCGGCGACGGCCTGCAGCACGCGCCGGCCGGCCTGCAGATCGGCATCGGCATCTGCTTCCTGGTGGTGAACACCGTCTTCGTCCTCCTGCTCCGGCGGGCGCCGAAAGGGATCGATGTTTAGGATCGCCCGCCTGCTCGTGCCTCTCACCACGATCGCCGCGCTGGCCGTGATCGGGATGCTGCTCCTGCCGCGCGGTGCCGCGGGCGGCGAGCGGACGCCGACACATCTCACCGCCACGTCACACAACCAGTACCTCTTCGGCCACGACGCCATCATCGAGCAGCCGGTGCACGGCAACGTGCAGGTCTACTTCGGCAACGTCTACGTGCACAACGTGATCGACGGCGACCTGCTCGTGTACGGCGGCGACGTCACCGTGCACGAGCCGGGGCGCGTCACCGGGAAGCTGATCCACGGCGGCGGCAGCGTCGCCGGGGTGGAAGGGCGGGCGGGCCACGTGTACTCGATGTCGTCACTGGAAGGCGCCACCGCGACGCTGACCACGACGGCGGTGGTCCTCTCCCTGCTCTTCGTCTGGCTGGTGACGGCGGTCATCGTGACGCTGGCCAACGACCGGGAGATCCGCTACTCCTCCATCGAGATCCGCGGCAGCGCGCTGCACTGCTTCGCCCTCGGCCTCGTGGCGCTGACCAGCTTCGTCCTGACCGCGATCGTCTTCAGCTACCTCGTCCCGTTCCTGATCGGCATCCCCCTGCTGGCGGCCCTCGGCGTGCTCGCCATCCTGACCAAGATCTACGGCATGGTGGCCGTGTTCCACGCCGTGGGGACGCTCGTCGCCGGCTCGCGCACGCGCGAGCAGCTCGCCTCGCGCAAGTGGCTGCGCGGCGACATCGCCATGGTCGTCATCGGCGTGCTGATCCTCGGCGCGATCCGGATGATCCCGGTCGTCGGGCCGGTGGTATGGGGCGGCGCGTCCGTGTTCGGCGTCGGCGTCGCGCTGGCCACGAAGTTCGGGCGGCGGGAGCCGTGGTTCCTCGCCTGGCGGCCGGCGGAGGCTTAGATGTAGGGCCGGCTCTCTAGCCGGCCCCTCTCGTGTGCCCCGACTGAGCCGGCTGGAGAGCCGGCTCTACGCTCAGGAAGTCGCTCACGCACGTGATGGCGCCGAGGTCTTCGACGTCGACGCCGCGCCGGCGGTACTCCTCCGCGATCAGTTCCCGCAACGCGGCCCGGCCGCGCCGGACGCGCGCTTTGACCGCATTCGCCTCGATGCCGAGAACGGCAGCGGCCTCGGGCGCGGTCATCTCCTCCAGGTCGCACAGCGCGAGCGCGACGCGTTGCGCGTCGGGGAGGCGTCGCATGGCGCGCTCGACCACGAAGGCGCGGAACGTTTGCACGCACATCGTGTCCGGATCCGGCTCCCCGCTCGAGGCTTCGTGGTCGAGCTCCATGTGGGTCGCCTTCGCGCGGAGCCCGCGCTGCAGGTTGAGGCAGACGTTGACCGCGATGCGGAAGGCCCAGGTGTAGAGCGCGGAGTCGCCGCCGAAGCGCGGCAGGGAGCGATCGATCTGGATGAGCGCCTCCTGCACCGCGTCCTGCGCTTCCTCTTCCGAGCGCACCAGCCGGCGTGTCACGGAGTGCAGGCGCGGCTCGTATTCCGCGGCGAAGAGGCGCATCGCCTCCTCACGATTTCCGGCGGCATGGAGGCGGACGATCTCGCTGTCCATCGCCGATAGCGTACCTTTTTCCGGCCCGCCTGTGACCAAGCAAGCAGGAGGGAAACATGAAAACGAATGTCCTTGCCGTCCTCGCCTTACGCATCGCCCTGGGAGCGATCTTCCTCGTCCACGGCCTCACCAAGCTGTTCGTTTACACGCCGAAAGGCACCGCCGCGTTTTTCGCCGCCCACGGCTTCCCGGCCTGGTTGGCCTTTCCGGTGATGAGCTGGGAGATCCTCGGCGGCCTGCTGCTCATCATCGGGATCAAGGCGCGCTGGCTGGCCCTGGCGTTCCTGCCCATCCTCGCCGGAGCGCTCCTCACGCACTGGCCGAACGGCTTCATGTTCGACGTGCCGAAAGGCGGCTGGGAGTTCCCCGCCTTCCTCGCGCTCACCATCCTCGTCTACGCCGCCATCGCGGACGTCCGGAAGGAGCAGACCGTATGAACCGCATCAGCACCGCCGAGCTGCAGGACCGCCTGCGCGACACGGCCGGCTTCGAGTTCTGGAACGTCCTCAC
>DASYMJ010000023.1:0-7206 GCA_036009105.1 Thermoanaerobaculia bacterium | reverse complement strand
GGATCTTCTGCGCCAGCGTCGGCCCGATTCCGGAGATGGAGATCAGCTTCTCGAAGGCCATCTTCTCCTCGGCGCCGGCGAAGCCGTACAGCGACAGCGCGTCCTCGCGCACGTGCGTGTAGATCTCCAGCGAGACCTCGCGCTGCCCTTCCAGGCGGTAGTACGTCGAGAGCGAGATGTGCACTTCGTACCCCACGCCGCCGCAGACGACCAGCGCGCGGGTGGCGTCGAGTTGTCTGAGGTTTCCTTCGAGAGAGCCGATCACTTCCTCCGCCACCGAACGCCTCCCGGCGTGTCCTCCAGAAGGATTCCCTTCGCCAGCAGGACGTCGCGGATGCGGTCCGACTCGGCGAAGTTGCGCGTTTTGCGGGCGGCGTTGCGCTGGGCGATGAGCGCCTCCACCTCGGCGTCGATCGACTGCTCGAGCTCGGGGAAGACGTCGAGCACGGGGTCGATCTTGCGGAGCGCGGCGCGCATCCCCTCGGCGTCGCCGGAGGAGATGCGGCCGGCGTCGATGGCGCTGTTCCCTTCGCGGATGAACGTGAAGAGCGCGCCGAGGGCGCCGGCGGTATTGAGGTCGTCGTCCATCGCCTCCTGGAAGTCGAGGAGGAACTTGCCGATCAGCGCGTCCCCCCCTTCGTCCGCGTGCGCGGCGTCGCGGGGGCCGGAGCGGGCCACTTCGTCGAGGCGCAGCAGGAACGACTCGATGCGCATCAGCGCGCCCTTCGCGTCGTCGAGCGAGGAGGCCGTGAAGTTCAGCTTCGTGCGATGCGGCACCGACAGCAGCGCGTAGCGCAGCGCCACCGGCGAGTAGCCCATCGTCTCCACCTCGTTCAGCGTGTAGATGTTGCCCACCGACTTCGACATCTTCTGCGAGTCGATGTTGAGATGCTCGCCGTGCACCCAGAAGCGGACGAACGGCTTGCCGGTCGCCCCTTCGCTCTGCGCGATCTCGTTCTCGTGATGGGGGAAGATCAGGTCGACCGCGCCGGTGTGGATGTCGAACGTCTCGCCGAGCAGGCCCATCGACATGGCGGAGCACTCCAGGTGCCAGCCGGGCCGCCCTTCGCCGATCGCGGTCGGCCAGGACGGCTCGCTTTCCTTCTTCGCCTTCCAGAGCACGAAGTCACGGGCGCTCTCCTTCTCGTATTCGTCCGACTCGATGCGCGAGTACTCGCTCGTGATGTCGACTTCGATGCGGGAGAGCTTGCCGTAATCCGGCAGCGTCGCCACGCGAAAGTAGGTGGAGCCTTCCGCGAGGTAGGTGTGGCCGCGCGCGGTCAACCGGCCCACGAGCTCGACCATCTGGGGGATGTACTCGGTGGCGCGCGGGTAGGCGTCGGCGGGACGGATGCGCAACTCGGCGAGCGAGGCGTGGAAGGCTTCGATGTAAGGCCTGGTGTAGGTGTCGATGTCCTGCCCCGCCGCGTTGGCGTTGCGGATGATCTTGTCCTCGACGTCGGTGATGTTCATGACCTGCCGCACGCGCAGGCCGCGGAACTGGAGGTAGCGGCGCAGCACGTCGCTCCAGAGGAAAGTGCGCAGGTTGCCGATGTGGGGGTGGCCGTAGACCGTGGGGCCGCAGGAGTACATCCGCGCCTCGCCCGCCACGAGGGGGATGAACGTTTCCTTCTCACGCGTGAGCGTGTTGAAGAGCTTCAGGTCGGACATGCGGCGTGGAGTATAACTGGCGCGTGTTGACCCGCGCCGCGTTCGCCTCCCGCTTCGCCCCCCGCGCGGTATTCGGCATGGTGCATCTGCGCGCGCTGCCCGGCGCGCCGCTGTTTTCGGGGTCGTTGTCGGCCGTCATCGAGGCGGCTCTGGTCGATGCGCGTGCGCTGGCCGAGGGCGGCGTGGACGGCATCGTGTTCGAGAACTTCGGCGACCGGCCGTTCTTCGCGACGCGCGTTCCGGCGTCGACCGTCGCCTTCATGACGCGCGCGATCGCGGAGGTGGTGCGGGAGGTGCGGCTGCCGTTCGGCGTCAATGTGCTGCGCAACGATGCCTCGTCGGCCGTTGCGATCGCCGCCGCCACGGGAGCGGCTTTCGTGCGCATCAATGTGCACACCGGGGCGATGCTCACCGATCAGGGGATCATCGAGGGGGAGGCCGCGGCGACGCTGCGGTTGCGCGCCTCGCTCGCGCCGGAGGTGGCGATCTTCGCCGATCACTTCGTGAAACACGCCGTGCCGCTGGCACCGGTCGACGCGGTGCAGACGGCGAAGGATCTCCGCCTGCGCGGCCTGGCCGATGCGCTCATCATCAGCGGCACCGAAACCGGCTCGGCGCCGGAGGCCGCGCGCCTCTCCCTGCTTCGCGCCGCGATGCCCGACGCGCCGCTCCTCCTCGGCAGCGGCCTGACCCCTCGGAACGCCGAGGCGTTCGGCGAGGCCGACGGGGCGATCGTCGGCACGTCGGTGAAAGAGGGCGGCGACATCGAGCGGCCGGTGGAGGCCGCGCGCGTCGCCGCCGTGGTCACCGCGTTCAAAGCCTCCGGCGGCCGGTGATGAGCTGGAAGATCAGCACGATCACGGCGATCACCAGGAGCAGGTGGATGAGCGAGCCGCCCACCTGAAACGCGAATCCCCCGATCCACAGAATGAGCAGGATCACGATGATGATCCAGAGCAGGTTTCCCATCGTTCTACCTCCAGGCGGACGCGACTGCGGGAAGCGTGCCGGGGAGGGAGTTGCTGTCAGTTGTCGGTTGTCTGTAGACGAAATTTACTGACAACCGATAACTGATAACTGATAACTGCTTCCTTGACACGTTATTTGCACTCTCACCCCCCGAGGAGAGCGCCCCATGCCCCGCACCGTGGCGATTGTCGAGGATGACCCGAACGTCTTGAAGATGCTGGCGTTGCACCTCGGGCGGGCCGGCTACAACGTCCTCCGCGCGGGGTCGGTGGGGGAGGGGCGGCAGCTGTTGCGGAGCGGGGAGTGGCAGGTGGCCATGCTGGACCGCGGGCTGCCGGACGGCGACGGCCTGGAGCTGGCCTGCGAGCTGCGCAAGGCGTTCCCCCACAACTACCTCCTCATGCTCACCGGCGAAGACAGCGACCAGGCCAAGCTGGAAGGCTTCGAATGCGGCGCGGACGACTACGTCACCAAGCCGTTCCAGGTGCAGGAGCTGCTGGCGCGCATCCGCGCCGGCATGCGCATCGTCGAGCTGCAGGAGAAGCTGCTGGAGCTCACCGTGACCGATCCGCTCACCGGCCTGCGCAACCGCCGCGCCTTCGAGAAGGAGCTGGCCGTGCAGTTCGAGCGCGCCCGGCGCTACTCGCGGCCGCTCTCGCTGATCATGGTGGACGTCGACCGCTTCAAGGCCATCAACGACGGCTACGGCCATCCCGCCGGAGACGCCGTGCTGCGCGAGGTGGCGCACTGCATCGCCCGCCAGACGCGCCGCTCGGACCTGGTGGCCCGCATCGGCGGCGAGGAGTTCGCGGTGCTCCTCCCCGAGACGCCGCTGTTCGAGGCGGTGCAGGTGGCGGAGAAGATCCGCGCCGGCATGGCGGCCTCGCCGCTGAAGGTCGGCAACATCGAGCTGCCGGTGACCATCAGCGCCGGCGCCGCCAACGTGCCCCACTCGCTGGTGGACAACCCGGAGGAGCTCGTGCACACCGCCGACCAGGCGCTCTACCGCGCCAAGGAGCGCGGCCGCAACCGCATCGAGCTGGAGAAGCGCCGGCATCGCTTCGAGCGGCTGGCGGTGGCGTAGGGGGAGGGATCCTAGGCCTTCGCCCGCAGCGGCCGCACGGCGCGGTCGACGATGACGGCGGCGGCGCGCTGCTTGTCCGCCGGCAGCTGCTCGTGATGCTCGTTCGCCAGCTCGGGATTCGGCTTGATCCGGCCGCCCCACAGAAACGGGGTGATGCTCTGCAGCTCGGCGCGCCGGGCGAGCAGCGTCTTGAGCTCGTCCGAGCAGGCCGGGGACAGCTCGAACTCGTCTCCGAAGATGAACGCCACGTCAGTGGCGGCGCGGAGCGCGGTATCGAGCTCGTCCCGCCAGACCACGCCGGCCTGGTTGTTGTGCCGGTACTCCCACGCCATCACGCCGAGGCTCTCCAGCTGGTCGAACACGAGGCGCAGCAGGTCGGCATCGCCGGCGGCGAGGTTGTGGCTGAAGAAGAGCTGGTGCTTCCGGTAGAGACGGCGCCGCAGATAGGCGCAGCCGGCCGACTTCTCCGCGATCGGCGTGCGCGAGTCCCGCATCGCCTGCGCGCGCTTGCTCACTTCCGCGCCGAGGTCCGCCGTGGTGGCGGCATAGATCAGATCGTGCTGATAGCCGCCGGGATGCCCTTCCAGCAGGCGAGGGATGTCCCCCGCGCCCGGATCGTGACGCATGAAGCGGATGGAGGGGATGAAGAGCGCGTGGGCCATGCCGTAGAGCTCGCGGAGAGAGGGCGCGCCGACCTCCGCCACCAGAAGGCTGCTCGCCTGCAGGATGGCCACCGCCTCGGCGTCCGTATGGAACGGCTCGATGCGGCTGATGCGGCTGTAGCCGGCGTCGCCGCCGAGGCCTTTTTCCACCGTCGCCTGCACCTGCTCGGCGTCCGGAGCATCGTCGTCGAGGAGCAGGGCGGCGTTGCGGCTTCGCTCCGTCGCGCTGTTCTTGAGCGACCGCCCGACGCTCTTGAGCCAGCTCTTGCCGGCCTTGCGGATGGTGGCGCCGCCGCGGTGCAGCTCTTCATCCGCCACGATGGGCGTGTAGACCACCATGTCGCTGCCGCTGCCGGGAGGGACAAAGCCGGTCCGGTCGTCGAAGATGATCCAGCGCGGCTTGCGCGCCCGCTCGGCGAGGCGGATCTCGAACAGCGATGCGGCGGAGCAGCAGAGCCGGTAGTCGGGCCGGCCGTCGTCCTTCTGCTGGCCGGTGCGATAGGCGAGCACGCTCACGAAGACGTCGCTCTTGCGGATCAGCTCTTCCAGCCGGTTGATGTAGTACGCCCCGCCCTCCGCCCCTTCCCGGTCGACGTAGAGCAGGCACTTGTCCGCGATCGTCTCCCAGACGAACACGTTCAGGGGAACGTCCTCCGCGGCCCAGCTATGGCTGAAGTAGCATTCGAGCGTCATGTCGTCCTCGCCGGATCTGGTCGATGAGCGGCTGCAGCGTGCGGGTGAGCGCCTCCCGCGGCGTGGCGGCGCCGAGGCCGCGGAGATCGATGGCGTAGAGATCGGCCACCGAGCCGGGCAGCGGCACGTCGTCGATCACGATGGGATAGATCGGCCGCCCCGCCACGCTCCGGCCGGGCAGGAGCAGCGCGATCTCGCGGGTGACCCACTGTGAGACGGCGCTCGCCGCGGAGATGACCACGACCGCCGCGCGGCAGGAGGAGATGCCGTGGCCACCGACCCGGCGATGCTGCTGCCGGGCGCGATGTTGTCCGTATCGCGGAAGACGGCCAGGCCTGCCTCGCGCAAGGCCTGCGCGATCCATCCCACGCGCTCGGCATCCTCGTGCGCGTAGCAGAGGAAGAGGTCGGGCGCTTCCGGCCTGGCGGCCAGAGAGCGATGCGCCTCGTCGTCCCACCGCGCGAGCGCGCCGGCCAGGGCACGCTCCGCCTCCGGCGGCAGCGGCGCGGCGCTCTCCGCCCGCGTCCGCAGGACGAGCGCGGCGAGCAGGGGCAGATGGCCGCCGTTGGCCAGGATGCGCACCATGTCTCCGAACTGCGCCGGCGAGGAAAGCTCGCCCTGCACCCACGCCCGCGCCGGATGCGCAGGCATCACCAGCTCCTCCGCGGCGGCGAGGCCGCCCTCGCGCCACAGCCAGCCGATCAACTGGGCGAGAAGCGCGTCATCGGTCATGAGGCGGCCACTCCCGCGGTCTTGCGCAGCTCGGCCAGCGGCCGTTGGAAGAAGTCGGTCAGCAGCGGCCGCACCGACGTTGCGACGTCCAGGGCGCGCAGACGCTCCAGCGCGATGGTGGTCCGCCGCTCCACTTCCTCCTCCGCCGCCTGGCGCGTGCGGATGCTGGAGTAGGTTGGTTTGCGCAAGGATTCTTCGCCGCGCGGGCGGTGGCACGGCGCGATGGCGTGGAAGCCGGCCCACCCTTCCCGGTCGCCGAGGTCATTCATGATCTGGGAGACGACGGAGAAATGCTGGTGCAGCTCTTCGAGCGGCGCGGCCAGCTCGGCCCGGCCGGCGCGGAGCGCCGCGAGCGGAGCGGCGACGTTCCCCAGGGCGAGCTTCGCCTCGGATGTCTCCTCCCAGTGCCGCGCGCGGTCGGCAGCATCGACGCGTTGCCACGAAGACGGCTCGTCCATCAGCTGGCCTCGCGTCATCCGCAACCAGGCGGAGGCGGCGCGTTCGACGATGCGGGCCTCGCCGGCGCCCGCGAGCAGCGCGAAACCGAAGCCGGCCAAGCCGTCCCCGGCCAGCAGCGCGGCGGATGCGCCTTGCCGTCCGCGCAGCGTGGCCGCGCCGCGCCGCGAGTCGTGATCGTCCAGCACGTCATCGTGATGGAGGCTGGCGTTGTGCAGGCACTCCAGCCCGGCCGCCACGCGCGCATCGCCCTCGTCCGCCGGGCGTCCGAGCGCTTCCAGCCAGAGCAGGTGGAGGCTTCCGGGATAGAGCCGGTATCGCGAGAGCTCGCTCTCGCCGGGCCAGCAGGTGGCGAGCCAGGCGCGGTCCTGGCCATCACCGCAGGCGGCGAGGATCGGCGCCACGCGATCGTGAAATGCACTGAGTGCCCAGCAGGCGTAACTCATCTGCGGATTGGGTGAATGCCCGAATTATAGAGGCAGATGCGTCACGACGCCGCGGGCGGGCGCACCCGCCCTTTGAGCGGCGGGGCGGGCATCGGGCGGCCGTCGTAGCCGCGCACGAGGCCGAAGCGCTCGCCGCGCGCCCAATCCTCGGCGGCGGCGACGATCTCCTCCTGCGTGCGGGCCACGAAGTTCCACCACATCAGGATCGGCTCCGGGAACGGCGTGCCGCCGATGAGGAACAAACGGGCGGATCCTGAGAGCTCGAGCGAATCGCGGCCGGTGCCGAGGTAATAAAGCACGTCCGGCACCAGCGGCTGATCCTCGGCCATGGCGGTGCCGGAGGTGACGAAGAGCGCGTGCTCAAAGTCGCGGCGCAGGGGCAGCTCGAGGCGATCCCGCACCGTGACGTCGGCGCCGATGATGGGAGAGAACGTCGAGGCCGGCGAGCCGTCGCCGAGCAGGGTGGTCAGCTCGCCGCCGGCGAAGGACTGCA
>DASYMJ010000022.1:0-12298 GCA_036009105.1 Thermoanaerobaculia bacterium | reverse complement strand
CGCCGCAATTGGGCCGGCTGGAGAGCCGGCCCTACGTTTCCGTCACCCGCGCAGCTTGATCACCGCGGTCTCCACCAGCCGGTCGCCCGGCAGGTCGCGCTGCCAGGCCGTCACCTTCACGCTGCCCGTCTCGCGCATGTTGCCGAACGCGGTGCGGACGCGGAAGCGCAGGCTGGTGCTCTCGCCCGGCTGCACGTTGCCGAGGGTGAAGTGATAGACGCTGGAGCCGGGGTCGTGCATCACGTTCACGCCGCGGCCGTTCGTCTGGTCGAGCACGATCAGTTGCGGCGGCAGCTCCAGGTCGACCAGCACATTCTCGATGTTGTTCACGCCGCGGTTGCTGATCTCGACGTCCAGATTGTCCTCCCCGTTCTCCGGGAGGTCGGTGGGATGGTTGATGTTGATCTTCAGCAGCTGGCCCCGCGAGGTGACGGCCATGCCGCCCGACTTGCAGGAGGTCATCGAGAGGGCCGTCAGCAGCGCCAGCGCAATGATCAGGATGTGATTCTTTCTCATCGTTTTACGTCTCCTTCGCCGCTGTTCCAGTGCAAAGGAAATGCACGGGCGGCATCCTCTTTGCGAGCCCACCGGACGCGTCCTTATGAGCAGCGGAAATTACTTCCTGGGGGTAGATGGCGGAGCCTCGAAAACCGCGGCCGTGGTCACCGATCAGTCCGGCCAGCCGCTGGGGCGGGGCATGGCCGGCGGCTCGAACCATCTCCGGGTCGGCATCGAGCAGGCCACGCGCAACGTGGAGCGGGCGGTGAACATCGCCCTGGTCGAGGCCGGCATCGCCATCCGCCAGATCGAATACGCCTACTGCGGCATCGCCGGCTCGGACCACCCGGCGCATCACGAAAAGGTCGTGGAGGCGCTGAGCGTCTTCTTCCCCGGCGGCAATTTCGTGGTCGATACCGACGCGCGCATCGCCCTGACCGGCGCGATCGGCTTCGGCGCGGGGGTGGTCATCATCTCCGGCACCGGCTCGGTTGCCTTCGGGCGCAACGCGCGCGGCGGCGAAGGGCGGGCCGGAGGATGGGGGCCGACGCTGGGCGACGAGGGGAGCGGCTACGCCATGGCGCGCGAAGGGCTCGCGGCCATCGTCCGCGCCCACGACGGCCGCGCGCCGCAGACGGCGATGACGGACCTGCTCTGCCGCGAGTATCTGATGTGCCAGCCGGCCGACCTGCCGCGCTTCGTCTACGCCGCCACCACTCACGCCGATGACATCGCCCGCTTCGGACGCCTGGTGATGGAGGCGGCGACGGCGGGCGATCCGGTCGCGGCGGCCATCCTGGAGCACGGCGGCCGCGAGCTCGGCGAATGCGTTCTCGCCGTGGCCCGCAGGCTGGAGATGACGGCCGAGGATTTCCCGGTGGCGTACGTCGGCGGCGCGTTCCACGCCGGGCCGGCCCTGATCGACCCGATGCGCCGCACCATCACGGCCGTGGCGCCGAAGGCGACGCTGGTCGAGCCGGTTCGCACACCGGTGGAAGGCGCGGCCATGATGGCCATCCGGGCGGCTCGGAGTCCCCGTCCCACCCGCCGCGGTGACGGAACGTAAACTTCGCATTGGCAGACTTGTAAAAGTAATTCCTTGCGGCAAGATGGACGAACCTGGAGGAGCAGACCATGAAGCGAATCTCTCTCGCACTCACATTTCTCGTGCTGTTCGCGGTTCCCATCACAGCGGGCGCCCAGACCTTCGGCGCGGTGCTCACGCCGAGCCAGGAGGTCCCGCCTACCACCAGCAACGGCTCGGGCAACGCCACGCTCACGCTGGACACGAGCCACACCCAGATCGCGGTGGCCATGACCATCACCGGCCTGACCGGACCAGCCACCGCGGCACACATGCACAAGGCGCCGCGGGGCGTGGCCGCCGGAGTGGTGCTCGACTTCAACCCGGGCGCGAACCTGGTCAACAACAAGCTCAATGCGACGTTCAACATCCCCAGGCAGCTGGGCGATGACATCGCGGAGCACCCCGACCAGTACTACGTGAACGTGCACACCGGGGCGAACCCGAACGGCGAGATCCGCGGCCAGCTCGCCCTCATCTCGGGCGTGGTCCGCTACGCGGGCGAGCTGCGCGGCACGAACGAGGTGCCGTCGAACAGCAGCCCCGCCGTCGGCGCGTACTTCATCACCATCGACCCCTCCTTCAACCTGACCTGGGAGGTGAACGTCGGCGCGCTGCAGAACGCGACGCTCTCCCATATCCACGACGGCCCGGCCGGCGCGAACGGGCCGGTGCTCATCACCTTCGCCGCGAACTCCGGCGAGTTCCAGAACGGCCGCACCTTCGGCACCGTCTCCATCGCCAGCCTCGACGCCACCGTGCGGGACCGGCTGCTCACCGCGCCGGCGGGCTTCTACGTCAACGTCCACTCCACCGCCTTCCCCGGCGGCGAGATCCGCGGGCAGCTCACGCCGGCGAACGAGTACGACATCGCCATCGCCGGCCGTGTGACGAACGCCCTCGGCCAGACGTTCGTGACGAACGTGCGCGTCTTCAACCCGAACTACGACAAGCCGGTCGGCGCCCTGCTGGAGTACTTCGCGCCGAACCCGCCGGTCGCGGGGACGGCCGCTTCCAGCCTCGCGGTGAACATCCCGCCGCGCGGCACGGCGGTCTTCGACGACGTGAACGGGCCGGGCGGCTTCAACGTGCCGGGCACGGGCGGGGTGCGCGTCTCCAGCTTCAGCAAGCTCGCCGTGACCTCGCACATCTTCAACGACCTGCGGCCGCAGCAGAAGGGCACCATCGGGCAGTTCGTGCCGGCGGTGCGCTTCGAGAACGCGCTGCGGCGCGGCGTGCTCACCCAGCTCTCCAACCGCGACATCAACCAGTCGGTGACCGGCTTCCGGACGAACATCGGCTTCTTCAACCCGAACAACCAGACCGTGACGGTGCGGCTGGAGCTGCGCGATGAGAATGCGGTGCTCCTCGGCACCGGCGTGGTCACCCTCGCGCCGTACGCGCAGGTGCAGAACGGGGTGGCCGGCTACTTCCCCACGGCGGACGTGGCGAACAAGCCGAACCTCACCGTCTCGTTCGATGCCTCCGCGCCGGTGGCCGGCTACGCCTCGGTGGTGGACAACATCTCGTCCGACCAGATCTTCGTGAGCGCGCAGGAGGACGTCGGCGTCCATACGCAGTGACGTTTCTGCGCAGACATGCACTCGTGATCGGGGTCGGCCTGCGCACGCTCGGCGCGGTGCGGGCGGACATCGACTGGACCTCGATCGGCCTCTCCCAGGTGATCTCGAACGTGCCGGCCACGGTGCTCCTCGCGCCATTCGCAGGCGGCGACTGGCGCACGCTGCTCTACGGCGTGAACGCGGGCGGCTGCGGCACCATCATCGCGTCGCTGGCGAACCTGCCGGGATGGCGGATTTACGCGCGGGAGTCGGGCCGCGACCCACGCTTCTTCCGGCGCCTCACCGCGATCAACTTTGCGTTTCTTCTGTGGATCGCGTTGGGCGGATCCGTACTGAAAATGTAGGGCCGGCTCTCAGCCGGCCCAAGTGATCCGTGATAGCTGGGCCGGCTGAGAGCCGGCCCTACATCTACCTCGCGGCGAGGCTGCGGTCCCGCGCGGCGCGGAACTCGTCGCCCGGCTTCCAGTTCGGCATCTCGGCGGCGTTCGCCGCCTCCCACCCCAGCCAGAACCCGAGCTGGCCCATCTGCACGGCCGGCTTCCAGTCCCACTTCGGGTCGAACTCGTCCGAGGGCTGGTGATAGTGCTTGTCGCGGTACTCGTCTCCCATCTTCTTGCCCCAGCCGGCGGGCTGGCCGACGATGTCGTGGCCCTGGTCGACGGAGAAGGCCGGAACGCCGACCTTGCCCAGGCTGAAGTGATCGGAGCGGTAGTAGTGACCCTGCTCCGGCTCCTGGTCGGGGACGATGGTGAGTCCGAGGGCCTTCGTCACCTTCTGCGCGGTGGGGTAGAACGTCGTGCGCTCCACGCCGTTCATGGTCACGTCCTCCACCTCGCCGAGCTGGAAGATGGAGTCGAAGTTGAGGTTGAGGGCGATGCGGCCGGCCGGCACGGTGGGGTTGTTGCCGTAGTACGCGGAGCCGAGCAGCCCCTGCTCCTCGGCCGCCACGGCGGCGAAGATCAGCGAGCGCTTCGGCCTGGGCGACTTCGTCCAGACGCGCGCCATCTCGATGAGGAGCGCGCAGCCGCTGGCGTTGTCGATCGCGCCGTTGTAGATCGTGTCGCCCGTCTCGTCCGGCGTGCCGATGCCGAGGTGGTCGTGGTGGGCGGTGTAGAGGACGGCTTCATCCTTCAGCTTCGGATCGCTGCCCGGCAGTTTGGCCACGACGTTGGCCGTATCGAACGGGCGGACCTTGCTGCCGATGTTGCCGGTGAACTTCACGCCGAGGGGGACCGGCTTGAAGTCGCGGGAGGCGGCGGCCTGGGTCATCGTCGCGAGGTCGAGGCCGGCGTTCTGGAAGAGCTTCGTGGCCACCTCTTTCGAGATCCAGCCGGCGAATTTGAGCTTCGACTCGCCTTCCTTCGCCCGGATGTAGGAGCGCTCGCCGCCCCACGAGTTGCGCACCACCGGCCAGCCGTAGCCGGCCGCCTCTTCGGTGTGGATGAGGATCACCGCCGCGGCGTTCTTGGCGGCGCCCGTCTCGTACTTGTATGTCCAGCGGCCGTAGTAGGTGCGCGCCTTCCCCTTGAAGAGGTCGGGCTCGGCGGCGCTGGCAGGGGGATCGTCGACCAGCATGACCAGCGTCTTTCCCCTCGTGTCCAGGCCCTTGTAGTCGTCCCACCTGTACTCCGGCGCGGAGACGCCGTGGCCGACGAAAACGACCTCGGAGTCGAGCGTGTTCGTGGTGGCCTGCGTCTCGTCGCCGCCGACGAACTGGTCCTTGTAGGCCAGCGGTCCGATGACCGGCGCGCCGCCTTTGGTGAAGGCGAGCGAGGTGGTGGCCGGGTCGAGCTCGAGGCCGAGGAGCGACACTTTTTGAAAGTAGGTGCCGTTGTCGCCGTCCGGCTGGAGGCCCAGGGCTTCGAACTGGGCGGCGATGTAGTTCATGGCCAGCTGGCCGCCGCGGGTGCCGGGGCCGCGGCCCTCGAGCAGGTCGCTGGAGAGGAACCAGTCGTGGGCGCGGATGGCGTCCGCGTTGAAGGCGTCCAGCGCCGGCTTGACCGGCGCGGGGATGGCGGAGAGGTTCCAGCTGCCTCTCACGGTCCTGGTGGATTGCGCGCCGAGCGAGAGGGCCGCCGTGGCGGCAATGGCAAGGACGCTGAGGGAACGCAAACGATGCATTTCGTCTCCTTTGATCACGCGCGAAGTAGGATAGCGGAACAGAGTTGTAAGCGGATCGAATCCGCGCCAGTCCAACACGAGGTCACGAAAGGAGAAACGTCACATGCTTCGTCGCATCCTCATCACCCTGGTCCTCACTCTCATGGTCTCCGCCGGTTTCGTCGTCGGCCGCGCCAGCGCCGCGCAGCCCGAGATGCAGGCCGCCCTCACCAACCTCCGCGAGGCTCGCGCCAACCTCGACCGCGCCACGAACGACAAAGGCGGCCACCGCAACAAAGCCGTCCGCCTGGTGAACGACGCGATCGTCGAAGTCGAGGCCGGCATGCGGTTCGATCGGCGGCACTGACCGCAGTGGCCGGTTGTCAGTTGTCGGTTATCGGACAACTACTGACAACTGATCACTGACAATCACGGACAACTCGTTTCTACTCACATGGGCAACGAAGCGCTCTGCCGGATCGATTACGACGGCGCCTCGCACGAGGCGCGCGCCCTCCTGGAGACCGAGGAGGTGATCATCCGCGGGGCGCTTCGTCTTCGCCTGCCGTTCCGCGAAGCGCGCGAGATCGAGGCCGCGGACGGCGTCCTCCGCCTCCGCTGGCCCGAGCACGAGCTGCGCATCCATCTGGGGAAGGACGCGGCGAAGTGGGCGGAGAAGATCCGCAACCCGAAGAGCGTCATGGCCAAGCTCGGCATCAAGGCCGGGCAGAAGGTCTCCGTCCTGGGCGCGATCGAGCATCTGGAGGAGCTGGAGGCGACCAGCGGGGACGTCTCGCCCAGGTTGCGCAAAGGGAGCGACGTCATCTTTTTCGCCGCCGCCTCGCGAGCCGAGCTCGGCCGCTTGGCGGCCCTGCGCGAGGCGCTGCGGCCGGACGGCGCGCTGTGGGTGATCCGCCCCAAGGGCGTGCCGGAGATCACCGAGGCGGACGTGATGGCGGCCGGCAAGGCCGCCGGGCTCGTCGATGTGAAGGTGGTGAAGTTCTCCGAGACGCACACGGCCGAAAAGTTCGTCATCCCCCTGGCCCGGCGGTAGCCATTCCGCGGCTTTTTTCGCGTCTCCTCGAATTGAAACAAAATCGAGGGTAGGGATATCGGGATGTAAATCACTCCTATGCAGAGTGACCTATAAAACAACCGCCGACTTCAATGTGATGACCGCCATCCACGTCCCGCTGAGCGAGCGCGTGCTCGATCGCCTGGCCGACATCCTGGTCGCCAGCGACGACATCGTGGACATGATCCGGATGGGCGAGCGCGTGCCGGACGACCGGACCGCGGAAGTGCTCTCGTCCGTGCGCCACGTGTACGAGCAAATCAATGATTTGATGAAGCAGTTGACGGATTGAGTTGCTCGTTGCTGGTTGCTGGTAGAAGTGCCGCCGTGAACCCGTCGCTACCAGCAACCAGCAACCAGTAACTACGCGAGCGCAGCGCGAGCGTCCCCCCTCCTGCCCAGCCACTCCCGCACCCCCGCGGGGCGGTAAGCGCGGTCGGCGTCCCAGCGCTCCAGCACGCTGGGATGCACGGACTGCGTGGGGTCGGCAGCGTCGGCGGAGAAACCGATCGTCCGGTCGACCGGCCTGGTCATCCGGTACATCATCGAGCGTGAGTCGTGCGCCGGGGCGGCAAAGTTGGCGCGGAGGCCGAAGGTGAGCAGCGTCTTCGCATCGAAGGCGAGGCCGGCGTCGCGCGCCTTGCCGATCATCCAGTCCAGAGCGACGTCGGAGAGGCCCGTCTCCGGATAGCCGCCGCCGACGTCGCTGTGCACGCCGGCGAACCAGACCTGCTCCACCTTCTGCCCCTCCCGCGGCGTGTACTGCCACAGCGTCGGCTGGAACGGCTCGCGCCGCTCGTCGATGGCCAGCGCGTGGTAGGCGTGCTCCACGATCTTCGAGAGCCGCGTGTCGTGGAACTGATAGTCCTTGCGGGTCATCCAGCGCAGGCCGCGCAGCGGGATGCCGAGGGCGCCCACCGTGTCCCACACGCCGATGAACTTCACCGCCACGTCGCGCTCGCCGCAGACGGAGTGCGTCTTCTTGAACTCCAGCGCGAACGGGTCGTCCGGGCCATGCTGGTGATCGTGATACATCGACACCGCGGCCCCGTACTGGTTGACCGACTCGCGCTTGAGGATGCCGCAGTTGCGGATCATCCCCACGATGCTCCGCGCGGTGAACGCGCCGCGGCTGAAGCCGAAGATGTAGATCTCGTCGCCATCCTCGTAGTTCGCCATGAGGAACCGATAGGCGTCATAGATGTTCGCCTCCAGCCCATCGCCGAACGCACCGCCGGTGTAGCGGTCGAGCCCGTTCCCCGTGCCGACGCCCTGGTGGTAGTAGACGATCTGCGGCGTGTCCTTGTCCGCCCGCTTGGCGATGCGGTACCCCATCTTCACTACGTTGGTGGGGCAGGGCGTGCCGTTCGCCTGCTGGTCCGCGCGATTCCACGTCCCGTCACAACAGATCACGAGCTTTTTCATGGGGCTCCCTCGAAGCGCTGATCGGCGTGGTCGCGGATCGCCGGTTGCTGATCGCCGGTCGAGGGATAGTGACGGCAGAGATGGAAAGCGTTTCAGTGCTTCGCGGCGAGCATGGCCAGGATGTTCCCCTCCGGGTCCTGCACCCAGGCGATGCGGTGGCTCCCCTGATCGGCGATGCCGCGCGCATCGGTCCGGATCGACTCCATGTCGTATTGCTCGAGCTTGACGCCCTTGGCGATGAGGCCGTCCACGACGGCGTCGAGGTCGTCGACGGTGAAGGTGATCGCGGTGTGCTCCGCCTTCGTGCGGCCGGGGCGCTGGTACATCAGGATGGACGAGCCGTTGCCGGCCTCGAACACCGCGACCATCTGCTCGGGGACCTCTTTCTGCTTCAGGCCGAGGACTTCCGTGTAGAAGCGGATGGCGCGGTGGATGTCTTCGGCGGGGACGGTGGCCTGGGCGTACGCGTTCTCTAACAACACTGCCTCCTCACGACGCGCCGAACCGCTCCGCGTTGCGCGCTCGCGCGCGTTCCGCCTCGGTCTCCCGGTCGCGTGGCTCGGCGTTGGTCACCAGGGAGTCGAGCAAGGTGCGTGCAACCTCAGCCACCTGCTCGATGGCCAGCCCGAACGCGGCCTCGTTCGCCTTCGACGGCTTGTTGAAACCGGAGAGCTTCCTCACGAACTGCAGCGCCGCGTCCCGGATCTCCTCATCGGTGGCAGGCGGCTCGAAGTTGAAGAGCGTTTTGATGTTTCGGCACATGGGCGGAGGAACACCCTCGCTACGCTTCCGCTTCCATGGCCCGCCGCCTTCCCACCAGCGGCCGCAGCGCGCCGGCGATGCCGACGAACGTCTGGTGGTTGAGCGGGAACTCGAGCATCACGTGCAGGAGGCTGAGCACGTAGAAGACGGCGAAGCCGGCGGCGTAGTTGTAGAAGTAGATGCCCACGCCGGCGAGCCAGAGGCCGATGATCGCCGTGGCGCGGGTGCGGCTCACCTCGTGCCACTTGATCACGGAGGTCTTCGAGAACCAGTTCAGGTAGTGGTAGAGGTAGGCGAAGGCGATGAGCCGCATGATGGCCAGTTCCGAGCCGCCGAACATCCGCCGCAGGATGACGTTGAGCTGGGTGAAGCCGCCGTAGAGCGTCCGCACGCTGGCGGACGGGGCGAGTGAGGGAGCGCCGGCCATCAGGGTGATCGCCGCGCAGCCGACGAAGACGCCGAGCGAGATCAGGCCGCTGCGGCTGGAGGACTTCAGGGCGCCGAAGAGGACGAAGCAGCCGGTGAAGAGCAGCACGTGGACGATCGTCACCAGCAGGTAAGCGGCGATGCCGTAGCTCGGATGGCTCGCCGTGATGGCCAGCGTCACCGCGCAGACGCCGAGGAGCGCGGCCAGGTTCATCCCGTGCCGCACGTACAGCACCAGCCCGCCGACGAAGAAGGCCATGTAGACCAGACCGATCTCCAGGGTGGGGGCCACCGGCCGGTGCAACAGGTCGCTGCTGATGAAGCCATACATCACCGCCGCCGTGGCCAGGCCGACCACCAGCAGCCACACCCGCCGCAGCGGCTGCTTCTTCGTGAAGTACTGCCGGTCATGCAGCCAGGAGATCTCCGTCAGGTAATGCAGCGGGCCGAGGATGGCGTACGCGAGGAGGAAGACGTGGAACGGCGCCGCCATCGCCGCCGCACACGCGGCGACCATCAGCACCACGTTGAGCCAGTTGAGCTGATCGGTGGTGAGCTTCATGGCCCGCAAAGGTAGCACCGGTTCCATAAGCGCGCAGTGCGCGCGGTCACGGAGAGTTGCTGGTTGCTGGTTGCTTGTGCCTCGGCGTTCTACCAGCAACCAGTAACCAGCAACCAGCAACGAATACCCCTTGACAATCTGAACGCCGCAACCTAACTTAACGTTGTTAAGTAACGGAGGCACGTTTGGGACCGAGAGAACGTCGAGAGCGCGAACGCGAGGAAGTCAGGACCCGGATCCTCGACGCGGCCCGCGAGCTGTTCGCCAATGAAGGCTTCGAGGCCGTCACCATGCGCCGCATCGCGGACCGCATCGAGTACTCCCCCACCGCCATCTACTTCCACTTCCGGGACAAGGAAGCCCTGCTCAAAGAGCTCTGCGATCACGACTTCGGAGCGCTGGCCCACCGGTTCACGGACATCGCCCGCATCCCGGACACCATCGAGCGCCTTCGCCAGACCGGCTACGCCTACGCCCAGTTCGGCATCGACTACCCCAACCACTATCGGCTGATGTTCATGACTCCGCATCCGCCCATCGACCCGGCCGATCAGGAGCTGGAGCGCGGCAACCCGGAGGAGGATGCCTACGCCTTCCTCAAGCTCATCGTGGCCGAGGCCGTCGCCACCGGCCGCTTCCGGGAAGGCTTCACCGATGCCGACCTCATCGCCCAGACCATCTGGGCCGGCATGCATGGTGTGATCTCCCTGCACATCGCCAAGTGCAACGACGGGTGGGTGGACTGGCGCCCGCTCGAGGACCGCACCAGGTCGATGGTCGGGATGATCATCGACGGATTCACGAGGTAGCCAATGTCCGTCGATCTCGCCACCAAAAGCCTTTTGCACGACAAGCTGCGCTTCCTGATCACCGTCTCGGGAGTCGCCTTCGCCGTGACCCTCGTCTTCGTCCAGGTCGGCCTCTTCCTCGGCCTGATGGACAACGCCTCGCTGACCATCGAGAAGATCCCGGCCGAGCTGTGGGTGACCTCGCACAACACGCCGAACGTCGACTTCGCGCACACCTTCCCCGAGACCTACGTCAACCGGGTCCGCTCCATCCCCGGCGTGGAGCGGGCGGACAACCTCATCGTCTGGTTCATGAACGTGAACCTGCCGAACGGCGCCGTGGAAGGCACCGAGGTCTACGCGATGGAGGACTTCCCGCGCTGGTCGTTCCCGTGGAACGTGGCGGAGGGGAACCTGGAGGACTTGCGCCGCGGCAACTACTTCTTCCTGGATGACTCGGCCAGGAAGCGCTACGGCGCGTTCCAGGTCGGCCAGTACCGGGAGATCCTCGGACGGCGGCTGAAGATCATCGGCCGCACCGTCGACGCGAAGTCGTTCACCACCACGCCGCTCACCTTCGTCGACTACCGCATCGCGCAGAGCCTCAACCCGGACCAGCTGCGCGGCAACACCACCTACATCCTGGTGAAGGTCGCGCCCGGCGCCGACGTGGAAGCGATCCGCCGGGAGATCCAGAAGCGCCTGCCGTACAACGACGTCTACACCAAGTCGGAGTTCGCCAGCCGCTCGCGCGCCTACTGGGTCGATTCGACCGGCCTCGGCCTGAACATGTACCTGACCGTCTTTCTCGGCTGCCTGGTCGGCATCGTGGTGGTGGCCCAGACGCTGTACACCTCGACCATGGAGCACATCAAGGAGTTCGGGACGGTGAAGGCGATCGGCGGCGGCAACGCCGACATCTACGCCATCCTCGGCAAGCAGGCCGCCATCGCCGCCGTCTTCGGCTTCGCCTTAGGCGCGCTGATGGCGTACGCGATCCGGCCCCTCATCTACAAGATCGACCTCAAGCTCGTCATCCCCATGCAGTTCTCCGTAATCGTCTTCTTCGGCTCGATCGTCCTCTGCCTCACCGCGGCGATGATCTCTTTCCGCAAGGTCGCCTCCATCGACCCGGCGCTGGTGTTCAGAACATGAGCCGGCACGGCCGGCTCCGTTAGCTGGCCAAGCCTTGACAACGTTCAGCGCAAGACGCCCGCCTTTCGGAGTGAACATGAGAATCCTGCAGGCACACAACATCGAGAAGCACTTCACCGAGGGGAAGGAAAGCGTGGCGGTCCTGCGCGGCATCGACTTCGAAGTCGACCGCGGCGAGATCGTCTCCCTGGAAGGGCCGTCCGGCTCCGGCAAGACGACCTTCCTCTCCATCCTCGGCTGCATCCTCACGCCGTCGAAAGGCGCTGTCGTGATCGACGGCACCACGGCGACGCCGAAGTCGCTGAACGACATCCGCAAACGCTCCCTCGGCTTCGTCTTCCAGCAGTTCAACCTCTTCCCCTCGCTGAGCGCGGTGGAGAACGTCGAATACGCGCTGAACGTGAAGGGGATGAAGGGCGCCGCCGCGCGCGCGGAAGCGGAGCGGGTGATCGAAGCCGTCGGCCTGACGGATCGGAAGCACTTCCTGCCGCGCGATCTCTCCGGCGGGCAGAAGCAGCGCGTCGCGATCGCGCGGGCGCTGGCCGGCAGCGCGCCGATCCTGCTCGCGGACGAGCCGACGGCGAATCTCGACTCGGTCGTCGGCGCCCAGGTGCCGGAGATGTTCCGCGCGCTGGCCAAGAAGGAAAACCGCGCGCTCGTGATCGTGACCCATGACCCGAAGGTCCGCAGCGTCGCGGACCGCGTGGTGAAGATTCATGACGGCCTGCTGGCCGCCTAAAGGGAGTCATCAGAATGAAACGGCTGCTCTTCCCCCTCCTCGGCATCGCGATCCTAGTCGTGACCGTGACGCAGGTAAAGGCCTCGCGTCAGACCAAACCC
>DASYMJ010000021.1:0-11004 GCA_036009105.1 Thermoanaerobaculia bacterium | reverse complement strand
ATCGGCGATCAGGAGGACGGCCCAAAGCTCAGCCCGCGTTCTCCGGCTCGCTGATCGCTGCCCGCTGCCCGCTGATATACGATTCGCCCCGCCATGGCACTGACCGTAGAACAACGTAAATCCGATCTGGTCGACAAGCTGGCGGCGGAAGCGAAGGGGCGCGTGGCGCCGAACCTCGCGGACAGCGTCGAGCAGTTTGTCCGCCGCTATTTCGCCCTCGTCGCGCCGGACGACATCATCTACTCCACCCCCGAGACGCTCTTGGGCGGCGCCCTCTCGCTGTGGGAGCTCGGCGCGAAACGCCAGCCGGGCGTCCCCAACATCCGCCTCTTCAATCCGACGCCGGAGGCCAACGGCTGGGGTCTCGAGCACACCGTGATCGAGATCGTCAACGACGACATGCCGTTCCTGGTCGACTCGGTCAGCGCGGAGATCAACCAGCGCGAGCGCAAGATCCACCTCCTGCTCCATCCCGTGGCCAGCATCCGCCGCGACCACGAGGGCAACCGCATCGAGATCTCCGACACCCAGGCCGCGCCGAGCGACGCCGTGCGCGAGTCGTACATGCACATCGAGATCGATCAGGAGACCGAGCCGGCGGAGCTGGAGCTGCTGCGCACCTCCATCGAGCGGATCCTGGCCCTGGTGCGCATGGCCGTCACCGACTTCCGCGCCATGCGCGAGAGGCTGAAGGCGGACATCGCGGAGCTCGATCTCGCCAAGCCGCCCATGCCGCCGGAGGAAGTGGCCGAGGCGCGGAAGTTCCTGGAGTGGCTGGATGATGGGAACTTTCTTTTCCTCGGCTTCCGCCGCTATCGCTTCGAGACCCGCGACGGGCAGGACTACCTGCCGGCCGATCCGGAGTCGGGCCTCGGCATCCTCCGCCAGATGCTGGATACCTCCAAGACGCGCGGCCACGAGGCGCTGTCGAAGGAAGACAGCGACTACGCGCGGCGCCAGGACCTGCTCATCATCACCAAGGCGAACAGCCGCAGCCTCATCCACCGCCCGGTGCCGATGGACCGCATCGGCATCAAGCGCTACGACGCGAACGGCAACCTGATCGGCGAGGACCGCTTCCTCGGCCTGTTCACCTCCGCCGCTTACAACCGCAGCCCGCGCGAGATCCCCATGCTGCGCCTCAAAGCGCGGCGCGTGCTGGAGCGGGCCGGCCTCGATCCCGCTTCCCACAACGGCAAGGCGCTGGCCGACATCCTGGAGACCTTCCCCCGCGACGAGTTCTTCCAGATCACCGATGCCGACCTCTTCGAGATCGCCAAGGGCATCCTGCTGCTGCAGGAGCGGCAGCGCGTGGCGCTCTTCACCCGCAGCGACGTCTTCAACCGCTTCGTGGCCTGCTACGTCTTCGTGCCGCGCGACCAGTACACGCCCGACTTCAAGGAGCGGGCCCGGGCCATCCTGGAAGAGGCGTTCGAAGGGCGGGAGACGCAGATCTTCGACTACGTGACCACCTCCGCGCTGGCCCGCGGCCTCTTCATCGTCCGCACGCCCGGCAAGCGGGTGCCGCAGGTCGATACGCGCCGCATCGAGGCGGAGCTGAACAACGCCGCGCGCACCTGGAGCGATCACCTCCTCGACGCGCTCATCCAGCGGCGGGGCGAAGAGGGGGGCATCGAGCTGCACAAGCGCTACAAGCGCGCCTTCCCCATGGCCTACTCGGAGAACTTCGCCGCGGACGCGGCGCTGTACGACCTCGACCACATCGAGAACGCGCTGACCACCGGCGGCGTGGTGGTCGACCTCTACCGCCACCGCACGGACGAGAAGCAGTTCCACTTCAAGATCATCCACACCGGCTCGCAGGTGCCGCTCTCCGAGATCATGCCGCGCCTGGAGAACATGGGGCTGCGCGTGCAGTCGGAAGTGCCCTACGAGGTGCATCCCCGCGGCGCGCAGCAGATGGTGCGCATCCGCGACTTCGCGCTGATCGGCCACAACCTGCAGGACGACCTCACGCCGGTGAAGGAGAAGTTCCAGGAGGCGTTCCTGCGCGTCTGGAACCGGGAGGCGGAGAACGACGGCTTCAACCGCCTCGTCCTGGAAGCGGAGCTGGAATGGCACGAGGTGGTCGTGCTGCGCGCGTACGCGAAGTACCTGCGCCAGATCGGCGTCGCCCTCAGCGAGACGCTGATCCAGGAGACGCTGGTCAACAACCCGAACATCACCCGCCAGCTCATCGACCTGTTCCGCAACCACTTCGATCCGGCCAACGGGCCGGCCGGGAAGATGAGCGGCCGGGGCATGGCCGGCGCGAACATCCGCGCCCAGATCGAGGACGCGCTCAACAGCGTGGCCAATCCGGATGAAGACCGGGTGCTGCGCGCGTACGTCAATCTCATCGACTCCACGCTGCGCACGAACTACTACCAGCGCGACGCGGCCGGCAACCGCAAGCCGTACCTCTCCTTCAAGCTCGACTCGCAGGCGGTGCGCGACCTGCCGCTGCCCCGGCCGCTGTTCGAGATCTTCGTCTACTCCCCGGCCATGGAAGGCATCCACCTCCGCGCCGGCCGCGTGGCGCGCGGCGGCATCCGCTGGTCCGACCGCCGCGAAGACTTCCGCACCGAGATCCTCGGCCTGATGAAGGCGCAGAACGTCAAGAACGTGGTCATCGTGCCGATGGGCTCCAAGGGCGGCTTCGTGGTGAAGAACCCCTCCGCCGACCGCGCCACGTTCCAGAAGGAAGGGGTGGAGGCGTACCGCACCCTGCTCCGCGGCATGCTGGACATCACGGACAACTTCCGGGGCACGGAAGTCATCCCGCCGGTGGACGTGGTGCGGCGCGACGTGGACGATCCATACCTCGTGGTGGCGGCGGACAAGGGGACGGCGACGTTCTCCGACATCGCGAACGCCATCTCCGCCGACTACGGCTTCTGGCTGGGCGACGCGTTCGCCTCGGGGGGCAGCGCGGGCTACGACCACAAGGCGATGGGCATCACGGCCAAGGGCGGGTGGGAGGCGGTCAAGCGCCACTTCCGCGAGCTGGGCCACAACACGCAGGAAGACGACTTCACGGTGGTCGGAGTGGGCGACATGTCCGGCGACGTGTTCGGCAACGCCATGCTCCTCTCGCCGCACATCAGGCTGATCGGCGCCTTCAACCACTCGCACATCTTCGTCGACCCGAATCCCGATCCGGCCGCCACCTTCGCCGAGCGGCGCCGCATGTTCGATCAGCGCCTGAACTGGAACGGCTACAACAGCGAGCTCCTCTCGCCCGGCGGCGCCATCTTCGACCGCGGCGCCAAGACGCTGACCGTCTCGGAACAGGTGCAGCACCTGTTCGAGCTGCCGGCCCGCACCGTGACGCCGGCCGACCTGATGAAGGCCATCCTCCGCGCCCGGGCCGACCTGCTCTGGCTGGGCGGCATCGGCACCTACGTGAAGGCGACGGAGGAGGATCACGCCGCGGCGCGCGACCGGGCGAACGACGCGGTGCGGGTGAACGGCAACCACCTTCGCGTCCGCGTGGTGGGCGAGGGGGCGAACCTCGGCTTCACGCAGAAGGGGCGCATCGAGTTCGCCCTGGCCGGCGGCAAGATCAACACGGACGCCATCGACAACTCGGCCGGCGTCGACACCTCGGACCACGAGGTCAACATCAAGATCCTGCTGTACGACGCGGTCGATCGGGGCGAGCTTCGCACCGAGGATCGCAATCCGCTGCTCGCTTCGATGACGGAGGAGGTGGGGCAACTCGTATTGCGCGACAACTACGAGCAGACCCAGGCCATCTCCATCACCCATGCGTTGGGAGAGTCGGTGCTGGACGAGCAGGCCCGCTTCATGCGCGCGCTGGAGCGGGCCGGAAAGCTCGACCGCGCCATCGAGTACCTGCCGGACGACGACACGCTCGCCGACCGCCACGCCGCCCACCTCGGCCTGACCCGGCCGGAGATCGCCATCATCCTCGCCTACAGCAAGATCGTCCTCTACCAGGACCTGCTGGCCAGCGATCTGCCGGACGATCCGCTCCTGGTGGAGGACCTGCTGCTCTACTTCCCGGCCGCGTTGCGGGAGCGCTATCGCGGAGCGATCGAGCGGCACCGCCTGCGCCGGGAGATCATCGCCACGTTCGTGACCAACGGCATGAACAACCGCGTGCGGCCGACCCTGGTGACGCAGCTCGCGGACGACACCGGCAAGCCGACCAGCGACGTGGCCCGCGCCTTCACCGTCATCCGCGAGGCGTTCGACCTGCGCACGATCTGGGCGGCCGTCGAGTCGCTGGACAACAAGCTGCCGGCCCGGGTGCAGATCGACATGATGATCGCCGTCGGCTCGCTGCTGGAGCGGGCCATGCTCTGGCTCCTGCGCAGCGGCTACGAGAAGCTGGACATCGCGGCCTACGTGAACGCGCTGCGGCCGCGCATCTCCGCCATCCAGGACAAGCTGGAGACCATCCTCCCCCCGCCGCTGCTCTCCACCCTGCAGGTGCGGGAGTCGGAACTGGTGGAGGACGGCATCCCCCGGAACCTGGCCCATCGCGTGGCCAGCCTGGACGTGATGAGCTCGGCCATGGACATCGTGCGCATCTCGCAGAAGGGGGGAGCGGTGGAGGAGGCGGCGCACGTCTACTTCGCGCTCGGCGCCCGCTTCGGCCTGGACAAGCTGCGGGCCGACGCCTCCTCCATCCCGGCCGACACGCCGTGGCAGAAGCAGGCCGTGGCCGCGGCGATCGACGATCTCTTCAACGCGCAGAGCATCCTCGCCGCGCGCGTGATCGCCGAGGCGAACGGCTCGGAGCCGGTGGACGGCTGGCTGGCCAAACGGGCCCGCATCGTGGAGCGGGTGGACCAGACCATGACCGAGCTGCGCAACTCGCAGACGATCGATCTGGCCATGCTCACCGTGGCCTCGCGGCAGTTGCGGGCGTTGGTGGAGAGCTGAGAAGGAGTTGTCGGTTGTCAGTTATCGGTAGCGCCGGTTCTACTGACAACCGACAACTCGACAACTGACAACTCGTCAGAACGGACAATCCAAACACCCCGACCCGCAACACGTCGGCTCCATGGCGGGGCGGACGTCCGGGATGGGGGGTGCGTCGGGGGACGGGGGCTCATCGCGCGGCACGGCGGGTGCTGCGCATTCATCCGGGGTGAGCGGCTCGGTCACGGGCGTGGTCAACGTCGGGGTGCCCGGGGCCGATTCCGGTCAGGCGTCGCCCATCAGCTCCGACCAGGGGATCCGGCGCACGGCCTGCACTTTCTCGTCGATTTCCCGCTGGGTGGCCTTGTCGCCGAGCACGCGGCGCAGGTAGTCCACTTCCGTGGATACCAGGCGGTTGTGCTTGGGAAGGAGGCGGGTGGCGGCGGACTGGAGGTTGCGCTCGGAGACGCTGATGAGCTTCGAAGTACGAATACCCTTCTCGTCCATGCAATCGGCAACTGCGATTGGAGGCGAGTTAATCCTGCGGCAGAGCCGCTTACCGTTTTCGAACGTTCTGCGCCGGGCGGCCCGGAAGCGCGGAACGGAAGCTCAGCGACTGCTGCACGAACTCGCGCCGCTGTGGCGAGCAGCCGCACAACGCGCAGCGCTCCTCGTCCACATGCGCCGCCGATGAATGGCCGCATAGATTGCAGATTTTCGGCTTGTTCATGATGCCCTTTCAGATCAAGATCTGTGCCTTTCGCCGAGCAAACGTTAGCGCCCCTGCCGCCGCATGCCTCGATCTTCTTCCTGGAGTAGATTTCACTGCTTGCGAGGGGGCAATCCGCGGTCGATGCTCCGCAACCAGTAGAGACGCGAAATGTGGGGGCGGCTCCCAGCCGCCCGTCATCAACGAATGACGGGCCGGCTGAGAGCCGGCCCTACATTGACTAAGATGGCGGCATGGATATCTTCGACGCCATCCAGTCCAACGACGCGGCCGCCGTGGTGCGGCTACTCGATGAAGATCCGGCCTGCCTCCACGCCCGCCGCAACGGCGCCACGCCGCTCCTGTGGGCCGTCTATCACGGCCATCCCGAGCTGGCGCAGCAGCTCGTCGCCCGCGGCGCGCCGGTCTCCTTCGCCGAGGCTTGCGCGCTGGGGAACGTGACGTCGATGCCGGAGGACATCAACCAGCGCAGCGAAGACGGCTTCCCGCCCCTTGGCCTGGCCATCTTCTTCGGGCACGGCGAGCTGGCCCGCGAGCTGATCGCGCGCGGCGCGGACGTTGACGCCGCGGCCGAGAACGCGCAGCGCGTCGCGCCGCTGCACGCCGCGGTGGCGGTCTGCGATCGCGCGACCCTGCGCAAACTTCTGGAGCGTGGCGCCGACCCGAACGCGAAGCAGCAGGCGGATTTCACGCCGCTGCACGGCGCGGCCAGCCGCGGCGACCGCGAGGCGGCCGAGCTCCTCCTCGCCCACGGCGCCGATCGGAAGGCGAAGAGCGCGGACGGCAAAACGGCGGCGGACGTCGCCCGCGAGCGCGGCTACCCGAGCGTTGCGGAGTTTTTGGCGTCACAATGAAAGCCGTCATGCGGACGGCCATCCTGCTCTCCATCCTCATCCTGCTGCTCCCCCTCGCCGCCTTCGCCGCCATCTCCGGCACGGTCATCGACGAACAAGGCGCGCCCATCCCCGGCGCGGCGGTGAGCGCCTTCTCCTCCGAGTCGCTCGCCGAGCTGCAGGAGCGGCTCCGGGGCGAGAAGCCGGAGCGGACGCCGCTCGCCACCGCCCAGAGCGGCGCCGATGGCGCGTTCCGCCTCGACCTCGCCCGCACGCCGGTGGTCACGCTCGCCTTCAGCGCGCCGGGCCGCGGCGTCGTCACCTTCGAGGCCGCCGATGGCGAAGAGGTCGGCGCGGTGCTGCTGCGCAAGACGTCGCCGCGCAAGGGAAGGATGACCATGCGCGGCAAGCCGGTGGCCAACGCCGTGATCGGCGGCCGCGGCGGCTCCGTCGTCCGCACCGACGCGAACGGCGTGTTCGAGCTGCCCGAGCCGTCCGCCGGCGACCGGGTGTTTGCCTGGCACCCGGACAGCGGCATCGACGAGCTCTCCTTCCGCGGCCCGTCCCTCGACCTCCGCGTCGAGCCGGGCATCACCGTGCGCGGCCGCGTGGTCGGGGAGGACGGCAAGCCGGTGGCGCACGCGAAGCTCGACGTGGCCGGCCGGCTGTACGGCCAGTCGGCGGACGACGGCTCCTTCGTCCTGCAGCAGGTCTTCCCCCTCTGGACGGCCATCGTGGCCCGGGCCGGCGACCGCGCGGGGCTGGTGCTCCGCTCCTCGAAGCCACCGTACGAGATCCGCCTCCATCCCGCCGCCTTCAGCGGCACGGTGCGCGACGCGAAGACGCAGGCGCCGGTCGGCGGCATGCGCCTCATGCTCTGGGCGGAGACGGAAACGGAGTACGCCCTCTCCGACGGGAAAGGCAACTTCGCCTTCCCCCCCTTGCCGCCGGCGCAGTACCGCCTCAGCGCGTCGCATCCCGCCTACTCGCTGAACATGGCGGAGGTCGAGCTGCGCGAGGGGAAGCGCGAGTCGCGCGCGCTCACCGCCACGCCGTACGCGCGCATCAGCGGCACGGTCACGGACGAGGACCGCAAGCCGGTCGCCGCGGCGACGGTCACGCCGCGCGCCGGTTTCGGTTCCGCCGGCACGCGCAATGCGGTCACGAACCGAGCCGGCGAGTTCACCGTCCGCGCCGCCACCCAGGGTCCGCCGCCGATGCTGGAAGCGGCGAAGGAAGGCTACGCCACCGCGCAGACCTCCGTCGCCATCGCGGCGGGGGAGACCAAGAGCGGCGTCTCCATCCGCCTCACCCACGGCACGCCGGTGAAGCTGACCGTCGTGGACGGCGAGCGCCTGCCGATGCCGGAGGTCCTGGTCTCCTTCTTCCGGCTGGCCAGCGAAGGAGGCGGCACGTTCGATGCGGTGCCGGTCGCGGTGTGCGACGGTCCGGGCTGCAACACCACTGGCGCGAGCGGCACGCTCGACCTCCGCGTGGCGCCGGGCCGCTACGACATCCGCCTGGCCGGCGATGCGATCGTGATGAAGAACGAGCCGGGCGTGGTCATCGGCGCGAAGCCGCAGCCGGTGACGATCATCGTCGAGCGCGGCGTGGAGATCAGCGGCCGCGTGGTCTACAGCGACGGCGCGCCGGCGCCCGACGTCCTGGTGCGCCTGGCCAGGCCGATGCAGGGCTCGACCGCGCGCAGCGACGCGAGCGGCGGCTTCACGCTGCGCGGCGTGCGCCGCGGCCCGCAAACGCTCGCCGCCGAGACGCCGATGCGCTTCGCGGCGCCGCCCAGGCAGGTCACCGCGCCGGCCAGCGACGTGGTCATCACCATCGCCCAGCCGGGCAAAGTGAGCGGCCGGGTGCTCGACGCGGCCTCGCAGCAGCCGCTCCCGGAGTTCACCGTCGCCGCCGTCCGCCGCAACGCCGCCGGCCCGTCCACGCCGACGCCGTTCCGCTCCGACGACGGCGCGTTCAGCATCGACGTCCCCCCCGGCTCCTTCGACCTGCAGGTGATGGCGCCCGGCTATGCGCGCGGCTCCGCCACCGGCATCGAAGTGGAGGAGGGGAAGAACATCGAAGGGGTGGAAGTGAAGCTGGAGCGCGGCGCGCGCCTGGCCGGCCGGGTGACCTCCGGCGGCTCGCCGGTCAGCGGCGCCTCGGTAAGGGTGCAGGACAACACCAGCCCCATGATGATGTCCGACCGCGGGCAGGCGCAGGCGGTGACGGACGCGAACGGCGACTACCTGCTCGACTCCCTCGCTCCCGGCGAGCGCGCCATCTCCTTCAGCAAGGACGGCTTCGTCCAGCAGCGGAAGAGCATCGAGGTGAGCGCGGCGAAAGAGACCCGGCTGGACATCGACCTGGTGCGCGGCCGCGAGCTGCGCGGGCGCGTGGTGGACGAGAGCGGGCAACCGATAGCCGCCGCCGAGGTGCGCCAGCAGATCGGCATGTACCCCGCTTACGGCCAGAACCGCACCGACAGCGACGGCGTGTTCCGCATCGGCAACCTGGCCGATACGCCGCTCACCGTCGTCGTCTCCAAGGCCGGCTACATCGACGCGCGGGCGGAGAGCGTCGACCCCTCCGCCGGCGTGACCATCACCCTCAAGCGCGGCGGCGCCATCACCGGCCGCGTCACCGGCCTCACCCCGGAGGAGCTGCAGCAGACCTCGATCAGCGCCTGGGGGCAGGGCTCCTCCTTCGGCAGCGCGAATGCGCGTCCCGATCCGAACGGCAACTTCACGCTGCAGGGCCTGCCGGACGGCAGCGTGAGCGTCTCGGCCCGGGTGTTCGGCACGCCGATGCGCCAGAGTCCGATGAAGAGCGTCGACGTGGTGAACGGCACCGCGGCGCCGGTGGAGATCGTGTTCGGCGGCGGCTACACCGTGCGCGGCCGGGTCACGCGCGGCGGCAAGCCGCTGACGAACGCCTTCGTCACCTTCCAGCCGGCCGACCGGCAGAACCAGGGGTTCATCTTCGCCGAGGCGCGGAGCGGCGAATACGAGGCCGCCGGTCTGTCCGCCGGCGCGTACTCCATCGGCGTGCGGATGATGAACGGCTCCAGCATCTTCAAGGAGGACCTCACGGTGGCCGGCGACGCGCGGCACGACATCGACGTGCGCGGCTCCTCCATCCGCGGCCACGTCGTCGACGCGCGCACCTCCGCGCCGCTGGCCGAGGCGCTGGTGTTCATCGATGCGTCGGGGGCGCAGGCCACCACCGACTCCAGCGGCGCGTTCGTCATCGACGTGGAGGGCGACGGCACGGTGCAGCTGCGCACGCAGCGCGCGCGCTACCAGCCGGTGACCCGCGACGTAACGGTGACCGGCGGGCAGCCGCCGCCGGTCGAGCTGCAGCTCGAGCCGGCCGAGGCTTCGCTGGTGCGCGTTGTCGATGCGGTGAACGGGCGGCCGCTGGAGGCGTACGTCAGCGTCTCCGACGGCCACCAGACGGTCTTCTCCACCACCAGCACGGCGGACGACGGCATCGCGCGCGTGTTCGTCGCGCCGGGAACGTATCAGCTCACCGTGCATTCGCAGGGCTACGCCCAGATGGGCGCCTCGCTCGTCGCCCCCGGCCCGGAGGTGCGGGTGGTGATGACGCGCGGCGGGACGGTGGTCATCCAGTCGCGGAGCGGCCAGCACGTGCGCGGCCGGCTGACCCGGCCGGGGCTGGGGCCGATCCCCATCTTCGACCGCGCGCTGAACGTGCCGGCCGGCAGCTTCGTGCTGGAGGTGCTCGACCCGGCCTCGAAGGTGGCGGGCAGCTATCCGGTGGTGGTGCTGGATGGGCAGACGGTCACGGTCGCGGTGGACTAGCGGGTGGGCATGGCCCGCGGCGCCGGTTGGCAAAGCCTCGGCCTACCTTCCGTCGATGGCCGCGGTGTTCCTAACCAGCGGTCGCGCGCAGCGGCGCGATGTTCGGAAAGGAGCCGCCGCGGCTGAAGAAGACGTGCGCCGCCACGGCGCGCAGCGGCGGCGTGCGCAGCAGCGCGCAGGCCAGCTCCATGGTCAGCGGATGCTCGACCGCGCGGAGGGCGCGCCGCATCCACTGCCGGGTCATGAAGCGGGCCCGGAAGCGGTCGCCGGTGTACGCGGCGAGCACGCGCGCATCGCCGGTCTCGAGGTAAGCCCCAATCACCTCGGCCGCGAACGTGGAGAGGCGCATGGCGGCGTCAAGGCCGCCCGCGGTGAGCGGCGAGACGGCGCCCGCCGCGTCCCCCACGAGCAGGCCGCGCTCATTGGCCAGCTTGCGCAGGATGCCGCCGACGGGGATCAGTCCGCCGCGGCGCTCGACGGCTTTGCGCGTTTCGCCGATGGAAGCGCGGAACTTCGCGAGCGAGGAGACGGGATCGAAGCGCTCGCGGTAGCCGGCGACGCCCACGTGCACCTCTTCGCCGTCGTCGAGCGTCCAGGCGATGTAGCCCGGCGCGAGGCGCGGATCGAGATAGGCGTGCAGCTCCGGCTCCGCCTTCGCGGAGGAGGGGAGAACGTCCTCCACGCCGACGAGCAGCTCCCGGTTCGTGCCCAGTCCCAGCGT
>DASYMJ010000020.1:0-6198 GCA_036009105.1 Thermoanaerobaculia bacterium | reverse complement strand
ACCGACTGGATGTGCGCCTCGACCTGCTTCTGCAGGTAGTAATAGAACTGGCGATAGAGCTCGATGGTCGGCTGGCGGAGGAACATCTTGGGGTAGTTGTCGACGTAGCTCTGCTGGCAGGCCGGCTTGGTGGAGAGGTCCTCCCCGCGGGTCGGCGGCTCCGGGATGTGGGGGATGGTGCCGTCCGTGAAGGGGAAGCCGAACTGCTCCCACTTGAGGCCGAAGAAGACGATGTCGTGCGGGTTGGTGTACGAGTTGACGATGAGGAACGGCGTGTCCTCGTCCTTGCGCGCCTCCAGCTCGTCGATCAGGCGCCGCGTCTCGGCCGCAAAGTGCGGGTCGCGCACCATGCCGCAGTTCGCCTTCGCGCTGCCGTGCGGCTCGGGGCCGATCCAGCCGGTGAAGCCGTAGTCGTCGAGCCGGTCGCCCGCCCGGTAGGTCTCCACGTTCTGGGGGTACGGCACGCCGTCGTCGTTGTTCGACGGCAGCGAGCTCTTCGTCCCCGGCACGAGGATGTCGGCGAAGGAGACGTGCCACTTGCCCTTGTAGTGCGTCTCGTAGCCGCCGGTGCGGAACCAGTCGCCCATGGTCGGCACCGTGTCCGGATCGAGCCAGAACATGCCCGGGTCCCACGCGTTCTTGCCGATCCCGTCCGTCTGGCTGACGCCGTGCAGCGAGGGGTACTGGCCGGTGAAGATCGAGGCCCGGCTCGGCACGCAGGCGCTGGACATCGCGTAGTGCCGGTCCAGCTCCACGCCCGTCTCACGGAAAAGCTGCTGCGCCACCAGGTTCGTGCGCATCCACTCGCGCAGCTCCGGGCCGTCGTAGACCGGCGGGTAGCGCAGCTCGTCGACCATGAAGAGGAGGATGTTCGGTTGCTTTGCCATACAGGAGGGGTGACCGCGGCGGGCTGATCCCTACCCGCGTTAATATTTCTCAATGCACTTCCCTCCCGCGCCGCGCCGGGTGCCCCTTTCGCTGCGCATCCTGACCACCCTCGGCGTCGGATCGCAGATCGGCTGGTTCATCCTCGGCTTCAGCTCCATCTTCTTCTGGGTCTTCGTCGGCAACGCGGAGCTGCCGTTCACTTTCCGCGGCCCGATCGCCATGGCCGGCGGCAGAGTCACCAGCGTGGAGCAGACCGGCGCCTCGGAGAACAAGACGCGCGTGATGGCCAACCACTATTCGTTCGCCGTGATCGGACAGCGTTACGAGGGCGTCTCCTACACCACCGGGCGGAGCGTGGAGCCGGGCGATCTGGTGGTGGTGCAGTACCGCACGGATGACCCCAGGCAGTCGCGCATCGAGGGGATGCGCCGGAAGATGTTCGGCCCCTTCGTGCTCTTCGTCCTGGTCTTCCCCATCATCGGCCTCTCCATCGTCGTCTTCACCATGCGTCTCGGCCGCAAGCGGGCCCGGCTCCTCGCGGACGGCGTGCTGGCGGAGGGGAAACTGGTGAACCGGCGGGCGACGAATACGACGGTGAACAAGCGCCGGGTCTACGAGCTGACGTTCCGCTTCACCGCGTACGACGGCTCCCAGCGGGAGGTGAAATCGCGCACCTCGATGACGGACCGGCTGGAGGACGAGGCGCTCGAGCCGCTGCTCTATTCGCCGAGCGATCCGACCCTCGCCTACATGCTGGACGAGGTGCCGTCGCGCCCGGAGGTGAATGAGGTGGGGGAGCTGAAGGCGCGGCCGCTGGCCGCGTTCGCCTCGCTGATCCTTCCTGCGATCGTGATCGTGGGAAACCTGCTGGCCGCGCGCTGAGAAATGCGGCGACGGGCTTCAGCCCGTCCGGCCCGGCTGAGGCCGGCCGCCCGCTGAGAATAATCGCCACCCCTCTCCGGTTGCCCATAACTCATGCCGTTTAAACGATTTGGCTTTTCTTCTCACATTGTCCGCGCCGTCGATGACGCCGGTTACACCGCTCCCACGCCCATTCAGGCCGCCGCGATGCCCCACGTGCTCGAAGGGCGCGACCTCATCGGCATCGCCCAGACCGGCACCGGCAAGACGGCCGCATTCGTCCTGCCGCTGCTGGAGCTGCTCGGCCGCGCGCCGCAACACGGCCGCCGCACGCCGCGCGTGCTCATCGTCGCTCCCACCCGCGAGCTCGCCGCGCAGATCGACGAGAACGTCCGGCTGTTCGCCAGGCACCTCCCCCTCCGCTGCGTGACCATCTTCGGCGGCGTGGGCGAGACCCCGCAGATCCAGGCCGTGCGCCGCGGCGTCGACATCCTGGTGGCCACGCCGGGCCGCCTGCTCGACCTGATGAACCAGCGCCACATCACCCTCTCCGACGTGAAGTTCGTCGTCCTCGACGAGGCGGACCGGATGCTGGACATGGGCTTCCTCCCCCAGATCCGCAAGGTGATCGCCGCGCTGCCGAAGCAGCGGCAGACGCTGCTCTTCTCGGCCACCCTCTCCAAGGACATCGAGCGCATCGCGGGCGAGATGCTGCACAACCCGCAGCTCGTGGAGATCGGCCGGCGCATCAACCCGGCGGACACGGTCGAGCAGGCGCTCTATCCGGTGTCGAAGAGCCGCAAGATCGACCTCCTGCTGCACCTCCTGCGCGACAGGAACCTCGACTCGGTGCTCGTCTTCTCCCGCACCAAGCACGGCGCGGACAAGATCGCGCGCAAGCTCGCCGCGGCGAAGATCCCCACCGCCACGCTGCACTCGAACCGCTCGCAGAGCCAGCGCACCGCAGCGCTCGCGGCCTTCCGCGACGGGCGCGCGCGCGTGCTCGTGGCCACGGACATCGCCGCGCGCGGCATCGATGTGGCCGGCATCTCGCACGTGGTGAACTTCGACTTTCCGCCCCAGCCGGAGGACTACGTGCACCGCATCGGCCGCACCGGGCGGGCGGAGGCGGTGGGCGATGCAATCAGCTTCGTCACGTCGGAAGACGAGGCGAACGTGCGGGCCCTGGAGAAGCTGATCCGCAAGTCCGTGCCACGCCGCCGCGTGGAAGGGTTCGACTACACGGAGAGCCAGCCTCTGCGGTCGTTCCATCCGCAGGAGCGGACCCATCCGGCGCCGCAATCGCGCGGGCCGCGTCAGTCGCCGTCGATCCGGCGCAGCTCGTCATCGAGGTGATGCAGCGCGTTCTCCAGCGCGGTGCGATGCACGGCTGAGCGGCTCGTCTCCAGCTCCCTGACGACCCGCCGCCGCGACAGCTCCACGCTCTCCCGCTTCCGGCGCCGCGACAGCTCCTCCGCTGCCGCGTCGCCGGCATCCCGATATGCCGGCGCTTCCCGCCGATCCTCGATCTGCGACTCGACTGACTTGCTTTCCCATCCCCGAGCCATGCCCGGTGTGCATGCGAAAGGCGTTCCCTTTGCGGAGTTGCTGGTTGCTGGTTGCTGGTGGACACGCTGCGGCGCAAGTAACCAGCAACCAGCGACTGCGCCGCCCCCGGAAGACGCGGCGGTCCTGCCCTGTTTCCCGCCCCGCATGATCTCCTTCTCCGACGTCTCCAAGCAGTACGGGAAGCAGGTGCTCTTCGTCGACGCCTCGTTCCAGCTCAATCCGGGCGAGAAAGCGGGCCTGGTCGGCCCCAACGGCGCCGGCAAGTCCACCCTCTTCCGCATGATCACCGGCGAGGAGGCGCCGGACGACGGCGCCGTCACCGTCCCCAGGCGCGTCACCATCGGCCTCTTCAAGCAGGAAGTGGACGAGATGTCCGGCCGCCCCGCGCTCGATGAGGCCATCGCCGGCAGCGGCCGCGCCGGCGACCTCCATCACGAGCTCATCGAGCTCGAGCAGGCCATGTCCGACCCCGGCCGTGCGGACGAGCTGGAAAAGATCCTGGAGCGCTTCGGCCACGTGCAGGAGGAGTATCAGCACCTCGGCGGCTACGAGCTGGAGGCCAGAGCCCGGGAGGTCCTGCACGGCCTCGGCTTCAGCGACGAGCAGATCGACGGCGACGTCGGCGCGCTCTCCGGCGGCTGGAAGATGCGCGTCTCCATGGCCCGCATCCTCCTCGGCAACTTCGATGTATTGCTCCTCGACGAGCCGACCAATCACCTCGACATCGAGTCCATCCTCTGGCTGGAGAAGTTCTTGAGGTCGGTCCCCTCCACCATCCTCATGACCTCGCACGACCGCGACTTCATGAACCGCATCGTCACCAAGATCCTGGAGATCGACGAGGGCGACATCATCACCTACTCCGGCGACTACGAGTTCTACGTCCGCGAGCGCGAGCAGCGCGAGGCGAACCAGGAGGCGCAGTACGCCCGGCAGCAGGCCAAGCTGGCCAAGGAGCAGCGCTTCATCGACCGCTTCTCCGCCCACGCCGCGAAAGCGGCGCAGGTGCAGAGCCGGATCAAGGCGCTGGAAAAGCAGGAGCGCATCGAGCCGCCCAAGAAGCGCCGGGCGATGAAGTTCGAGTTCCGCTCTCCGGCGCGCTCCGGCGATGACGTCGCCATGCTGGACGGCGTCGGCAAGCGCTTCGGCTCGCGCACGATCTACGACGGCTTCGACTTCCACGTCCGCCGCGGCGAGCGCTGGTGCGTGATGGGGAAGAACGGCGCGGGCAAGTCGACGCTGCTGAAGATGGTCGCCGGCGCGCTGACGCCGGACGAGGGGAAGGTCCGCCTCGGGGCCAGCCTGAAGATGGGCTACTTCGCCCAGCAGTCGCTCGACCTGCTCGATCCCGACCTCACCGTGTGGGAACAGATCCAGAAGGACTTCCCGCTGGAAGGCGTCGGCGTCCTGCGCAACCTCCTCGGCGCGTTCCAGTTCTCCGGCGACGACGTGGACAAGAAGATCCGCTCCCTCTCCGGCGGCGAGAAGTCGCGCCTCGTCATCGCCCGCATGCTCCTCGATCCGCCCAACTTCCTCGTCCTCGACGAGCCGACCAACCACCTCGACCTGGCCACCAAGGAGATGCTGGTGGAGGCGCTGAAGGACTTCGAGGGGACCATGCTCTTCGTCTCCCACGACCGCACGTTCCTGCGCGGCCTGGCCAACCGCGTGCTCGAGCTCGGCGAGGAGCCGCACCTGTACGGCGGCTCCTACCTGGAGTACGTGGCGCGCTCGGGGCACGAGGCACCCGGCGTGCACGCCTGAGGCGCCATGCCCTGCGACCACAAAAGCGGCCCCGAGCTCATCGAGATGGCGGAGCGGTTCCTGCGCGAGGAGCGGGTGGCCGACTGGCGCGGCCTCAAGTTCCGCTGGAGCGAGAATCTCGACGGCGGGATATGGGCCTCGGTGGTGGTGGAGATCGAGCGGCGCGGCGAGCAGTGGATCGTGACCCGCCTCGATCGCAACCGCGAGGCGCTGCCCCGGACGGAGACCGGGTTCCGCGCACTGTCATGAACGAGACGCTGGAGCGATTGCGCAACGCGCGACGGGTCGGGTTCCTCTTCTCCGGCGGCGCGTCGCGCTGCGCCTTCCAGGTCGGCGCGGTGGAGACGCTCTACGCGCTCGGCATCGTGCCGGCGATGTGCCTCGGCGTCTCCGCCGGCTCCTGGAACGCGGCCGCCGTCGCCGCCGGCAACTGGCAGAAGCTGCGGCTCTACTGGCGCTTCTTCTCGCGCATGCCCTCGGTCGATCTGCGCAACCTCTTCGCGCCGGACGGCCACTCCCCGTTCGTCTGGCAGCGCCTGCACGACCGCGCCTTCCGCCGCTACATCAGCGCCGGGCGGATCGCGGCCGGCCTGCCGCTCTACGTCTCGCTCACCCGCCTGCGCGACCGCCGGAACGTGATCGCTGATGTGACCGCGTCACTCGACCCCTTCCGCCTGCTGCTGGCCAGCAACTACCTCCCCCCCTTCTACACGCACACGCCGCTCATCGACGGCGAGCGTTACGGCGACGGCGGCTGGTCGGACAATGCGCCCTACGAGGCGCTCCTCGACCGCGGCTGCGACATGGTGGTGCTGCTGGCTTCCAAGGGGGAGAGCGAAGGCGGCCTCTATCGCAGCAACCTCGACGGCGACCACGTGATCCCGGCCCATCTGGCGAATCGCGTGGTGGTCATCCGCCCCCGCCACCGCATGCCGCTGGGATTCGTGGAGCGCCGCTGGGAAAAGCTCGCCCCCATCGCCGACCTCGGCGTGCTGCGCGCCCGCGAGGTGCTGACCGGCGAGCGCCACCCCGCCACCGACCTGGCCGCGCGGGGGAAGGCGTTCAGCGTGCACATGGAGAACCTCCGCCGGATATTAAAAATGTAGGGCCGGCTCT
>DASYMJ010000019.1:0-4325 GCA_036009105.1 Thermoanaerobaculia bacterium | reverse complement strand
CCGGACCGGCGACCCGATCGCCATCGTCGCCGCGCGGGAGAGCGAGGCCTCCAGCGATCTGGCCATCCCGGCCGTGGCGCGCGTGGCCGGTGCCGGCGGCTCGCAGTGGCGCTCGGACGTCCGCATCTTCAACCTCAGCGGCGCGCATGATGATGACGACAACGGCGGCGTGCTCACCCTCACCTACTATCCGGGCAACACGCCCAACCCGACGCCGGTGACGAAGACCGTCGCCGTCGGCCCCGGCGAGCTCCTCTCGCTGGAGGACATCATGCTGCGCACCTTCGGGCTGGACAACGTCTCCGGCGCGCTGCGCATCCAGAGCTCGGGGCAGCTGCTCGTCACCTCGCGCACCTACAACCAGTCCGGCGCCGGCACCTTCGGGCAGGACATCCCGGCCGTCTCGCCGGCCCAGGCACTGCCGGGCAGCGCGACCTCGCTCTTCTCCGGCCTGAGCGACTCCGGCTACCGGACCAACGTCGGCTTCTTCAACCTGAGCTCCAGCCCTCTCGACCTGACCCTGACCCTCAAGCGGCCGGACGGCTCGGCCATCAACAGCAGGGCGCTCCACCTCGACGGCAACATGCAGACGCAGCTCAACCTCTTCGACTACCTCGGCGCGGGGGGGACCGCTTCCGCCTCCCTGGCCGTCAGCGGCAGCGGCAGCAACACCTACACCGCCTACGCCTCGGTGGTGGACAACCGCTCCGGCGACGCGGTGTACATCCCCGGCGCGCGCTCCACCGCCGCGGCCGGCGGCAATCCGGGCGGGAACCCCGGCGGGAACCCCTCCGGCCAGTGCGTCACCCTGCCCTTCATGCGCGCCGGCCTCAAGCTCGGCTACCGCGCCAGCGACAACAGCTACAGCTCCCAGCAGACGGTGATCGGCGACAGCGCCACCCAGACCGTGCTTCATGACGACGCCACGGCGGGCGGCACCGCGGAGAAGATCGACACCACGGTCGACTTCGTGATGCAGGGCGACGTGCGCGCGGTGACGCACATGCTGAGCAAGGCCACGGTGAGCGTGGGCGGCTTCGGCGCGACGATCAATACCGACATTACGTTCAATCCGGCGGTCGCCGTGGGGCCGATGACGTTCTGCGCCGGGGCCAAGTTCCCCGTGAACGCCTCGGTTCAGACCACGACGGTGAGCGGCGTGCCGGGCGGCGGCACGACGGTCTACAACCGGCCGGCGGACACCGGCGAAGTTCTCGCCGTGCACGAGAGCCTGAGCGTGGCCGGCGGCCTGTTCGACACGGTGAAGTACAAGTCGACGCAGGGCGCCACGAGCGCCTCCGTCTCCTACAGCATCGTGTGGTACGACACCGTCTCCGGCGCGCTCGTCCGGCAGGATGAGTTCAACAGCGGCAACGGGCTCGTTTCGCGCCTCGACCTGACCTCGATTCAGTGATTGCCTACCGAAGGGAAGGCCGGTCGAAACGACCGGTCCTCCCTTCCGTCCGAGGTCGGCACGAAGTTTGACTAGGGACCGCCCAAGAATTTCGAATCGGGCGGTACCTATGACGACGACTCAAGTGGCAGCAAGCGGCATCACGGGGCTGGATCACATCCTCCTGGGGGGCTTTCCGCGCAACCGCGTCTATCTCGTCCAGGGCGACCCCGGGGTGGGGAAGACGACGCTCGGTCTGCAGTTCCTGCTGGAAGGCGTGCGGCAGGGCGAAAAGGGGCTGTACATCACGCTTTCCGAGTCGGGCGATGAGTTGCAGGCCGTGGCCCGGTCCCACAACTGGTCCCTCGACGGCATCGAGATCTTCGAGCAGATGGTGCGCGAGGAGGCGCTGCAGGAAGAGGAGTCGACGGTCTTCTATCCGAGCGAGATCGAGCTGGGCGAGACCGTCCGGGCCATGCTGCTGGAAGTGGACCGCCTTCGCCCCAAACGCATCGTCCTCGACTCCCTCAGCGAGATCCGCCTGCTGGCCCAGAACGGCCTCCGCTACCGCAAGCAGATCCTGGCCCTCAAGCAGTTCTTCTCCACCCGCGACGTGACGGTGCTCTGCCTCGACGACCGCACCTCCGAGTTCCAGGACATCCAGCTGCAGAGCGTGCCTCACGGCGTGCTGGAGCTGGAGCGCTACACCCCGCTCTACGGCGCGGCGCGACGGCGCCTGCAGCTGATCAAAGTCCGCGGCCTGAACTTCCGGGACGGCTACCACGACTTCAGCATCGTGACCGGGGGTCTGGTGGTCTATCCGCGCCTCGTCGCCGCGGAGCATCGCTCCGACACGAAGCGCGAGCAGTTCGCCAGCGGCATCGAGGCGCTGGATAAGATGCTCGGCGGCGGCGTCGATCGCGGCACGAGCACGGTCATCATGGGCCCGGCCGGCTCGGGCAAGTCCGCCCTCTCCTCCCAGTACGCCGTCGCCGCCGCGAAACGGGGCGAGCAGGCGGCGATGTTCATCTTCGAGGAAAGCAGGAACAGCCTCTTCAACCGCTCCGCCTCCCTCGGGCTGCCGGTGGGGGACCTGGTGGAGAAGGGCCTGATCAAGCTGTATCAGGTGGATCCGGCACAGCTGCAGCCGGGGGAGTTCGCCCATCTGGTCCGCCAGTCGGTGGAGGAGAACGGCGCGCGCATCGTGATCATCGACAGCCTGAACGGCTACCTCAACGCCGTGCCGGAAGAGAAGTTCCTGCTGCTCCACCTGCACGAGCTGCTCAGCTACCTGGGGCAGCACGGCGTGGCCACCATCCTGGTCTTCGCCCAGCACGGGCTCGTGGGCAACATGCAGTCGACGGTGGACGTGAGCTACCTGGCCGACTGCGTCGTGCTGCTGCGCTACTTCGAGGCCCGGGGGCGGATTCACAAGGCGCTCTCGGTGGTGAAGAAGAGGAGCGGCCCGCACGAGACGGCGATCCGCTCCATGACCATGGATTCCGAGGGGCTGCACATCGGGGAGGCGCTGGAGAACTACCGCGGCGTGCTCACCGGCATCCCGAACTACGAAAAGACGCTGGCCAGCCCGGAGGGGGCGGGGTGAGCGACGACCGGTCCGACCTGCTGCTGATCGCGGCGCCCATCGGGCGCGACGCGCAGCTGATGTGCACGCAATTGAGCAGTGCCGGGCTGCACTGCGTCGCGTGCAGGGACGTCCACGACGTCTGCCTGCGCGTCCCCAACGGCGCCGGCGCGATCCTGGTGACGGAGGAGGCGCTCCACGCGGACGGCGGCCTCGAGCTCAAGCGCACGCTCTCCGCGCAGCCGCCCTGGTCGGAGATCCCGGTCGTGATCCTCACCAGCCCGCTGCCGCTCGACGCCGGCGCCAAGCAGCGGCCGATGGCGCTGATGGGCGGCCGCACGAACGTGACTTTCGTGGACCGGCCGGTGCGCATCAAGAGCCTGGTCAGCGCCGCGCATTCGGCCCTGCGCGCCCGCAGGCGGCAGTACGACATCCGCGACCTGATGGAGCAGCTCGAGGAGCGCGTCCACGAGCGCGACCGCTTCCTGGCCGTCCTCGGTCACGAGCTGCGCAACCCTCTCGGCGCCATCCTGCTCGCCTCCCAGATGAAAGGGGACGACGGCACGCTGGAAGGCGAATACGTCGACCTCATCGAGCGGCAGTCGCGCCACCTGACCCGGCTGGTGAACGACCTGCTCGATCTGTCCCGGGTGGCGGCCGGGAAGATCGTGCTCAAGCCGCAGCGCATCGAGCTGCGCGGCATGCTGCGCCAGACGCTCACCGTCTGCGAGCCGTCCGCCCGGCGGCAGGGGGTGGCGCTCGCCCTGAAGCTGCCGGAGGAGCCGCTGCTGGTCAACGCCGATCCGGTGCGCCTCGACCAGATCGTGGGCAACATCCTGACCAACGCCATCAAGTACACCCCGGAAGGCGGACACGTCACGCTGATCCTGGAGCGGGCCGGCGAGGAGGCGCAGGTGCGCGTGACCGATGACGGCGTTGGCATCGCGCCGGAGCGCATCGGCGGCATCTTCGAGCTCTTCGCCCAGGCGGAGAACGCCATCGGGCGGGCCCAGGGCGGCATGGGCATCGGCCTGGCCCTGGTGCGCAATCTCGTGCAGCTGCATCAGGGGAGCGTGGAGGCGAAGAGCGCCGGGGTGGGGAAGGGGAGCGAGTTCGTGGTCCGCCTGCCGCTGCTGGTGGACGGTACGGCGGATGCGCCGCTCCGGGCGGCCGAGCACGGGTCCCACCAGCCGCTCGCCGCGCGGCGGATCGCCATCGTGGAGGACAACTCCGACGTCCGCGACCTGCTCCGCCTCAAGCTCTCCCGCCTCGGCCACCGCGTGACCACCGCGCGGGACGGCGAGGAAGGCGTGCGGCTGCTCCTGGAGGAGCGCCCCGATTTCGCGC
>DASYMJ010000018.1:0-6582 GCA_036009105.1 Thermoanaerobaculia bacterium | reverse complement strand
CTCCCAGCTCCAGGCGGAGAGCCTCGTCCTCGCCAAAATGAGCGGCATTGCTCCCGACATGCCCGCGCCGCCCATCCCGTACAAGACCGCGCAGGACGTCTCTCCGCAGCGCCGCGCCCCCGCCCAGCCGCGCCCGCGCGTGGAGCTCGGAGGGGTCGCCGACTCGCCGCTGGAGCAGGAGTACTCGGACGCGCTGTTCGACTACCAGTCGGTACGGGGGAGCTGGTAGACGGTCATCGGCTGATGGCGCGGCGTCTCGGTGGCGCCGAGGGGCCGTTGTTGATCAGGACGGAGATCGAGTGGTCGTTGTTCGCGGTGACGACGTCGAGACGCCCATCCCCATTCAGGTCGGCGATTTTGAAGTCGTTCACCGGACCGCCCGCATCGAGGGCCGCGCCCTCCTCGAATCGACCGGTGCCGTCTCCCCGAAACAGGTAGAGGCTGGTCATGCGGAAATCGCTCACGATCAGATCCAGGTTCCCGTCGCCGTCCATGTCGCCGCCGTGCACGACGTCGGGGAAGGCCACATGCCGCGGCTGCTCGATCTGCCGCCGCTGGCCGAAGCCGCCGTCCGCGGTGCCGATGGTCACGAACAGCTGCTCCGTTCCGAGCTCGCCGTCCGTGGTGTCGATGATGTCGGCCACCCCGTCGCCATTCACATCGGCGAAAGTACAGCTCAGGTCGAAGTCAGGGCTGATGGGAATGGTCCGGATCGAGATGCCTCCGGCGGTGAGACGGAAGAGTCCCAGATGTGCCGAGTGCTCGGCCACCAGCAGCTCGACGGATCCGTTGATCCGCCGCAAGGATGGTGATGCGCCGTTTGCGAAGCCGGTCTCGAAGGTGATCCTGGGGGCCAGCGTTCCATCGTGGCGCCCGCGGAACAGATGGACGCGGACGGGATTGCCGGACCCGAAGGACAGGCTCACCAGGTCGGGCAGTCCATCGCCGTCGTAGTCGGTGATCCAGGAGGGGCCGCCGTGCGTCGCCGTTTCGCGGAAATCGGGCTGCTCGAATTGCAAGGAGCCGCGCCCGCGGTAGACCGAGAGGCCATTCCCCCAGAAGTTCGACGCGAGGAGATCCGCAACGCCGTCGCCGTTCAAATCGCCGGCGTCCTGCAGCGTTTCGCCCAGTCCCGTTTCGACCGGGGGCGCCGCCGCAAAGGTGCCGTCCCCGCGGTTGACCAGGATCGGCAGCTCCGACAGCTCGTCCACATGGTTGCCCGAGGCAATGATCTCAGGGCGTCCATCCCCATTGAGGTCGTGCACGAGGACGACCTGGCCTGCCGGCGAGGGGTACCGCACCGGAGCCGAAAAGCGTACGGCGACGGATAAGAGTGCGAGAAAGAGTGCCTGGGTCACGGTTGATCTGTCTGCTGTCCATGGTAACGCGCGCGGCTCCCGGAAGCCCCGCCCTCCCGCCCGTGTTCCCTTCCCCCGTGAACCTGCACCAGTTCGTGGCCCGCGCGAAGCGGCTCGTCGTCCTCACCGGGGCGGGGTGCAGCACGGAGTCGGGGATTCCGGACTACCGCAGCCCGGGTGGGGCGTGGACGCGGCACAAGCCGATCTACTACAGCTCCTTCGTCCGGTCGGCGGAGGTGCGGCGGTTTTACTGGGCGCGCTCCTATCGGGGGTGGCCGCGGTTTGCGGCGGCGAGGCCGAATGACGCGCATCGGGCCATTGCCGCGCTGGAGGAGCGGGGGAAAGTCCATCAGCTGATCACGCAAACGTCGATGACCTGCATCAGGAGGCGGGGAGCCGGGCGGTGGTGCAGCTGCATGGGCGCAATCGGGTGGTGGTCTGTCTCGATTGCCCGGGGGAGTTCCCGCGCGGTGAGGTGCAGGAGCGGATGCGGGTGATGAACGGCCAATGGCTGGAGCGGGCGAGGTGGGACGTATTGCGCGCGGACGAGGCCGACTTTGCGCCGGACGGCGATGCGAACGTCGGCGCGGAGGTCATCGGCGGGTTCCGGGTGCCGGAGTGCGAGCGGTGCGGCGGCGTGCTCAAGCCGGCCGTGGTCTTCTTCGGCGAGTCGGTGCCGCCGGAGAAAGTGCGTTACGCGATGAACCGGGTCGATGAAGCGGATGCGCTGCTGGTGGCCGGATCGTCGCTCACGGTGTGGTCCGGTTTCCGCTTCGCGAAGCGGGCGGCGGAGCGGGGGGTGCCGATCGCCATCGTCAACATCGGCCCCACGCGCGCGGACGAGCTGGCGTCGATGAAGATCGAGGCCAGCTGCGGCGAGACGCTGAGCGCGCTCGCGGCGCTGGCGCCGTGATGAAATGGAGAAAGGAGGCGTCGCCGCCTCCTTTCTCCGTACTGACTGCTACTTACTGCTGGTCGCGGTGGCGCGAGGCGCGCTCCGCCTTCAGCTGCTGCCACTTCGCGTTCTGCTCGGCGGTCAGCACCGTCGCGATCTTGGCCTCCTCGGCGGCGCGGATCTGCTGCATCTGCGCGCGCTGGGCGTCGAGCGCCGGCTTGAGCGCGTCGAGCTTCGCCGTGTCGTTCGCCTCTTTGGCGTCCCACAGCTGCTTCATCGTCGCGCGGGACTGCTCGAAGAACGCCTTGTTCTGCTCGTAGGAGTCCTTGCGGATGGCGCGGATCTGTTCCTTCTGCGCATCGCTGAGGCCCAGCTCCTGGGCCAGCTTCTGGTCGAAGCCACCGCGTTTGCCGTGGCCCCGGCCCTCACCACCACCATCGTGCGGCGCCGCGAACGCGAGCGTCGCTCCCAACAGCGTGACTGCTGCAATGCCGGTTGCGAACTTCTTCATGGGTTGGATCTCCTGTATGTGGCTGGCGTGGGGTGAATGTCGTCGGTCGGTCGATGTGATGTTTGCCAGTCGATGCAATGGACGCGCGGGGAGCTCTGAATGTTTCGCCGGCAGCACGAATTGCACGCCCATGTCACGAACTGCACGCCAGCAAAAGTGGCAGGCTGGTTGCGATGGAGGAGCGGTAACGTCGTCGGTCACGACTGGAGAAAACAATGAAATCCCTGAGTGCATATGCAGTGAAGCTCACCGGCACGGCGGCCCTGGCCGCCCTCCTCACCACGTCCGCTTTTGCGGATTCCCGTCATCAGGACCAGACGTATCGCGCTTCCAACGATCGGCGTCAGTCCGAAACGAACCGCGGCTACCGCGAGAACGACCGCGTCACCATGCAGGGGCACATCAGCTCCTTCAGCCACGAGCGGAACGGCTACCGCGTGCAGCTCGATCGCGGCAACGAGTCTTACTGGGTTCCGGACTCCTACGTCCGCAACCGCACGCGCGACCTCCGCGTCGGCGTCTCCATCAACCTGGGCGGCGTCTTCCGCGGCGGGTCGGTCTACGTCGACGCCGTGAGCTGGCCGGACGGCGGCGGCTACACCGACAGCTATCGCAACAACTCCCTGCGCGGCACGGTCGACCGGGTCGACTCCCGCCGCTCCACCGTCTGGGTGCGCGATGACAGCAGCAGGCGCATCGTCGAAGTGGACATGCGGGCCGAGCGCCGCGGGCGCCTCAACATCGGCGACCTTCGCCGGGGCGACCGCGTCGAGCTCACCGGCGACTGGACGCGCAGCGGCCTGTTCGTCGCAACCCGCATCGAAGACATCCGCAATGGGCGTTACTGAGCAGCGTGCGGCGGGCCGCCCTATGCGGCCCGCCGCCGCAGTTCGACCAGGGTGATCTCCGGCGTCATCCCCAGCCGGAACGGCAGCAGCCAGTAGCCCGTGCCGGTGTTCACGTACAGCTGCGCCGCGCCGCGCCGGTACAGCCCCATGTGATACGGCAGGAAGAGGCCGGCCACCGACCAGTGCAGCGGCCGGATGCCGCATTGCCCGCCGTGCGTGTGACCGCAGACGGTGAGCGGCAGGTTGCGCTTCCGCGCATCGTCGAACGCGTTCGGCTGGTGGCTGAGCACGATCGGGATCGCATCGGGCGGACGGTGCGCCAGCGCGGCTTCGAAGTCGGGCGGCAGGCCGGCGTTGCGGCCGGCGTAATCGGAGATGCCGGCCAGCCAGAGCCGCCCAAGAGGCGCGCCTTCATTCACCAGCAGGCGGATGCGGCTGCCGCGCAGACCGGCGATCACCTCCCGCGGCGCGCCGTACATCTCGTGATTGCCCAGGACGGCGAAGAGCGGCACGCCCGCCGGCAGCGACCGGGTGCCGGTCAGCAGCTTGGGGATGTAATGCGGATCGTCGTCCAGCATGTCGCCGAGGAGGAAGACGGCCCGCGGCTGGAGGGCGGCGGTGGTGGCGAAGATCTTCCGCAGGCGTGAGGGCCGCGTGAAGAGGCCGACGTGGAGATCTGCCACGAGGGCGAGGCGCGTGCCGACCAGTTCCGGCGGCAGGTTCTCGATCGCGATCGGCACCCGCTCGACGCGCAGCGGCACGATGGCCTGGTAGAAGCCGACCATGCTCCCGATGAGGACCAGCATCAGGAAGACGCGCGACGGCCAGCGCGCGAAATCGTGAAACGGGCGGCGGCGGAACGGCAGCCAGGCCAGCACCAGCAGGAAGAGGAGGCCGGAGTAGAAGACGGAGAATGTGATCCAGGCAAACCATGGCGGCCCGAGCGTCGCCCGGATGATGCGCGAAAAGTCGGTGCGCGCGTTCAGCAGCGGGAAGAACGGCCACATCAGGTTGCAAAGAATGGCGACGGTGGTGATCAGGCGCCGGTGCCGGGGATGGATGCGCACGAGCTGGCGCCAGGTGAGGAAGCTGAAGGCGAGGAAGAGGAGGAGGAACGCGGAGAGGAGGACTGCGCGCATGAGGGCGCGCGCATGATACATGTGGGGCCGGCTCCCAGCCGGCCCGAGGGTGATGCCGCGATTAAGGCCGGCTGAGAGCCGGCCCTACATTACTTGTGCACGCACGTACAGCTGATGCCGCCGAAGGTCGAGGTGCAGCAGGCGTAGTAGCCCGCCTCGCAGGACGTGGAGCACGAGGCGCCGGCCACGCTGAGGCTGCAGGAGGTCGAGCCGACGCCGCCGGAGGTGCAGTTCCCATTGCCGTACCACTCCCAACTCGGCTGCTCGCAGTCGCCGAAGTCGCAGCTCAGGGAAGGGTCGGGATCGACCCCGCCGCCCTTCGCGGCGGCGCGCGGAGCGGGGGAGGGCATCTGGTGATTGAGGCCGTAGCCGGTGTAGCCGGTGGCCACCGCGTTCTCGCTGAGGCGGAACTGGTGCGGCTGGCTGCCGCCGACGGTGAAGCGATACACGATCGCGTCGTCGTCCGTCACCAGAATGAGCTCCGTGCCGTAGAACTGCAGCGAGGCGGCGTCGAATTTGAGATCGATGAGTGGCAGCGGCTGATCGGACCAGAAGCGGAAGAGGTGATCGGCTTTGTTTGCGCCGCGGGAGTCGAGGGCGATGAGGATGCGGTGCTCGTCATACGACTTGATGATGGTGCGGCCGTGGAAAGTTCCGGGGTCGGCGGCGGTGGCGGAAGGAGCGGCGAGCAGAGAGCCGGTGCAGGCAAGGGAACCCAGGAGTGCAAGGAATCGCTTGAGCATTTCTCCCCCTAAAAAGATTGAAATCCGGATGGGGAAATTCTAAAAAGGAGAAATCCGAAAAGTCAATACTGCCGTGCCCGCCTCATTGCGGCCAGTCCGCCGCGCCCGCCTCGGCGACATACCGCGCGACGCCGCCCTCCACCACGATGCGGTGCAGCGCCACCTTCGCGCCGCCCCACTCGTGATTGAGGCCGTAGCCGGCCAGGGCGCCCGGCTCGCTCGGCAGGTCGCCCAGGGAGAGGCAGAGCTCGCGGCCGTCGGCGAGGATGCGCAGGCGGTGCGGCTCGAACTCGACATGAGCGCGGGCGAACGCCTCGTCGACGCGCGGCAGCTCGCGCTCGGACCAGAGGCGGAAGAGGTGATCGGCCCGCCCGTCGCCGTCGCTGTCCACCACCACGAGCGTGCGGTGCTCGCCGAAGCTCTGCACGGCGGTGGGGCCGTCGAAGGTGAGCGGCTGGGCGGAGGCGGAGGCGCCGAGCAACATCAGGAAGAGTGCCGTCCCTATGCACTTCCGCATGCCGATATTGTGTCCGGCATCGCTTTTGATCGTCAAGACACGCATGCGAGTGCACCTGCTGCTGCTTCTCTTCGCCCTCCCGGCCGCCGCGCAGGAGCTCTTCCCCCGCTTCAGCGTCACGGCGGGCGGCTACGCCGGCAACTTCTCGACCGACGTGCGCATCGACCCCGAGGTGGGCAGCACCACCGGCACCGAGCTGAACGTCGAGCGCGACCTCGGGCTGGAGTCATCCAAGACGCTGCAACGCTTCACCGCGCAGTGGCTGCTGGCCAGCCGGGTGGAGCTGGCCGGCAGCTACGTCTCCGCATCGCGCCGAGGCTTCGAGCAGATCGATCGCGAGTTCCGCTTTCAGGACAACCTCTATCCCATCCAGGCGGATGTGACCACGGCCTTCGACACGAAGTACTGGGATGCGACGCTCACCGTCTGGGCCCTTCAGTCCGGGCGCTCCGGCCTCGGCATCACCCTCGGCGCGGCCATGCTGTCGATCGACGCCGGCGTCGCGGCCACCGCACAGGGCCAGTCCGCCACACTGACCAATCAGGCTTCGACCGATGTCCCGGTGGCGTTG
>DASYMJ010000017.1:0-13586 GCA_036009105.1 Thermoanaerobaculia bacterium | reverse complement strand
GCGGTCATCGCGCAGGTCGATGCCGCTCTCCCGCTCGAAGCTCTCGATGAGCCAGTCCATGACCCGCTTGTCGAAGTCTTCGCCGCCCAGGTAGGTGTCGCCGGAGGTGGAGAGGACTTCGAAGAGGCCGTCCTCGAGCTTGAGGATGGAGATGTCGAACGTGCCGCCGCCCAGGTCGTAGACGGCGATGATCTGGTTCTGCTTGTTGTCCAGGCCGTACGCGAGCGCGGCGGCGGTGGGCTCGTTGATGATGCGCAGGACGTCCAGGCCGGCGATCTTTCCCGCATCGCGAGTGGCCTGGCGCTGCGAGTCATTGAAGTAAGCCGGCACGGTGATGATGGCCTCGGTGATCGGCTCGCCGAGGAAGTCTTCGGCGAAGGCACGGATCTCCATCAGCACGAAGGCGGAGATCTCTTCCGGCGAGTACTCCCGGTCGCGGATCCTGACCTTCACGTCGCCGTTCTGGGCGGGGACGATCTGGTAGGGGAGGATGGCCTTGGCATGGGCGACCTCGTCGGAGTCGAACTTGCGGCCGATGAGGCGCTTGATGGCGAAGACGGTGTTGAACGGGTTGGTGATGGCCTGCCGTTTCGCGATCTGGCCGACCAGCCGCTCGCCATCCTCGGTGAAGCCGATGACGGACGGAGTGGTCCGGCTCCCCTCGCGATTGGGGATGACCTGCGGCGTCGTCACGTCGACGACGGCCACGCACGAGTTCGTCGTGCCGAGGTCGATTCCGATGATCTTCGGCATGGTTAGGACAGCGTAACAGCGGGGTTCAGGTTTCGCATTCTGACGAGTTGGCAGTTGTCAGTTATCGGTTGTCAGTAGAACCAGCACCTGCTGACAACCGACGACCGTTTCACTACTCCGGCCCCCCCACCGCCACCTTCGCCATGGCCGGGCGGAGCAGGCGGTCGTGGAGGAAGTAGCCTTTCTGCAGGATCGCGGTCACGGTGTGAGAGGGGACCGAGGGGTCTTCTTCCCGGATGACCGCCTCGTGGATGTTGGGGTCGAACGGCACGCCGGTCTCTTCGATGATCCGCACGCCGTTCCTTTTCAGGACGTCGAAGAGCTGCTTGTAGATCATGAGGACGCCCTTGTGGAAGTCGTCCCCCTCCTCGGCGTGCTCCAGGGCGCGGTCGAAGTTGTCGAGGACGGGGAGGAGGTCCTTGATCAGACCGGTGAGCGCGTAGCGGTGAAAGTCGCTCTTCTCCCGTTCCGCGCGGCGGCGGAAGTTCTCGAAGTCGGCCAGGGTGCGGAGATAGCGGTCGTGCAGCTGGCGTTTCTCATCCGCAGGATCGGCGGCCGGCTCGGCGGCCGTCTGTTCCTGCATCGCCTCGTTCGCGGTGCGCTCCATCTCGTGCTCGATCTCGTCCACGGACTGGCCGGTGTCCTCGATCACGTAGCTGTCGTCGTCCGCGCCGGCGGAGTTTTTCGGCGTGTTCTCTTCGTCCATCACGGCTGCTGCTCCTGTTCTTCGATCTTGCGGCTCAGCGCGCGGCCGATGTAGTCGACCAGCGGCGCCATCCGCGCGTATTCCATGCGCATCGGGCCGATGATGCCCACCATCCCGAGCGGCCCGGTCTGGGAGCCGTAGCGGCGGGCGATGATGCTGAAGTTGTTCATCTGGGTGAAATCGCTCTCCGCGCCGATGAGGATCTGCAGGCCGTCCTCGCTGAGGCACGACTCGAGGATCTCCACGAGCTTTTCCTTCTCCTGCAGAGCGAGGAAGGTCTTGCGCATGGAGGCCGCATCGGCGAACTCGGGCTTGGTCAGGATCGACGCCGCCCCTTCGACATACAGTTCGTGTTCCACCGGCGCCACGTCGCCCACGGTCTCGATGCCGAGGGTGATGGTTTTCTGCAGCATCTGGTCGTGCAGCGCCCGCTCCTCCTCGGTCATGCGAATGAGGCGCCTGCGGATGGCGTCGAGGGTCATGCCGGTGAACTCGACGGTGAGGTATTTGCCGATCTTCTCCACCTCGTCCCGGGTGAAGGAGAGGCGCGTCTCCACGATGCGGTTGACCACGACGCCGTTCACCCCGACCAGGACGCACATGATCTTGTTGTCGCCGCCGACGAGGATGAAGTCGACGCTACGCACGGTGAACTGGAGGAGGGTGGGCATGAAGACGACGCCCACCTGGTCGGTGAGGCGGCTGACCAGACGGGAGGCGAGCTGCAGCACCTCGTCGATCTCGTGGGCGTGGCCGACCTCGTCGTCGATGGTTTCCCGCTCGCGCTGGGAGATGCGGCGCTGCTGCATGAGGTATTCAATGAAGAAGCGGTAGCCGCGGTCGGTGGGCACGCGTCCTGCCGAGGTGTGGGGGTGGGAGAGATAACCGAGGTCTTCCAGGTCGGCCATGACGTTGCGCAGGCTGGCCGGGGAGAGCTGGAAGCGCCCGGATTTGGAGAGGGAGCGCGAGCTGATGGCTTCCCCGCTCGCGATATGCTGGAGGATGATCTCCCGCAGCACCTCGCGGGCGCGGCTGTCGAGCCGGTGGTCGTGGAGGTCGAGTTTCATGGAACTGGTTTAGCAGCCTGAAGTTGCGGCTGCCGAGCCCGCCCACTGTAGGAACTTGGGTCGAGCGGTGTCAAGGTGAACGAGGGAAGCGAGCGCATGATTTCTCGGCCGGCGAACGGCGGGCAGCGGCCAGCGGGCAGGAGAACGGCGGTCTTCGTCGCGCTGCTGCTCCTGTTCGCTGCTCGCCGCCCGCTGTTTGCCGCGACCGTCGATCGCGTGGCGGCTGTGATCGACCGGCAGATCCTGACGGTGAGCGAAGTGGGGCAGATGGCGGAGATCCGTTTTTTTTCCCGCAAGAGCGGCGAGTCGGAGGACGACTACCGCCGCTCCGTCCTGGACGCGCTGATCGCGCAGGCGCTGCGGTTCCGGGACGTGGAGCGCTTCGGCGCGCAGGACATCCCGCGCGACTCGATCGAGGCGCGGCTGCGGGAGATCGCCGGGCGGTTCGCCTCGCCGGCGGAGCTCGACGCGGCGGTGGCGCGGGCGGAGCTGACGCCGGACGAGGTGCGCGCCCTGGTCAAGCGGCAGCTGCAGGTGGAGGCGTACATCCAGGAGCGCTTCTCGCCGCTCATCTTCGTCTCCACGGAGGAGATCGAGGAGTACTACAACGGGACGTGGTCGCAGCAGCGCCGCGCCCGCGGCCTGGCCGTGCCGGCGCTGGCGGAGGTGCGTGAGGAGATCCGGGCCCTGCTCAAGTCCTCACGCCTGCAGGAAGAGATCGAGAAGTGGACGACCCAGCTGCGGGCGCGGGCGAACGTGGATATTTTGGCGTGGCGGTAACGTAGGGCCGGCTCTCAGCCGGCCCTACGTTTTCCGGCGGCACCACTCGCTCCAGCTGCCCACGTAGAGACGCGCGCCGTCGATGCCGGCCGCCTCCAGCGCGAGCAGCGTGTGGCAGGCGGTGACGCCGGAGCCGCAATGGACGACGAGGTGCTCCGGTGGCGTCCCATTCAGCAGCGCCTCGTATTGCGCTCGCAGCTCCGCCGGTGATTTGAAGCGGCCCTCGATCAGGTTCTCGGTGTACGGCAGGTTCACCGCGCCTTCGATGTGGCCGGCCACCGGATCGATCGGCTCCGTCTCCCCCCGATATCTCGGCGCGCTCCGCACATCGAGCACCTTCCACTCTTTGTTCCGCCGGATTTGCTCGACCTCTCCCCGATCCACGGTCGCTCTCTGCCACTCGGTCGTCACGGGATAGGTTGCCGGCTCGACGGAAGGCACCTCCTGCGTCACCTCCAGCCCCGCCGCCACCGCGGCCTGGAACCCGCCATCGAGCACCGCCACGCGCTGATGGCCGACCGCGCGCAGCATCCACCACGCCCGCGCGGCGGCGTTCGCGCCGGACTGATCGTCGTACACGATCACCATGGCCGACGGGGTGATGCCCCACGCGCCGAGCTGCGCCGCCCACCGCCCGACCGGCGGCAGCGGATGCCGCCCGCCGTTGCGCGGATCGGCGCCCGGATCGCGCGCGCTGCTCAGCTGGCGGTCGACGTCCGCATGGCGCGCGCCGCGCAGGTGGCCGGCCGCATACGCGTCAGGCGAACGGGCATCGAGGAGCACGGCATCGGGCGGGAGAGCGGCGGGGGCGATGATGGGATGCACGGCTCCGCATCGTATCAACGGCGCCCGCCGCCCGCCGCCGGCTACTTGCTGTGCGGCACCGCGACCGTCACCGTCGCGCCGCCGGGGCCGCCGCCGACGCGCTATAAGCCGATCAGCTCCAAAAACGCGTCCTCACTCAGCACGTCCACGCCCAGCTCCCGCGCCTTCTCCAGCTTCGAGCCCGCGGCCTCCCCTGCCACGAGGTAGCTCGTCTTCGACGACACGGAGCTCCCCGCCTTCCCCCCCTCCCGCTCGATCAGCTTGTGGATCTCCTCGCGCGAGTAGCGGTTCAGCGTGCCGGTGACCACCACGGTCTTGCCCGCGAGGCGGTCGCCGGTCGCGGAGGGAGTGTGCCGCGGCGCGACGCCGAGGCGCTTCATCTTCTCGATCCGCTCCCGGTTCGCCGGCACGGAGAAGTGAAACGTCACCGCCTCGGCTACCACCGGACCGATCTCCGCCACCTCGACCAGCTGCTCGGTCGTCGCATCCATCAGCGCGTCGATGGTGCGGAAACGCTCGGCGAGCAGCTTCGCGGCCCGCTCGCCGACGAAGCGGATGCCGAGAGCGAAGATGAGGCGGGAGAGCTCGTTCGTCTTCGACTTCTCGATCTCGTCGATCAGCTTCTTCGCCGACTTTTCGCCCTTCCGCTCCAGCTGCGCGACCTGCTCGGTGGTCAATTCATAGATGGATGCGTAGTCGGTGACGAGGCCCGCCGCCAGCAAAGCGGCGACGGTCTGCTCGCCGAGCCCTTCGATGTCCATCGCCTTGCGTCCGCCGAAGTGGGTGATCGACTGCAGCACGATGGCGGGGCAGCCCTGGTTGATGCAGCGGATGGCCACCTCGCCTTCGAAGCGGTGCAGCGGCTCGTGGCACTCCGGACACTCGGTGGGCGGCAGGTACGGCTCGGAGCCTTCGCCGTGCTCGACCACTTCGATGACCTTGGGGATGATGTCGCCGCCCTTCTCCACGAGGATGGTGTCGCCGACGCGCACGTCCTTGCGGGCCAGCTCGTCGAAGTTGTGCAGGGAGGCGTTCACCACGCGCGTGCCGGCGAGCAGGACGCCGTCGAAATGCGCGACCGGCGTGACGGTGCCCGTCCTCCCTACGTACAACCGGATCTCCCGCACCACGCTCTGCGCCGCCTCGGGGGGATACTTGAACGCCACGATCCAGCGCGGCGCCTTGGAGGTCGCCCCCAGCTCGAGCTGCTCTTCCCGCTTGTTGACCTTGACCACGATGCCGTCGATCTCGAAGGGCAGATCGTGCCGGTGCTCGCGCCACTCTTCGATGAACGCCTCGACCTCCGCGATCGACTGGCAGAGCCGGCGCTGCGGATTGAGCGGAAAGCCGAGCTCTTCGAGCAACGCGTACGCCTCCCACTGCGAGCCGACGCGCCGGTCGTCGGCGTGGACGAGGTGGTACACGAGGCCGCTCAGCCGCCGCGCGGCGACGAGCTTCGGATCCTTCTGGCGCAGGGAGCCGGCGGCCGCGTTGCGGGGATTCATCAGCGGCTCTTCGTCCGCCTCTTCGGCCTGCTGGTTGAGCTTCGCGAAGTCGGCCTTGGCGATGTAGATCTCGCCGCGCACTTCCAGCCGCCCGAAGCGCGGATCGACGCGCAGCGGCAGCGCGCGCACGGTGCGCACGTTCGGCGTGACGTCATCGCCATGCACGCCGTCTCCCCGGCTGGCGGCGCGCACCAGCTGCCCTTTCTCGTAGGTCAGCGCGATGGAGACGCCATCGATCTTGAGCTCCGCCTCGTACTCGACATCCTCTTTGCCCAGTCCGCGCAGCACGCGGCCATGCCAGTCGCGCAACTCCTCCGCCGTATACGCGTTCTCGATGGAGAGCATGGGCGGATCGTGGATCACGGTGGGAAAGTCGGTGATCGGCGCGCCGCCGACGCGCTGCGAAGGCGAGTTCGGATCGAAGAGCTCGGGGTGTGCTGCCTCGAGCTCCTGCAGCCGCCGCAACAGCTGGTCGAAGTCGAAGTCGCTGATCTCCGGCTTCGCCTCGATGTAGTAGAGGTGATTGTGCCGGTCGAGCTGGGCGCGCAGCTTCTCGATCTCTTTCTTCGGCGTCATCGGTCTTTCTTCTCGATCGGCTTCCAGTCGGCCAGCCGCCGCCGCACATCGGCGTAGCCCTCGATCATCTCCGGCACGGGGATCATCGTCTTCCGCTCCGGCCCCCACACGGCGAGGCCGCCGCCGCGGCGCTCTTCGATGGCCGTGACCTGCTCGCGCATCAGCGTCAGGCTCGGCATGCGCGTGAGGCGGTCGTCCTCCAGCTCGATGGCATAGTCGCCCAGGTCCTGGTCGATGGCGCGCGCGCTGCGGGCGACGCGGGAGGCGGTGACGAGGGTGATCATGAGGATGATGAAGAGCAGGATGATGATCGACGCGCCCTGCGAGAGCGCGACGGTGAAGATGGCCAGGAAGGCGAAGACCATGACCATGACGTCGCGCCGCAGGACGCCGCGCCGGTAGCGGGAGATGGTGGCGGGAGGGATGCGGTGCTCGCTCATCGTTCTGCGAAGCTAAGGCCGCGAAAGATACCGCGAACGCTCCACCGTTTTCTCGACGAATCCCATCGCTTCGAGGCGTCTCTCCAGCAGAGCGAGGAAGTCGCGGCGCCCTTTGATCAGATTCAGGTTCAGCGCTACGTACCGTAGACCGCGAGGCGTGTTGTGGTAGACGATCAGCCGGTCGCCGCCGACCATCTGCTCGGTTCCCCGCAGCTCGCTCCAGCGCAGCATCCGCGGCCGCAGCTGGTGCAGCGGGCGCAGGACGATGGTCTCCTCCCCCACCTCCGCCACCGGCCGCAGCGTGCCGAGAAAGACTTTCAGGCCGCCCAGCCAGAGCGTGCCGATGTAGACCCAGACGAAGGGCTCGCCCAGCCAGCCGAAACGCGCGCTCGGGTCGGAGAGCAGGTAAAGGACGACGGCGGCCGTTACGCCTGCCGCAACGAGGACGATGGACAGGCCGGCCCTGCGGACCCATGGGCGAAATCTGAACGTGCCCATTTCATTGGGCATTGCTACACTCATGGAGATACCGTACCCTGAAGTGCTCAGGCCGGTATGTATTTCGCATATTGCAAGCTAAAGCCATCGTGATGCCGGTAGGAAAAATCGACGGGTCCGGAAGGAAGATCCTCGTCATCGACGACGACCTGGCCATCCGTGTCCTGCTGCAGGCCGTGTTGCGGCGGATGAAATTCGACGTCGAGCTGGCCGAGGACGGCGCCGCGGGGCTGGAGAAGGTGCAGCAGAACGGCAAGTTCGATCTCATTCTTCTCGACCTCATGATGCCCCGCCTGAACGGCTACGAGTTCATCGAGCGCATCGGCCGGGATTATCCCCAGCACCGCCCGCACATCATCGTCTTCACCGCGGCGGGGAAACGGGGCGTGGAGAAGATCCCGGCGGACGCCGTCTGCAACTCGATCCTCAAGCCGTTCGACCTCGACAAGTTCATCGAGATCATCGCCGACTGCCTGAACAATCCGCATCCGGGAACGGCGTAGAAGCAGTTGTCAGTGGTCCGTGGTCGGTTGCCGGTAGAACCGGCCTACTGACAACTGACAACTACCTTCACCTCCCCAGCTTCCACTCCACCTTCCGCAACATCCCCAGCAGGATCTTCGCCTCCCGCGCGTCGAGGTCCGCCCGGCCGGCGATGGCGCGCAGGTCGTCGTAGATGCGATCGGGGTTTTCCGGATGGAGAAATCCCACCTCCACCAGCAGCGCCTCGGCGCGCTCGTGCAGGCGCTCGATGAGCGCCGCCGGCGCGAGCTCGCGCTCTTCGCGGGCCGGCGCGATCCGGGAGAGCTCGTAGCAAAAGACGCCGACCGACTGCGCGAGGTTCATGGTCGGGAACGCGGCGTTGGTGGGGATGACCGCCGTGCGCTGGCAGCTCACCAGCTCGTCGCGCGTGAGGCCGCTATCTTCCCGGCCGAAGACCAGCGCGAGAGTCTGATCTTGGCTCAAAGTTCCGTAAAGCTCGGCGAGCTCCACCGGCGTCAGGTCCGCGGGCGTGGTGCGGCCGCGCGAGGAGGTGGTGGCGACGGTGAGGTGCGCATCGCCGATGGCCTCGGCGAGCGTCGGCACGAGGGTGGCGCGCCCCAGGAGATCGTCCGCGCCGCTGGCCCACCAGCCGGCCACGGGAAGGAGCTGCGGATGCCGGCCGGCGATGCGCAGGTCGTCGAAGCCGAAGTTCTTCATCACTCGCGCCGCGGCGCCGACGTTCCCCGCCTCCCGCGGCTCGACGAGCACGATGCGCAGAGTCATCGCCCGAGCCGGAGCACTTCATCGAGCAGGCGGCCGATGTGCGCGCGCGTGGTGCGCGGGTTGATCATGGTGACACGCCGCATGCGTCGCCCCGCGAGCACCGTCGTGGTGATCCGCGCCATGCCGCCGCGGATCAGCCGCTCCCGGATCGCGCCGTTCAGGGCGTCACCGCCCCGGTGGCGGAAGCAGAAGATGTCGAGCTGCGGCTCGTGCATCGCCTCCAGCTCTTCGATCCCGTTCACGCGCTGGTACAGATAGCGGCTGATGCCGGTGACCTGCTCCAGCGGAGGCCCGTCCGTTCGCGGCTCCTGATCGAGGCTGACCAGCCGGCGCAATTCATCCGCCGCCGCCCAGTCGACCACCGGCCGCTCGTCCACCCGTTCGACGTGATCGAAAAGGAGGTCCACCAGGTGGTGGGCGAAACGGCGGGTGTTGGCATCGAAGAGGGGGATGGACATCGGCTACGCGTCGCTCTCCCCCATCAGGTCATCCAGGTCGAGCACCGGGTTGAACTGGCTGATGACGCGCGCCCAGGCCTCGAGGTACTGCTCGCGCCGGACGCGCCACTGGCGGGGGAACTCGGTGGCGTGCGGCGCATCGGCCTCGAGGATGTAGATCCAGCCGGCGTGCTCGAAGATCTGGATGCGCCAGGCTTCGTCCTCCTCCTGGAACGGCTGGTCGATGGTGCCGAGGGGGACGTCGGCGGGGACGAAGTGGCGCAGATCGCGGTCGGCGTTCTCCCAGGCGGGGAACCAGGCGATGCGGCGGTTGTTGCTGGTCAGCTCCAGGTGGCGGTCGAGGAGCTCCACCCGGAAGTTGTCCGCGACGGGGACGGCATCGAGATCGATCATCACTTCGAACTAATCATTCGATTCGATGCGGTAATTCGGCGCTTCCTTCGTGATCACCACATCGTGCGCGTGCGACTCGCGCAGGCCGGCGGCCGTGATGCGCACGAACTGCGCCTTGGTGCGCAGCTCGTCGATGTCGCGCGAGCCGGTGAGACCCATACCGGAGCGGAGGCCGCCCACCAGCTGGGGGATCATCGCGGAGAGCGAGCCCTTGTACGGCACCTTCCCCTCGATCCCTTCCGGCACCAGCTTGGAGACCTCGTCCGTCTCCTCCTGGAAGTAGCGGTCCTTGGAGCCGGCCTGCATGGCGGCCAGGGAGCCCATGCCGCGGTAGGCCTTGAAGGTCCGTCCCTGATAGAGGATCGTCTCGCCGGGCGCCTCGTCGGTGCCGGCGAAGAGCGAGCCGATCATGACCGTGTTCGCGCCGGCGGCGAGCGCCTTGGTGATGTCGCCGGAGAACTTGATGCCGCCGTCGCTGATGAGCGGGATGTCGTACTTTTCGGCGGCCCGGGCGCATTCCATCACCGCGGTCACCTGCGGCACGCCGGCGCCGGCCACCACGCGCGTGGTGCAGATCGAGCCGGGGCCGATGCCGACCTTGATCGCGTCGATGCCGAGCTCGATCAGATCGCGGGCGCCTTCATACGTGGCCACGTTGCCGGCGATGAGCGGGGTGTCGGGGTAGAGCTTCTTGAACTGGCGGATGGTCTCCATCACGCCGGCGGAGTGGGCGTGCGCGGAGTCGATCACGATCACGTCCACCTTGGCGTCGATGAGCGCGCGGGCGCGGTCGAGGCCGTCCTTGCCGACGCCGATCGCCGCGCCGCAGCGCAGCCGGCCCAGCGAGTCCTTCGCCGCGTTCGGGTAGCGCAGCTTTTTCTGGATGTCCTTGACCGTGATCAGGCCCTTGAGGTCGCCGTTCGCATCGACCACGAGCAGCTTCTCGATGCGGTGCTGGTGCAGCACCTCGCGGGCCTGCTCCAGCGTCGTCCCCACCGGCACGGTGACCAGCGCCTCTTTGGTCATCCGCTCGGAGATGGGGAGGTCGAAGCGCGTCTCGAAGCGGAGGTCGCGGTTGGTCAGGATGCCGACCAGCTTGCCGTTCGCATCGGTCACCGGCACGCCGGAGATCTTGTATTTCCCCATCACCTGCAGCGCCTCGGAGATGCGTTGCCAGGGGCGCATGGTCACAGGGTCGACGATCATCCCCGCTTCCGAGCGCTTCACCTTGTCGACTTCCTCGGCCTGGGCCTCCATCGGCATGTTCTTGTGGATCACGCCCAACCCGCCGTGCTGAGCCATGGCGATGGCGAGACGCGCCTCGGTCACGGTGTCCATGGCGGCGGAGAGGATGGGGATGTTCAGGCGGATGTCGCGGGTGAGGCGGGTGGAGACGTCGACGAAATTGGGATGGAGGTCGGATCGGGAGGGCTTGAGAAGGACGTCGTCGAAGGTCAGGGCCATGGGGACTTCGGCGAAACGCTCCGAGGGAAGCGCCGCGGGGCGTTCCACCTCGTGGATCTCGACCCTGCCAATCACCGGAATCTCGTCTCGCAGCACTCGTTCGTCGCTCATGTCCGCCCCTTTTGGCGAGTATAGAACAGGGGTCAGTGCACCGGAATTGCAGGGCCGGGAGCCCAGGGATGTTGATGCGTTTCACCATCGAGCAGCGCCACCTGACGGACGTCAACGGGAAGCCGGTCTCCGCCGACAACGAGGTGTCCTTCCACGTGCGCGAGGCGGAGAGCGCGGACGACGCGGTGCACGAGTTCGTGGTCAGCGACGGCGGGGAGATCATCGGCAACGTGCTGAAGTTCCCCGGCTTCCAGGCCGTGGCCACGGTGCGCCGGGCGACGGGTGTCTATACCCTGCAGGTGACGCCGGCCAGCCAGCAGATCATGCTGTGAGGGCTACTTCGCCCCGCTCAGGGCCTGCCCCAGCCTGGCCACCTCGGCGTCGCCCGGACGCATCTTCTCCAGGACGGCGTAGCGGGTGCGGGCCTCGTCGAAGCGGCGGAGCTCGCCGAGGATGATCACCTCGTTGTAGGTGGCCTGCCACTGGTCGGGGCTGAGCGCCTGGACGCGGCGGAACTCGGCCAGCGACTTGTCCAGCTGGCCGCTCTGCTTGTAGCAGATGCCGAGGTCGGTCCGGACGTTCGCGTCCTCGCGCACGGCCACGGCGCGCTCGTAGTACTCCGCCGCCTGGGGGAACTTGCCCACGTCCATGTACATGTTGCCCAGCTGCACGAGCGCGTCGAAGTTCTTCGGGTCCTTCTCGATCTGCGTCTTGAGGTTGGCCAGCTGCTGGCGGACGGCTTCCATCGGGGCGCCGGTCGGGGCGCCGGACGCGGTCACCGGCGAGGCGGCCGGCATGCCGTCGGGCGATACGGCGGCGGAGGCCTGGGCGGCGGGGGTGGCGCCGAGGCGGCTGACCATCGGACCGATGGTGGTGCCGCCGATGATCAGCCCCAGCACGAGGCCGCCGATGAGAAAGATGATGTTGTCGCGGGTCACGGGCGGAAGTTTAGCCGACTCACCCGCCGCGAATGATCTCCTTCAGCATCTCATCCTGCAGGTGGTACACGGCGTACACGCCGGTGTGGTAGCGGTTGAAGAGAAACGAGAAGGCGTAGACCTTCCCGCTCTGCGCGTGCACGTAGCCGGACAGACCGACCACGCCCGCGATGTAACCCGTCTTGGCGTACACCTGCCGCGCATAGGGCGGGGTGCGCAGGCGATGGCCGAACTTGGAGTCGGGGTCGCCGGAGTACGGCAGGGAGCTGACGAAGTCCTCCCGCCAGGGGCTCTTCCACATGTAACGGAGCAGATGGATGAACGCGTTGGCCGAGGCGCGGTTGTCGCGGGACATGCCGGAGCCGTCCGCCTGGCTGTACTCGTTCGCCGGCACGCCGACCTTGGAGGTCAGCCACTCGGTCACGGCGCCGGTGCCGGCCTGCCAGGTCCCCTGCTGCTTCATTTCCGCGCCGATCATCTTCACCACCTGCTCGGCGTAGTGGTTCTGGCTCTTCTTGTTCACGACGTAGATCAGCACGTTCAGCGGCGTGGAGTGCTGCGCCACCTGCCGCCAATCGGCGCGGCCGTCCTTCGGCGTGACCACGATCTGTCCCTGCACGTTGACGCCGCCGCGCTGCAGCGTCTCGGCCGTCACGCTGGCGAAGTACTGGATGGGGTTCTCCACGGTGACGAAAACCTCGGTCGGCCCGGTGCGGGACGGGACGCCGCCGCGCACGATGATCGTGTTCGAGTTCCGCTGCCGGGTGATGAAGGGCAGCCCGCGGCCGGTGACGCAGGTGTTCTGCAGACCGAGGAAGCCGGTGGGGGGCTCGAACTGGACGACGCATTGCTTGCCCGCGCGGCCGGGCAGCACCCGCACCTGCACGCATCCCTCCTGCATGGAGAAGGCGGAGACCGGCGCCTCGTACCAGTTCACCAGCTGGTCGATGGGCCAGGTGGGGTGGATGTACTCCGTGTCGAAGTAGCCGTACTCGAAAACGAGATTGCCGCTGATGGTCTTGATGCCGGAGCGTTTGAGGTCCGTCGTCCATTCGTCGATCACGGCCGTCGCGCGGCCGTCGTGGAAGCGTCCGCCGATGGTGGGATCGCCGCGGCCGACCACTTTCACGTCGCCGTCGAGCGTGCCGTCCGGCCGGACGTTGCCGCGCACGAACACGGCGGTGGTGACCTCGAAGCTCGGCTTGAGCAGGTCGATGGCCGCCGCGGTGGTGAAGAGCTTCATGTTCGACGCGGGAGCGAGCGGCTGATGCGGATTGCGCTCCGCGACGACGCTGCCGCTTTCCAGCTCCACGATCTGGATGCTGGCGTCCGAACTGCGCGCGACCGAACCGTTGACGAGCGAGGAGAGCCGCTCCTGCAGCGAGCCGCCGCTGGCCGTCTCGAGCGGCGGAGCGGCCGCCTTCTTTGTCGGCGCCGGCTTACGCGCTCTCTTCTTTTTCGTTGCGGAATGGGCTGGAGTCGGGAAGATCAGAGCGGCGGCCAGGATGGAAACAACGGCCGCAAGCGCCCGCGTTCGTCGAAGGATCATCAATGCGGAGAATACCTTTCCGGGTGGCGGCTGGTGCAAGTTCAATGCAATCAAACGATGAACGATGAAGGATGAACGATGAACAACACCGCGGCCTGAACCCGTTCATCGTTCATCCTTACTCGTTCATCGTTCTAAAGCGTTTGGTACGGCGGCGGAAACGCGAGCCTGATCCGCTCCCGCAAAACGGCCGGGCATCTTCGGCGCAGCTCGTCGCGGACCTGCTCCCGCGAGTAGCGGCGGCTGAAGTGCGTCAG
>DASYMJ010000016.1:0-5317 GCA_036009105.1 Thermoanaerobaculia bacterium | reverse complement strand
TGCCTGGGCGGGCGGGGCACGTACTTTTGCGGCACGAGGCCGAGGAGCAGGCCGGTCACCAGGCCCGTGATGTGCGCGGTGTTGTCGATCTCCTTGATCTGGAAGCCGATGGCGATGTTCACGAGGGCCCAGAAGGCCAGCTGCATCATCAGGCCGCGCGCCCAGCGTTCGCGGCGCCAGGGGGAGCGCAGCAGCGATGGGATGAACGCGCCGAGGATGCCCATGACGGCGCCGCTCGCGCCGACGCCGATGCCGTTCGGAGGCAGCATGAGGGAGCTGGCGACCGATGCGCAGAGGCCGGTCGCGAAGTAGAGAAACACGAAGCGGCGGGAGCCGAACAGGTCCTCGTATGCGGTGCCGAGCTGGTAGAGGGCCCAGGCGTTGGCCAGTATGTGCAGCCGGCTCGCGTGGAGAAACATCGCGGCCAGCAGCCGCCAGTATTCGCCCGAGGAGAGCGCGTCGTGGGTGACCGCGCCCATCTGGTACAGCACCAGGTCGGAGGACTCGACGTGCCTGCTCCACTCCACCGCGAACACCGCGGCGATGATGACGAGGAGGATCGTCGTGACGGGTGCGTTGCGGAGTCTCATTCGAGGAGCGCCGAGACCCGGCGCATCAGCAGATGCGCCAGACGCGGCGAGATTTCCTTGAGGCGCATGTAGATGTCAGCCGTGAACGGCAGGATGCGCCGGTAGCGCCCGTCCTCGGCCGCGTTGCAAACGGCGCGCGCCACCCGCTCCGGCCGCACGGCGGGGATGAGGCGCGAGGCGCCCGGCATCTTTCCCCGCTCCGCCTTCGCGAAAAACGCCGTGTCGGTGGTGCCGGGGCAGACCAGCGCCACGCGCACGCCGCGCGGAAGCACCTCATCGCGCAGCGCCTCGGTGAACCCGACCATGGCGAACTTCGTTGCACAATAGCCGCCCATCCGGGCGAAGCCCATGATGCCGGTGATGGAGGCGACGTTCACGATCGTCCCCGACCGGCGGGCGAGCATACCCGGCAGCGCGGCCTGGGTGCACCACACCGCGCCAAAGTAGTTCGTTTCCATCATGGCGACGAGGTCTTCCGGCTTCGCGTCGGCGAAGGCGTCGAAAATGGCGAAGCCGGCGTTGTTGACCAGCACGTCGACCTGGCCCGCCGCTTCGAGGAGCCGGCGGCAGTCGTCGCGGCTGGTGACGTCCGTGGCCACCGCGGTGCACGAGACGCCGAGCTTGCGGCATTCCGCGGCCGCGGACTGGAGGAACTCCGCCCTGCGCGCGGCGATGAAAAGCGTCGCGCCGCGGCGCGCCATTTCCAGCGCCACGGCCTTGCCGATGCCGCTCGACGCGCCGGTCACGACCACTATTTTCCCCTTCAGTTTCATCGCTTCTTCATGTTGCCGAAATGGCAGGTTTATAGCATTGACTTCGCATTTCGGCGGCACCTATACTCGGCCAACCTTCACCCCGGCCGTCGATGGCCGCACGTCGCGCAGCCAGGAGGCCTCAATGCCATTCGAAGAAGTGAAGAAAGTCTGGATGAATGGCAGGCTCGTGGACTTTGCCGACGCCAAGATTCACATCTTCACCCACGCCATCCATTACGGCTCCGGCCTCTTCGAAGGCATCCGCGCTTACAACACCAACAATCAGGGTCCCGCGGTCTTCCGTCTGAACGAGCATATCCGCCGGCTGTTCGACGGCGCGCGCATTTATCGCATGGACGTGCCGTTCACGCCGGAGGAGGTCAAGCAGGCCTGCCTCGACATCATCCAGGCGAACGAGTTCGACGACTGCTACCTCCGCCCCCTCGTCTACCGCGGCTTCCACTCCCTCGGCGTCTTTCCCGGCAGCTGCCCGGTCGACGTGGTCATCGGCGCGTGGAAGTGGGGCAAGTACCTGGGGCCGGAAGCGATCGAGAACGGCGTCGACGTGCGGGTCTCCTCCTGGAGCCGCATGGCGCCGAACACCTTCCCGGCCCTGGCCAAGGCCACCGCGAACTACATGAACTCCATCCTCATCCGCCAGGAAGCAGCCATTGACGGCTACAGCGAAGGCATCGCCCTCGACGTCAACGGCTACGTCAGCGAAGGCTCCGGCGAAAACGTCTTCGTGGTCCGCAACGGCAAGATCATGACCCCGCCGCTCGGCGCCTCCATCCTCAGCGGCATCACCCGCGACAGTATCATCCGCATCGCCCGCGACCTCGGCTTCGACGTGATCGAAGGTCTCATGCCCCGCGAAGCGCTCTACATCTCGGACGAAGTCTTCTTCACCGGCACGGCGGCCGAAGTCACCCCCATCCGCAGCATCGATCGAATTACCATCGGGTCCGGCAAGCGCGGACCCGTCACCGAGCGCATTCAGAAAGAATTCTTCGACTACATCAACGGCGACATCGAGGACCGCTACGGCTGGTTCACCCCGGTGTACGCCGAGCGCAGTGCCGAGGCCCGCAAGCCCGCACTCGTCGCGAGTTAGTGCGGCACATCCCGCCCAACCATCGTGTAATACCGCTGGTCCCCCAGGATCATGTGCTCGATGAGCTTGAGGTCGACCAGCTCCAGCGCCGACTTCGCCTTCCGCGTGAAATGAATGTCCTCCACCGACGGCTGCGGATTGCCGGACGGGTGGTTGTGGAAGAGGACGATCCCGGTGGCGTTCTCCTGCAGCGCCTGGCGGACGATCTCCCGCGTCGAGACCGAGGTGCGATCGATCGTGCCGCGGAAAAGCTCTTCCCGGCGCAGGATCCTCCGGCGAGAGTCGAGGTACAGGGCGCCGAAGTGCTCCTGCGAGCGGTGTGAATACGCCGTGATGAGCGAGCGGGCCAGGGTGTCGGGCTCGAAGACCTCCTGCTCATCCACCCGCGCATCGGCGATCCGCCGGGTCAGCTCATACGCCGCGAGCAGCCGCGCCACCTTGGCCGGCCCCATCCCCCGCGCGCGCCGGAGCTCCGGAATCGTCCGCCGTCCCAGACCGGCCAGCCCCTCCCGCCCCAGCAGCTCGTTGGCAAGGTAGATGACGTTCTTCCCCTGCGCGCCGGAGCCGAGCAGGATCGCGATGAGCTCCGCGTCCGAGAGCTTGTCCGGCCCTTTCTGCAGCAGCCGCTCGCGGGGACGGCTCTTCTCCGGCAGGTCGGCCATCATTTGGATCATCGCTTCACCTCCAGAAGCACTTCGACGATGGGCGGCGTTGCGGCAGCCGCCGTCTGCGGAATGGCGAACTTGCAGGCGGAGCTCACGCCGCTCGCCTGCGGATTGATCTCGACCGAGATGCCGCGATGCAGCGAGACGAGTCCCGCGGCCGGATAGACCACCCCGGAGGTGCCGATCACGAGCAGCAGATCCGCTTCCCGGATCGCTTCCGCCGCGCGCGCGAACGCCTCTTCCGGCAACATCTCGCCGAACCAGACGACGTCCGGCCGGAGCAGCGCCCCGCATGTGCAGTGGATGCTCTCCAGCGGCGCGTACGCTTCGCGCACATCGCCCTCGTGCACGCAGCGCACACGGAAGATGTTGCCGTGCAGCTCGATGACATCGCTCGAGCCGGCGCGGGCGTGCAGGCCGTCGACGTTCTGCGTCACGACGACCGCTTCGCTCAGCCGCGCAATCGCCTCATGCGCGGCGTTCGGCTTCGCCTCGCGGATCAGTCCGCGCCGCCACTCGTACCACTCCCACACCAGCCTCGGATCGCGGGCGAACGCCTCCGGCGTGGCGAGATCCTCCGCGCGGAACTCGCGCCACAGCCCTCCCGCGCCGCGGAAAGTGGGGATGCCGCTCTCCGCCGAGACGCCGGCGCCGGTGAAGACCACCACGCGCTGCGGCGCTGCCTCGCGGATCGCTGCCAGGGCCCTTTCGAGCATGCAGGGAGCTTACGACGGGCAGATGCGGGAACGTGTCGAATCTACCCGGCGTGGGAAAAGCGTCGCCGAGGTGCACAGCGGCCTGTGCACGAAAATGCGCTTTGTAGAACCTTACACGCCGGGAACGTTCTGCTCGTTGATCTGGACGAACGCTTCCTTGCGCAGCCGCTCGATGTACGCCCGGTAGTCGCGCTGGAACGTCTCGTCGCTGGCGTCCTTGCGCAGCTTGTCCTTCAGCGACTCGAAGGCCGGCACTTCGGACGGCAACCGGCTCTCCACCTTGATGATGTGCCAGCCGGAGCGCGTCGCGATGGGCCCCAGAACCGTGCCGGGATTCGCGTTGAAGACGGCCTTGTCGAGATCGGGCAGGAGCTCGCCGCGAGCCACCTCGCCCATGTCGCCCCCCTTGTCCTTCATCGCATTTTCCGGCACCGACTGGGCGAACTTCGCGAAGTCGGTCGCGGTGCGGGCCTGGGCCGCCAGCTCGTCGGCGCGGGTCTGCGCCTCGGCGGCTTTCGCCGCGTTGTCGGGCTTGGCCAGGATGATCGCGCGCAGGTGGGCCCGCTCGGGGAGGCGGTAGTGCTCTTTCTCGCGGTCGTACCGTTCGCGAAGCTCGTGATCGCTCAGGTCCTCGCGGCTGCGCAGCTCGCGGCTGAAGACCTTGTTGGCGATGAGGGTGTCCCGGAGCCGGTTCTCCATCTCGGGGCGGGTCATGCCGGACTTCTTGAGCGACTCCTCGAACGCCGCATCGGTCGTGATCCCGTACTGCTGCTTGAGCCGGATGATCGCCTCGTTCATGTCGCTCTCGGTGACGGAGAGGCCCATGCGGTCCGCGCGGTCCTTGATCAGAAGCTCGGCGATGACGTCATTGATCAGGCTCTTGCGCAGGTCGGCCTTCTTGGTCGCGACCTGATCGGGAGGTGTCGTCTGCTCGATCTCGTTGTACCCCTCGGAGAGCCGTTTGAGGTACTGCGTGCGGGTCATGATGCGGTCGCCGACGCGGACGACGATGGCTTCGACGAGCTGGGCCGCGGACGCGGCCGAAGCGGTCAGGGTGAGAACGAGGACGAGGAGTGCTTTTTTCATAGACATTCTTCAGACGTCAGGCCGCTCAACACGTTCCGCGGCGGGCTTTATTCGTTGTCGCTTTTAGGCAGCGTGCCGGTGTATTTGTAGGGGAGGCGCTTGGTCAGAACGGCGATCTGCATCTCGGCCCGGCTGCGGCTGACGAGCTGGGCCATTTTCTGGCGGATGGCCTCTTCCCGCAGCCGCTCCCGGATGACGGGCGCCGCCGTGGCGAGGTCGATGGTGCCCGGCCCGCGGCGCTCGTCTACCTTGAACACGTGGTAGGTGGAGTCGGTGCGGATGACGTCGCTGACGGTGCCCGGCCTGAGGCTGAAGATCACGTCCTCGAACATCTTGGGCAGCTCGCCCCGGCTGACGTAGCCGATGTCGCCGCCTTTCTTCGCGTTCGGGG
>DASYMJ010000015.1:0-10821 GCA_036009105.1 Thermoanaerobaculia bacterium | reverse complement strand
GGGCCGGCTCTCCAGCCGGCCCGCAGGGAAGGCCGATGGGCCGGCTGGAGAGCCGGCCCTACATTTCGTTTCGTGTTGGCGTTCGCCGTTGCGGTCATCCCGATGTACAGCGTCATCCTCGCCCTGAGCGGCAGTCCGCTCTTCCCCTTCCTCGGGCACAGCGAATGGGCGCCGTTCCGGCAGGAGCCGCGGCTGAACCTGATGCTGCTGTGGGACCTCACCTTCGACCGCAAGTGCGTCAACTTCCAGCCGCCGTATTCGCCGCTCTTCGCCGCGGGCGTTCTCATCGCCATGGTCAAGCGGCACTGGATCGCGGCGCTCTGCATCGTCTACTTCGTCATCTTCGCCTTCCTCCCCCAGGACTCGCGGTATCTGATGCCGCTCATACCGCTGGTGAGCATCGTGGCGGCGGGCGCGGTGCCGGAGCGGTGGCGCAGGGCGGCGGCGATCGTGGCCATCGCGCCGGCGTTCGCTTATGCGGCGTTCCGCATCGCGAAGCAGGGGCCGCCGCCGATCGACGCCGCGCAACGGGCGGCGTACATCGAGAGCAGGATTCCGGAGTACCGCGCGCTGCAGCAGGCGCATGGAGCGCGAGTGCTGGTCCGCGGCGCGGAGCAGCTGCGCTACTACGGCGGCGAAGAGCGCGGCCGCCCGGAGGATTTTGACTACGTGCTCGTCTCGAAGCGGCGCTACAGCACGAAGCCGGAAGGGACGCTCGTCTACGCCGACGCGGCGGCGGAGCTCTGGCGCACCGAGCGGCGGTCGGCCACGAACGCGCGGTAGCGGGCGAGCACGTCCTCCGTTTCACCGTCCGCGACGAGGCGGCCGTCCGCGATCCACACCGAGCGGGAGCAGAGGCGCTGGATGGCGTCGAGATCGTGCGAGACGAGGACCACCGTCGCGCCGTTGTGCACGAAGCGCTCGATCCGCTCGTTGCACTGGCGCTGGAACGAGGCGTCGCCCACGGCGAGGATCTCGTCGAGAAGGATCGTCTCCGCGTCGATCGTGGTGGCCACGGCGAAGGCGAGCCGCGCCACCATGCCGGTCGAGTACGTGCGCAGCGGCGCGTCGATGAAGTCCTCCAGGCCGGAGAGGCTGATGATCTCGTCGATACGCGCCCGCATGTCGCGGCGGGAGCGGCCGAGGAGCGCGCCGTTGAAGAAGATGTTCTCCCGGCCGGACAGCTCCGCCTCGAACCCGGTGCCGAGCTCCATCACCGGCGCGATCGTCCCGCGGGTGATGGCCACGCCGGCGGAAGGCGAGGTGATGCCGGCCGCCACGCGCAGCAGCGTCGACTTGCCGGCGCCGTTCGCGCCGACCACGCCCACCGACTGGCCCTGGCCCACGGTCAGCGACACCTCGCGCAGGCTGTAGAACCAAGCCGCGTGAGGATGGCCTTTCATGCCGCGGATCACCGCCTCCTTCAGGCTGCGGATTTTCCGTTCGCGGTAGCGGACGCTGACGGCTTGGAGCTCGAGGACGTTCATGATCAGACGTGGGCGTGGAAGCGCGGCGCGAGGTGGCGGAAGATCATCCAGCCGATGATCAGCGAGAAGACGGCGGCCATCGCCCCCCCGCCCGCGATGCGGATGGAGGGAACGAGCCGGTAATAGATGGGCAGGCGCACCAGCTCCACGATGTACATCAGCGGGTTGGAGCGGACGATCCACTGGTAGCGCTCCGGCACGATGGCGATGGGATAGATGATCGGCGTGAGGTACATCAGCGCCGGCATCCCCGCCTGCACCATCTCCCGCACGTCGCCGAAGTAGACCGAGATGGCGGTGAGCGCCAGCGAGACGCCGAGGGTGAAGACGAAGAGGATGAGGAGGCTGATGGGCAGATAGAGGACCGCCGGGCGGATGGGCACGCGCAGGGCGAGCATGATCGCGAACAGGACCACCATGGAGAGGAAGAGATTCACCAGGCCGGAGACGGCGGTGGAGATGGTGAAGATGGAGAGCGGCACGCGGACGCGCTTCATCAGATGGCCGTTCCAGGCGACCGAGGCCATCGCGTTCACCACCGTCTGGGAGAAGAAGTTCCACGCCACGTAGGCGGACAAAAAGTACGTCTCGTAGTGCGGCGTCTGGAAGCGGAAGAGGCTGGCGAAGACGGCGGCGAAGATGAGCATCAGCAGGAGCGGATGCAGCATCGTCCAGAGGAATCCGAGGAAGGAGCGCTTGTAGCGGACGGTGAGGTCGCGGTGGACCAGTTCCCGGAGCAGCGAGCGCTGCTGGGCGAGGTCGCGCAGCTCGTCGCGGAGGCGGAGCGGGCCGGCGGCGTTGCGGCGCTCGAGCAGGGGGGCCAAGGTTGTCGGGGAGGTGGACGCCACTGAGAAAGACGTTGTACGCGAGCGGCCGGGACGTTTCAACCCCTACAATCAGCGCAGTGAAGGCAATCGACTGGACGCTCGGCGCGGGACGCCCGCCCGCGGAGCCGCCCGCCGGCGTGGACATCATCATCCCCGTCTACGGCGCCGCCGAGGCGCTGCGCAAGTGCCTGGTCAGCGTCGAGGCCTGTACCGACATCGAAAGGCATCGCCTGCTCATCGTGATGGACGGGCCGCAGAGCCGGGCCGTCGAGCGGCTGGTCGCGCCGTGGTTCCACGTGCTGCGCAATCCGCTGCGGCAGGGCTTCGTCGGGGCGGTGAACCGCGGCATGAAGGCGTCGAACCGGGACGTCATCCTCCTCAACAGCGACACCATCGTCACGCCGCGTTGGGTGGAGAAGCTGCTGGCCGCCGCGTATTCGTCCGGCGACGTCGGCACCGTGACGCCGCTCTCCAACCACGCCACGCTCTGCTCGGTGCCGCGCGCGTTCGAGGAGAACCTGCTGCCGAGCGGGATGGATGCGGCGGCGTTCGCGGCGCACGTGGAGAGCGTCTCCGCGCGCAGCTATCCGCGCCTCCCCACCGGCGTCGGCGTCTGCCTCTACATCCGCCGCGCGCTCCTGGACGACATCGGCTACTTCGACGCCGAGCGCTTCGGCCTCGGGTACGGCGAGGAAAACGACTTCTGCCTGCGGGCCATCGCCCGCGGCTGGGTGCACGTGGCGGACGACGCGACGTTCATCGAGCATGCCGGCCATCGCAGCTTCGGCTCCTCCCGCGCCTTGCTGCAGGTGGAGGCGCGGAAGACGCTGTGCAAACTGCACCCGCGCTACACGGCCACCATCGCCGAGTTCATGCGGCGCGATCCGCTGGCCGAGGTCCGCTCGCGCATCGATGCGGTGCGCTCGAAGGGCAGGCGCATCACCCATCTCGTCCACGGCTGGCCCCCCTTCCAGCAGGCCGGCACCGAGCTTTACGCCTACTGGCTGGCCAGGCAGCAGGCGCCGACGCACCGCGTCTCCGTCTACACCCGCTCGGCCGATCCGGCCCGGGGAGACGGCGAGGCGGTGGAGCTGATGGACGGCGGGATGCGGGTGCGCCTCGTGGCCAACCACTTCACGGCGCGCGATCCGCTGCGCCGCAACGGGATCACGAACCGGCCGCTGGAGCGCGACTTCGAGCGCTTCCTGCGGGAGGAGGAGACCGAGTTGCTGCACGTCCATCACCTGGCCGGCCACGCCTTCTCCCTGATCCGCGTCGCGCGGCGGCTGGGCATCCCCATCGTGCTGCAGATTCAGGACTGGTGGTTCCGCTGCGCGCGGGTGAACCAGTTCGACCGGCAGGGCAACCGCTGCTCCGGCCCGGCCATCGAAAAGTGCGCCCGCTGCGTGACGCTGACGAACATCGCCGGCAGCAACCGCCTCCTGCACGCCATTCGCCGCCGCGCCGCGCAGGCGGCCATCGACGCCGCCGATGCGTACGTGGTCGGCTCGGAGGCGATCCGCAACGACTACGCCTCGATGTTGAGCAAGCCGATTCACGTGATCCCGTACGGCATCGCCGTCCCCGCCGCGTGCGCCGCGCGCGAGGCGGCCAGGAAGCCGCTGCGCTTCGGCTACGTCGGCTCCGTCGCGCCGCACAAGGGGCTGCACGTGGCCGCCGACGCGCTGCATGGCATCGCCGAGGCGGAGCTCGTCGTGTTCGGCGACTTCTCGGCGTATCCGGAGTACACCGCCGATCTTCGCGAACGTTGTGCGGCGGTCCGCTTCGAGGGGCGGTTTCGGGAGGATGAGAAGGAGCGCGTGTTCGCCGCGATGGACGTGTTGCTGGTGCCGTCCATCGGGCTGGAGTCGTTCGGCCTGGCCGCGCGAGAAGCGATGGCCTGCGGCGTCCCCGTCATCGCCTCGGCCGGCGGCGCGCTCTCCGAGATGTTCGACGACGGCGCGTGCGGCGAGCTCTTCCCGGCCGGCGACGCCGCGGCGTTGCGCCGGATCGTGCAGCGGCTCATGGCTGACCCATCGATCGTGGACGAGTGGCGCCGGCATCTTCCGCAGCCGAAGCGGAGCGAGGCGCATGCCACGGAGATCGAGTGGGTGTACCAGTCCGTCCTGCGATGATGGGCACCGTCTTCCGCGTCCTCCGCACCGAGGGCGCGTTCTCCGCGTACCGGCGCGCCGAGGAGCGGGTCGCGGAGTCGCTGCATCGCTTCTCGCTCCTCGCCCGCCCCGCCCGCCCCACCGCCCTTCCCATCCTCAACGTCTCGCCGATGGGTGTAGCGCCCCGCCGCGGCGGCGTGCCGACGCAGCTGCTGTTCCGCCTTGGCGAGGAGCGTGCGCTGCGCTCCGTGGCGTTGTACTCGCCCGGCTTTCTGGAGCTGCCCTCCGGCGCGCGCCGCGTGAGCAGCGTGCAGGAGGCGCTGGCCCTCACCGGCGCGAAGACGATCCATCTGGAGGGAACGTTTGGCGCACGTCTCGCCGACCTGCAGGGCGTGGAGCTGATCGTCAGCGTTCATGAGCTCGGGGCGCCGCGCGAGCTGCTCGAAGCGGCGCGGGTGATCGTCTATCCCTCGCGGTTTCTGCGCGATCGCTACGGCATGGAGGGCGAGATCATCGAGCCCGGCGTGCCGGCCCCTCACCCGGCCTCCGGCCGCCTTCTCCCCGCCGCGGGGCGAGAGGGGCTGGGGGTGAGGGGCATCGCCTTCGCCGGGGCGGTGCAGCGGCACAAAGGAGCGCACCTGCTGCCGGAGCTCGCGGAGCTCACCCCCGAGCTGGAATGGCACGCCTTCGGAGGCGGCGAGCTGCCGCTGCCGCGCTCCGTGAACCGTCACGGCTACTACCGCGCCGGCTCGCTCCCCTCGCTGCTGGCGCGGCATCACATCGGCCGCGTCGTCATCCCCTCGATCGTCGAAGAAAGCTTCAGTCTCGTGTTGTCCGAATGCTGGCAGGCCGGCGTGCCGGTGATCGCCTTCGACCACGGCGCGATCGGGCAGCGCATCCGCGAGCATGGCGGCGGCTGGCTCGCTCCGGCCGGCTCGGGAGCGGCCGGCCTGGCGCACCTCATCAGACAAAACGGAGGGACGCGGGTGCCCCGGAATGTTCCTACAGCGGCCGATGCGGCGAAGGCGTACCTGGCGCTCTATCGCCGGTGTACGATGCACGGGATTCAGTGAAGGTCCTCCTGATCGCCCCCCGGGCACCATGGCCGCCGTACACCGGCGATCGTGTGCGCGCCACGATGTGGATCGAGGCGCTGCGCCGCGATGCGACGATCGTCCTGGTCACGCCCGAGGAGACCGAACCGCGGGATGGGGTGGAGGTGGAGACGGTGCAGCGCTCCCGCTCCGCGCTGCTGAAAGGGATCGGCCGGGTGCTGATGCATCGCACGCCCTTCCATACCCTGCTCGCCACGCCGTGGGACTGGCGCGAGGCGTTCCAGCGCGCGGAGGAGCGGCACGGCACCTTCGACGTGGCCATCGTCCTGCTCACCCGCACCGATCCGGTGGTGCAGCGCTTCCTCCCCGCGCGGCGGCGCATTCTCGACGCCATCGACTCCGCCGCGCGCGGCATGCGGGAGCGCGCCGGCGCCGCGAAGAGCACGCCGGCCCGCCTCTTCTGGCGCTGGGACGCCTGGCGCGCCCGCGCCCTCGAGCAGAGCGCGGCGCAGCGCTACGACTCCATCGTGACGGTTGCCCCCGAGGAGAGCGCGGCGTTCGGCGAGCGGGCCACGACCATCGCCATGGACGTCGACGTGGCGCCGGTCGACGGCGACCAGCGGCGCTACGACTTCGGCTTCTGGGGGCGCTTCCCTTACTTCGCCAACGATCAGGCCGTGCGCACGCTGTTCGAGGTGATCTGGCCGGAGATCCGGCGGCGGCGTCCCCAGTCGACGCTGTTCGTGGGAGGCGCGGAGGCCCCGCGCTGGCTGCGCGCGCTCGACGGCCGCGACGGCATCCACGTGGTGTCACCGGTGGCCGACCGCGCCGAGGCGCTGCGCCAGGTGCGCGTGGCGCTGCTCCCCGTGCTGCGCGGCACGGGGCAGTCGCTCAAGACGCTGGAGGCCGCCGAGGCGGGGTGCGCCATCGTGGGGACGACCACCGCCTTCCGCGGCTTCTCCGAGCTCGCCGAGGCGGCCGTGATCGAGGACGACGTGCGCCGCTTCCCCGAGCGCGCCATCGCCCTCCTGGAGGACGGTTACGCCGCGGCCGGCGAGCGCCTGCGGGAGATCGTGGTGACCCGGCACGACCGGGTGCGCGCTTTGGAGCGGATGCGCGAGCTGGTGTTGGACCTGGCCAGTTAGCCGGCGCGGCCGGCGGCGCTGGTTGGCCAAGCCTCGGCGACCCTCGGCGCGCAAGGGCGGTCACGGAAGCGTCCATCCCCGGCATCTTTCTGGATGGAATGCCCGAGAACCGCGAGCGAGTACCGCGGCGGGATGGAGGAGTGGGCGGACCGCCGGGGGCGGATCGAGCGCGATGCGGTGCCCATGCACATCGAACAGGCGGCGGCGAAGCGGCGGCTCTCGCCCGGGCAACGCCTTCCGCTGGGTGGCCAGCCAGCCGCTCCCCATCCTCTTCATCATCTGGCTCGGCACCTGCGCGCTCTTCGCGCTCCTCTACTGGGCGGCCGGCAATTCGGCAGCGGCGCTGACCGTCCGGCGGCCGACGCCTGCCGCGCGATCCCGCCTCGCTGAGCAGCGCGGCGGCCTGAAAACGTTTTCCTTGCCAAAAACAACCGTGACGCGTAGAAGAGTCGCCGGTGGGTACTCTTCGCAGTTTCCTTTTTTCACTGCTCGCGTGTGCCGTCGCTCCCCTCGCCCTGGCGCAGGAAGCCGACCTCGCCGTGTCCAAGTCCGGGCCGGGCATCGCCAATGCCGGCACCGACGTGACTTACACCGTCACCGTGACGAACGTGGGACCGGATGATGCGGCGGCCGTCCAGCTCGCCGACCCGATCCCGGCCGGCATGACCTTCGTCGCCGAGACGCACGATGCCGCCTTCCTCTGCTCCACCCCGGCCATTGGCGATCCGGGCTCCGTCAACTGCCTGGCCCCGACGCTGGCGGCCAACAGCTCCGCGAACTTCTCCTTCACCTTCCACATCGATCCCTCCGCCGCTCCGGGCACCTCGTTCACCAACGCGGCCACGGTCTCCTCGCAGACCTTCGATCCGAACTCGGAGAACGACCAGGGCGTGGCCGTGACGCTGACGCCTTCCGCGCCGCAGGGCGACATCAGCATCATCAAGGACGGCCCGCCGAACGCCGGCTCCGACACGGACGTCGCGTACACCATCACCGTTTCGAACACCGGGCCGGACGGGGCGACCAAGGTCTCCTGGACCGACACCCTGCCCGGCACCATGACCTTCGTCTCGTTCATGCAGAACAGCGGTCCGGCCATGAGCTGCTCGACCGGCCAGACCGTGACCTGCACCACCCCGAGCTTCCCGCCCTTCAGCACCGCCACCTTCACCCTGACCGGCCACATCCCGGCCAGCACCACGAGCGGCACCTTCACCAATACCGCCACCATCTCGGCCGAGAACGACCCGAATCCGGACAACAACTCCTCGACCACGACGCTGGTGGTCTCCGCCGTCGACCTCGCCGTGGTCAAGAACAGCGGCACGACCACCGCGAACCCGGCATCGGACATCAGCTACACGATCACGGTGAGGAACAACGGCCCGGACGCGGCGACGGGCGTCGTGCTCAACGACACGATGCCCGCCGGCACGACGTTCGGCTCGTTCGCGCAGGACAGCGGCCCGGCGGCCTCCTGCGGCACGCCGGCCGTCGGCGAGGGCGGCGCCGTCACCTGCACCTTCATCACCCTGCCCGCCAATGCGCCGGCGCAGTTCACGCTGACCATCAACACCGGCTCCGCGTCTTCCCCGCTGACGAATACGGCCACGGTCGGCTCGGAGAACTTCGACACCGACCCGGCGAACAACACCTCCAGCGCCACGACCACCGTGACGCAGAGCGCTGACCTGGCGGTCACCAAAACCGGCCCCACCAACGTCACGGGCGGCTCGGATGCGACCTACACCATCACCGTCACCAACAACGGACCGTCGAATGCCGCACCGGTCTCGCTGAGCGATGCGGTGCCGGCAAACGCGACCTTCGGCTCGATGGGCCAGACCAGCGGCCCGACCTTCAACTGCTCGACGCCGCCTGCGAACGGCACGGGCACCATCACCTGCACCATCGCCACCCTCAACGCCGGCGCCACGGCGACGTTCAATCTCCTGCTGCACATCTCCCCGGTCGCCACCGGCAGCGTCTCGAACACGGCGAACGTCTCTTCGCCCACCCCGGACCCGAACACGGGCAACAACGGCTCGACCTCCTCGGCCCTGGTCACGCCCGGCGCCACGGACGTCGGCATCCTGAAGACGGCCAATCCCGGCGTCTACTTCGCCGGCGGCAACGCGACGTTCACCATCCTCGTCACGAACAACGGCCCCGGCCTCGCTCTCGGCACGATGGTGACCGACATCCTTCCCGCCGGCTCCACGCTCGTTTCCGCCATCCCGTCCCAAGGCACCTGCACCGGCACCACCACGGTCAGCTGCTCCCTCGGCACCCTGAACCCCACCGCCACGGCGACGATCACCCTGACTCTGACCCTCCCCATCACCACCAACCCGGTCTCCAACACCGCCACGGTGACCATCACGAACGGCGACCTCGTCCCGGCCGACAACACGAGCACCGCGACCATCACGCCGCTGCCCTCGGCCGGCATCCCGACCCTGTCGGAGTGGGCGCTCGCGGCGCTGGCCGTGGCGCTGGCGCTGGTGGCCGCTCGCGGGCTCAGTCGCCCTTAGCGTCCGCGCGCAATCGGGTCGACTCGGTTGCGCGCCACCGGTAGGGGATCTGCGGCGAGTCGTAGGGCAGGCGGTAGTGGTCCGGATCCTCGTAGTCGTAGGCGTTCGTCGGGTAGTTGAGGACGAGGGCGTCGATCGAGCCGAGGTTCTGCAGGCCGTGCCAGACGCCGATGGGGATGACCAGGAACGTCGGGCGGGCGTCGCCGACGTGGAGCTCCATGAGGCGGCCGTGGGTTGGGCTCTCCTCGCGGCCGTCGTAGAGCACGACCTTGAGGTGTCCCTGGTTGACGAAGAGGCGGTCGATGGTCCGCAGGTGGCAGCTCCAGGCGCCGATCGCGCCGGGGAAGAGGCGCGACTGGTAGACGTGCACGACCGGCGAGCCGGTGGGATCCCACTCGGAGCGGAAGGTCTCGGTGATCACGCCGTGGTCGCGTGGGACGTGCAGCACCTCGCGGGTCACCACGCCGTCGATGCGCTGTCCGACTTTCTGCCACTGGTCCGTGACCTGCTGCCCGTCCTTGATCGCTCCCCGTAGCATCGATTCGGTCTCCTATAGGCCCTTGAAGCGGCGCAGCTCATCGATGGGTGTCCGCCCGCGGCGCCGGGTCAGGCGCTGCAGCGCGAGGATCACGCGCCGTGCCGTCTCGCGCAGAAAGCGGCGCGCCAGCTCGCGGTAGACGATGCGGAACGACCAGCGGCTGTCCGCCACCCAAGAGGCCAACTGTACCACCTCGAAATCAGGCTTCCGGATACGCTCGGACCACGTCGCCTGTTCGTGGCAGGGACGCGTTTTGTAGACGTCGCGGCGCTGCGCGGCAGGCAGCTTGATGGCGGTCAGGCGCGGGACGAACGCGAAGCGGAAGCCGGCATGGCGAGCACGTCGGACCAGGTCGGTCTCGGGCGAGAGGCCGAGGGTGCGGTAGTCTCCCCAGCCGCCGAGGGCTTCGGTGACCGCTCGGCGATGGATCAGGGAGGTGGGCGGCAACCAGTCGCCGTAATGCTCCGGACCGAAGCGTACGGGAATGGCAGGGCTGCCGTCGGGGGGGATGGAAGCGAGCAGGCCGTAGGCGAGATCGGCGCCGTGATCAATGGCCGCGACGAGCGCCGCGAGATGATGGGGCAGCCACAGATCGTCGTGGCCGAGGTAGGCGATCAGTTCCCCGCGCGCCTGGCGGAGGCCTTCGTTGTTCGGCGTGCTCTGGTGGCCGGAGTTGACCGGCAGACCGATCCAGCGCACGCGCGGATCGCCGATCGCGCTCACCACCGCCTCCGAGTCGTCCGTACAGCCGTCGCCGACCACGAGGAGCTCGAAGTGGGGGAAGGTCTGGCCGAGGGCGCTGCCGATCGAGTACGGCAGAACGCTGCTCCAGTTGTAGGTGGCCATGATCACCGTGACCGGGGGCGGCATCTCCGGATGATAGGCGCTGTAACGTTCCGTCCGCTCGCGTCACCACTACGTTCGGAGGAATCAATGAAGAAACTCATGCTCCTGGTTCTGGTTCTCGCGGCCCCGGCGCTGTTCGCGCAGCCGCTCAAAGTGGTCAAGGTCGCGGCCCCGGCCGTCAACTGCGTGTTCAACCCCACCTGCAAGGTCACCGTGACCGACCTCACCGCCCCCATCTGGACCACCGGCTTCCTGCAGTCGCGCTTCTACACCGG
>DASYMJ010000014.1:0-8884 GCA_036009105.1 Thermoanaerobaculia bacterium | reverse complement strand
GGCTTGGCGAAGTCGGGCACGTTGTACGTCTGCTCGATGGAGGTCGCCCCTCTGGTGTTCGTCTCCACCCTGATCAGCCCGGTGGTCTCCGCCTTCACGACCAGGGCCCGTTCGTCGTTCGGCGTCTCGATGGTCTCCAGCGTGCCGCCCTGGTCGGAGATGGTGGCATCGACCCAGTGGGTCCGCCCGCCGCGCGCGACCTGCACGATGACGTGGTCGAAGGAGAAGGGCGAGGGGAGGCGCTCGTCGAGCTTGCGGAGCAGGCGGGTGTTGACCAGCGCCGGCCAGGCCTCGACGCCGAGCTCGCGCAGCAACGCGGCGAGGAGCAGCGCCTTGTCTTTGCAGTCGCCCCAGCGCTGCTCGAGGACGGCGGCGGGCATGTGCGGCTGGTGCGAGTTGCGCCCCATCTCGATGCCGAGGTAGCGCACTTCGTCCTGCACGAAGCGGATGGCCGCGGTGACGCGCTCATCCTCGGAAGCATGCTCGTTGCGGATGCGGTCGGCGAGCTGCTTCACGGCGGCGCGCGAGGCATCGTCGAGCTCGAACATCTTCGCCGACCAGGCGGCAACCTCGTTCCAGCTCGCGGTCTCCGTCACCTGCACCGACTCCCACGGGTCGTACCAGTCGGGCGTCTCATCCTCGTCGTCGATGGCCGCCACGTCGTGCTTCTCCCAGGTCAGCACGTCCTTCTCGATGTGGGGCGCCGCGCTGTAGCGGAGCGGCCGGGAGGGGGGCCAGGTCAGGCGATGGCGGATCCGCCGGGTGGGGACGGAGGCGGAGATGGAGTACTCGTCGTCGTACCGGCCGCCGAGGAGCGGGTTGGCGCCTTCGATGGACCAGGAGTAGTCGAGGATGTCGCCCGCCCGGACGTCTTTGAGGGCGAGGATCGCGCTGCGCTCGCCGTCGTAGATGCCCTCGCCGGCGTCGTCCTCTTTGTCGATCACGCGCACCGCCTCCGGATCGAGCCGGGGCAGCCGCTTGCCGTCCCGCAGCACGGCCACGTCATGCAACACCAGCCGCTCGAACGACGGGTCGAAGTCGAACTCCAGCTCGGAGGCGTTCTGCACGCCGGCCGCGGAGAGGACTTTGCGCACGCGGCGCTGGTATTGAACGTCGCCCTTGACCTGATGGTCGACCAGGATGGCGTAGATCCCGTACCGCACCTGACTCCGCGGCAGGTCGACCTTCTGCTCGAACGGCGCGTCGTCGACCCACTTCGGCGCGGGGCGCACGTCGAACTCCGCCGCCCGGAGCGTGAGCGGGAGAGAAACGAGGAGCAGGAGGAAAGGGATGCGCAAGGAAGGGGGTATTCTACAGTTATTCGTCAGGATCCGAGCCGTACCGCGTCGCGGGAGCGTGGTGGATGGGGCAGCGGTTCTTCCGCACCAGATGCCCACCTCCCTGCGAGCAATAGAAAAGGTTCGCCTCGGCCAGGAGGACCACGTCGCCGGGATAGATCGGGCCTCCCGGGCCGCCAAACATCTTTTTATCGATGCTCTCCGGTTGCCCGGCTTTGCCTTTGCGTCGCATCGCTGGCTCCTCAATCGCCGCCGTAGCGCGTGGTGGGACCGTGATGGATGGGGCAGGAGTTCGTCCGCACCAGGTGCCCTCCCGCCTCCAGGCAATAGAAAAGGTTCGCCTCGGCGAGCGGATTGAGATCGCCGGGCCGGATCAGGCGCGCCGTGCTGCCTGCCCCCTTGCCGATGTTCAGCGGCCGCGTGGCGACCGTGTCTTTGCGTCGCATTCGTTCGCTCCTTCAGTCGCCGCCGTAAAGCGTCGTCGGGCCGTGATGTTTCGGACAGGGATTGCGGTCGACGATATGGCCGCCTTCCTGGGGACAGATGTAGCGATTCGCCTCGACGATCGGCTCCGGCTCTCCCGGCAGATTGCTCGACGGGGAGATGCCGCCGCCTCCGCCTCCCCATCCCTTTTCGAAGGGAGCCTGCGGGTTCAGTGGTTTGCTCCAGACCATCATCCCTCCTAAGCCGGCTGCTCCGGACGCGTCGCATTCTGGATCGAGTCGTTCAGTCCTGACCAGATCTCCGGCTCCTGCCACGGCTCGGCCGGAGCGGCAATCTGCAATTCCTTCAGCAGCGGAAGGCGGAACAGATCGATGGCGCTGGTCACCATGGCCACGTAGCCGCGCGCGGCCACGAGCGACAGCTTGTAGCCGATGCGGCCGAGGACGAACCAGGCGCCGGCGAACGCGGCGGCGGAGACGACCTCCTGCCATTGCGTCCATTGCCGGTGAGCCACCAGCCGATACCCGGCCATGCCGGCGTAAATGAGACCGGCCAGGAAGGCCAGGAACGTGAGCAGCACGCTGAAGTCGAAGAACTGCTGGCGGTCATCGATCTTTGCCTGGTAGTCCTTGTCGATGACGCGCTGGAGGCGCGGGAAGAGGAACTCCAGCTCGATGCCGTAGCGCTGCACGCAATAGACGGAGGCCCAGATCAGGATGTTGCCCAGGGCGGTGGGCTGGACGTTGCGCAGCGGCGGGGCCCAGAGGTTGCGGTCGAGGGCCTCCACGATCTCGGCGTAGTCGAGCTGCTGCACCTGCTTGCACCAGGAAGCGATGGAGATGGGCGGCGAGACGGAGTCGCACAACTCTTTCAGGCGCGCGGCGGACAGCCGGGTTCTCTCCGGATCGTAGAACGCGCAGCGATGAACGGTCACGAAGAACGTCGCGAGCTCCAGCCGCCGCAGGGCCGAGAGGCGCTCGGCCAGGCGTCCCGCGCGCTGCTGCCGCTCGATCTCCGCAAGCCAGCGCGAGAGCTGGCGGAAGACCTTCCTCTCCGTCGCGCTCTTCGGTATGTAGACCGATTTCTGATCGAAATGCTCGAAGCCGAAGCCGTTCATGGCCCAGATGGTGGCCTGCGCCACCGCCACCGCCGCGCCGTCCTGCTCCGCCTTGGCGTCGAGCGCCTTCTGCATGAAGTGGATGCGCCGCCGCTTGCGCAGCGACGGCAGGCCCCAGAACTCGCCCGCGCTGACGAAGCGCGTGATGCGGTCGCGGATGCCGAAGATGATGAAGGCGAGCAGGTAGAGGAAGAGGAGCACGAGCAGCGCGCCCGAGATCTGTTCGCTGATCTGCTTGCCGATCCAGTCGGAAAGCATCCGCACCAGCTCCTCGGTGTAGAGCATGGCCGCCAGCCCGGCGGTGACGATCAGCGTCGGCATGAAGGCGCTGACCAGGAACGACTTGCCGAACAGCTCGATGGCCTTGGAGTAGATCGTTCCGAACATTCAGGACTATTGCCTCGCCCTCGCCAGGGAGGTAGAGCGACACGTCGAGCCGTTTCTCCGCATACCGGACCGAGGATGGATTCCATAGAGTAGCGCGATGCGCCGCGCTCCGGAAGCGGGCTACTTCCTCCGCGACTTCGGCGCCGCCCAGGAGCAGATGGGGCACTGCTCGAAATCGTGATTGCGCGCAGGGCAGTACTCCCGGCCGAAGTAGATGATCTGCAGGTGGCGCTTGCCCCACTCTTCCTCCGGCCAGAGGCGCTTGAGGTCGGCCTCGGTCTGCTCCACGTTCCTGCCGTTGGAGAGGGCCCAGCGCCAGGCGAGGCGGTGAATGTGGGTGTCGACCGCGAACGCCGGCTGGCCGAAGGCCTGGGTCATCACCACGCTGGCCGTCTTGTGGCCGACGCCGGGGAGGCGCTCGAGCGCTGCCATGTCCGCCGGCACTTCGCCGCCGTGCTCGTCCAACAACGTTTGGGCGAGCTTGCGCACGTTGCGCGCTTTCGACGGCGCCAGGCCGCAGCTGCGGATCAGCTCGAGGATGTCGGACTCGGAAAGGCGGGCCATCGCGGCGGGGTAGGGGGCGCGGCGGAAGAGGGCGGGGGTGACGCGGTTGACCTGCGCGTCCGTCGTCTGCGCGGAGAGGAGCACCGCCACCAGGAGCGTGAACGGGTCTTGGTGCCCGAGGGGGATGGGGGGGGTGGGGTAGAGGCGGTCCAGGATCGCGCCGATCTTCGCCGCCTTCTCCTTCTTCGTCATGCCGACTCCGCCTCCAGCCAGCGGGTGATGGCGGGCGGGATGGGCGGGGAGGGGGGGACGGGGGTGTTGCCGAGGGCGAGGATGTCGGCGGGTGGGATGTTGCCGGACCGGCCGCGGAACAGCATCCGCACGTGGGACGAGGCGCAGAGCTCTCCGCGCCGCTCGATTTTCTGCTCGAAGTAGAACCACTTGCCATCCCAGCAGAGGATGCGTGTGGAGACGGCGAAGCGCTGGAAGGGGAGGAGGGAGCGGCGGTAGCGGATCATCGAGCCGCCGGCCAGGGGACGCCAGCCGCGCCGCATCGCGGTGCGGAAGATGCGGAAGCGGGCGAAGAGCTCGACCCGGCCGATGTCGCACATGGAGACGTATCGGCCGCTGTTCATGTGCACGTTCAGATCGAGGTCGTTCGGCCAGCAGCGCATGGTGATGACCGCCGGCTCGAGATAGCCGATCCGGCGCTTGAAGCGGGCCAGAAAGATCGCGGTCAGCAGGCGGAAGAGGACGACCACCTGCGCATGATAGCGGGGAGGCGATCAGCGATCGGCGATCAGCAGACCGCGGAAAGAACCTGGCGCCGGTTCTCCTGATCGCTGATCGCCGATCGCTACTTCAAATCGAACAACAGCACCTCCGCCCCCGCCCCGCTCACCGTGATCGACGGCTCCTCCGAGATGGCCGCCCCGTCCCCCGCCCGCAACGTGTTGCCGTCCAACCTGACCTCGCCGCGGGCCACCTGCAGCCAGCCGTGGCGGTTCGGTGCGAAGGTGTGGGTGAGGGCGTTGCCGTCCAGGACGGCGGAGTAGAGCTCCACGTCCTGATGGATCGTCACCGAGCCGTCGCGCCCGTCCGGCGACGCCACCAGGCGCAGCCGGCCGGTCCGCTCCACGGCGGGGAAGCTCTTCTGCTCGTAGCTGGGGCGGATGTTGCGCTCCCGCGGCAGGATCCAGATCTGGTAAAAGTGCACCGGCTCCGGCGAGGGGTTCTTCTCGCTGTGGAGCACGCCCGTGCCGGCGCTCATCCGCTGCACCTCGCCCGGGCGGATCACGCCGCCGTTGCCCATGTTGTCGCGGTGCTCCAGCTCGCCCTCCAGGACGAAGGAGATGATCTCCATGTCGCGATGGCCGTGCGTGCCGAAGCCGTTGCTGCCCGCCACGCGATCCTCATTGATGACCCGCAGGTCGCGGAAGCCCATGAAGGCGGGGTCGTGGTAATCGGCGAAAGAGAAGGTGTGATGGGTGTCGAGCCAGCCGTGATCGGCGTGGCCCCGCTCGTCGGATCTGCGAATGGTGATCATCGATTCCTCCAGCCTTCGCAACAATTTTCCATTCCTTCGTCCCGCGAGTTCGCCGTTTCGTCAAGAAACGCCACTAGCTCCTCTCGGCGAGGGGTCTACAATCCGATGGTTCCCCACTCCAGGAGGTCCGGTCTCATGCGATCTGCAAAGCTCACCGGCACGCTGTTGGCCCTGGTCGTCTCCTGCTCCCTCGGCGCGCAGGAAGCGCCCGCTCCTTCCGCCGACTGCACCTTCAACGCCATGAAGCTGCGCAGTCCGCGGGAGACGTATCACCAGCTCTCGCTGACCACGGAGCTCGTCTCCCCCTCGCCCCTCACCGCGCAAGCCACGGCCACCGCGCCGGGCCGCCGCCGGCCGAGCCAGCCGCCCAAAGCTTCCACGCCGCCCGCGCCGCGGAACTTCATCGACGCGGAGATCTTCGGGAAGATGGTGAAGGACGGCGTGCAGTGGACGGCCCGCTCCTCCGACGCCGAGTTCCTCCGCCGGGTGACGCTCGATCTCACCGGCGAGATCCCCGACGGAGAGACGGTCAAGGCCTTCCTGGCCGACCCCGACTCGAACAAGCGCGACAAGACCATCGACCGGCTGCTCAATTCGCCTGCCTTCACCGACCGCTGGACCATGTGGTTCGGCGATCACATCCAGAACGTGCAGTTCGCCCAGAACACCTCGATCTTCCCGGAAGGGCGCGACGCGTACGGCAAATACATCCGCGAGTCGATCGCCTCGGGCAAGCCGTACGACGTGATGGTGCGGGAGCTGATCTCCGGCAGCGGCAGCAACATGGTCAACGGCGAGGCGAACTACTGGGCGCGGCAGATCCAGAGCAACGGCCCGCTGCAGGACACGTACGACAACCTCGCCGCCTTCACCGGCCAAAAGTTCCTCGGCCTGCCCATGATCTGCCTCTCCTGCCACGGCGGGCTGGGGCATCTCGAGCTGGTCAACAGCGGCCTCGCCAAACGGACCCGCGGCGAGTTCTGGAAGAGCGCGGCCTTCTTCGCCCAGGTCTCCAGCATCCGCTCCATCTACAGCAGCGAAGCGCTGCAGTACCGCGTGCAGGACCTCACCGTCGGCGAGTACAACCTCAACACCACCTCCGGCAACAAGACGCCGCGCGCGCCCGATCCGGGGCAGCCCGCCACCGCCGCCCCGGCCTTCTTCCTCACCGGCGAGCAGCCGGCGGCGGGGGAGCCGCGGCGAGCGGCGCTGGGACGGATGCTCACCGCCCATCCCCAGTTCGCGCGCGCCACCGTCAACTACCTCTGGAAGGAAATCTTCGGCGCCGGCATCGTGGAGCCGGCGGACTCGTTCGACCTGCAGCGCCAGGATCCGGCCAGCCTGCCGGCCGGCGCCGTCCTGCAGCCGACCCATCCGCAACTGCTCAATCAGCTGGCCGATTCGTTCCGCCAGAACGGCTTCAACCTGCGCGAGCTGCTGCGGCTCATGGTCAGCTCGAATGCCTATCAGCTCTCCTCCCGCTACACGCCCGGCGCGTGGAACGAGAGCTGGACGCCGTACTACGCGCGCCATTACCCGCGCCGGCTGATGGCGGAGGAGGTGCTGGATGCGATCTTCAGGGCGACGAACGTGGGGGGAACGATCTTCGTCTCCACCGGCACCCCGGTGACGAAGGCCATGCAGATCCCCGACCCGTGGGAAGGGGGGGAGTTCTACAGCTTCCTCAACAACTTCGGCCGCGGCAACCGGGATGACGACGAGCGCTCCTCGGAGAGCTCGATCGTGCAGGCGCTGGCCCTGATGAACAACCGCGTCGTGACCAGCCGGGTCAGTGCGGCGGCGAACGGCTCGGTGGTGAAGACGCTGGTGACCAAGCCGGAGTCGCCGGCGACTATCGCCGAGTCGCTGTACCTGGCGACGCTCTCCCGCTATCCCACCGCGGCGGAGAAGGCGGCGGCGGTCGCCTATCTGAATGGCGGCACGCTGTCGAAGAAGACGGAAGACCTGCAGTTCGCGCTGCTCAACCGCATCGAGTTCCTGTTCAACTGAGGCGACCATGGCCAAGAAATGTGATTGCGGGCACTCCGGGTCGTTCCCCCTCTTCGGCGAAGGCTTCAGCCGCCGGCGCTTCCTCCAGGTCGCCGGCACGGGACTGGTCGCCTCGTACTTTGCCGATGTGGTCAGCCCGTCGCTGCTGCAGGCGGCGGTCGGCGTGAAGCCGGCGCTGCACAACACGGCGAAGAACTGCATCCTCATCTTCCTTTCCGGCGCGCCCAGCCATGTCGATACCTGGGACCTGAAGGAAGGGGCGTGGACGCCGAAGGACTTCGCGCCGACGAGCTACGGCGAGGTGCGCTGGCCGCAGGGGCTGATGCCGAAGACGGCCGAGCACGTCGCCGAGCTGGGGATCATCCGCTCCGGCCTCTCCTGGGCGGCGGTGCACAACCTGGCCCAGGCCTGGGCCCAGATCGCGCGCAACCCCGGCGGCGCGACCGGACGCATCGCGCCGCACATCGGCGCCGTGGTGGCGCTGGAGGCGCAGACCGCGCGCAAGGAGGGCGACATCCTGCCCGGCTTCGTCTCCATCAACCAGCTGATGGCCGGCGCCGGCTACCTGCCGGCGCAATATGCGCCGTTCGGCGTGCAGGCCACCACCAGCGGCCTTCCCGCCCTGACCCATCCGGACGGCGCGGCGCGCCTGCAGGAACGCTGGCAGCTGCTGCGGGCCATCGATCCGGAGCGCTCCGCGGATGCCGCGCTGGGCAAGAACGCGGCGGACATGTCCGGCTTCTACGATGCGGCCAAGACGCTCATCGACTCGCCCGATGTGAACAAGCTCTTCGGCTTCAGCGGGGACGAGCACCAGCGCTACGGCGCCTCGAATTTCGGCAACTCGCTGGTCGTGGCCCGCAACCTGGTCGCGGCGCGGCGCGGCACCCGCTTCGTGCAGGTGACCATGGGCAACTGGGACCATCATTCCAACATCTACGGCCCCACCAACTCGCTCTACACGCAGATGAAGATCTTCGATCCGGCCTTCGGCGCGCTGCTGAACGATCTGGCCTCCATGCCCGGCTCGGAGAGCGGCCGCACCCAGCTGGACGAAACGCTGGTCGTGGTCCTCGGCGAGTTCGGCCGCACCGTCGGCGCGCTCAACGCCCAGAAGGGACGCGATCACTTCCTCCGCATGTCCATCGTGATGGCCGGCGGCGGCGTCCGCGGCCGCGTCATCGGGAAGACGGATGAGCGGGGCGCCGGCGCCGCGGAATACGGTTGGAGCGCCAACCGCGACATTCGCCCCGAGGATGTGACCTCCACCATCTACTCCGCCCTCGGCATCGATTACACGGCCGTCCGCCACGACGACCCGCTCGGCCGCGGCTTCGAGTACGTGCCGCTGGCCAGGGAAGGGACGTACGGCGCGGTGAACGAGTTGTTCACGTAACCGTCACGGGCTGCTGGTAATGGCGGGGAGTGTTCTCCGTCTCTTTGCCCGTAACGAGCAACCATTCCAGGAGGTCGGCCCCATGCGGTACGTGAAGCTCACCGGCACGCTGTTGGCCCTGGTCGTCTCCTGCTCCCTCGGCGCGCAGGAAGCGCCCGCTCCTTCCGCCGACTGCACCTTCA
>DASYMJ010000013.1:0-16534 GCA_036009105.1 Thermoanaerobaculia bacterium | reverse complement strand
ATGAACGGGAAGTCGAGGGCCCAGCAGGCCTGGCCGACGATGGGAACCCAGATCAGCACCTGCTTGAGGAAGAAGCGGAGGAAGGCCGCGTGGCCGTGGAAGGCGCGGAAGAGGACGAAGATGTCGACCCAGGAGATGTGATTGCTGACGATGAGGTAATGCCGGTCGTACTTCATCTCCTCCACGCCCCGGATGTCCCATTGCGTGGGGAGCATCAGCCGGAAGATGAAGTTGTTGCCGGCTACCCACCGCTCGGCCAGACTGGCCGTGGTCCGGACGATGCGCAGGCGCAGCGGCGTGCGGCTCAGGAGGACGCGCACTAGGCCGCCCACCAGCACCGGGATCCCCCAGATGCACAAGTTGATGGCCATGAGGACGATGACGGTGACGCCGCGAAGCAGGCGCATGCGGAGGACATCGTACAGAACGATGAACGAGGAAGGATGAACGATGAACGAACCCTCCCTTTGTTCATCGTTCATCCTTCATAGTTCATCGTTCTGATGACCGACGATCCGCGATTCATCCAGGCCGTGGCGCTGTTCAACGCCGGCGACTTCTTCGAGGCGGGCGACCTGTTCGAGGAGTTGTTCTTCGAGGCGGTGCGGGACGAGGTGCCGCTGGCGCGCGTCTTCCTGCAGGTGAGCGTCGGCTTCCATCACGCCGAGATGTTGCAGCGGCGGCCGGCCGTCGAGCGGCTGGAGGAGGGGATCCGGGCCATGGATGAAGTGACGAACGCGCGCGGCTTCGATCTGGCCGCGCTGCGGGAGGGGGTGGGGCGGGCGGTGGCGGCGCTCAAGCGGGGGGAGCGCCCGCAACCGGTCAGGCTGGCCTGAGCCGGACCAGGCCGATCGCCGCCGCGGCGACGAGGAACGCGAACAGCGCGGCGCGCCAGTCCGCTTCGCGCCAGCCGCCGAAGTCGAGGGCCGTGGCGGCGAGCCCTGCCACGAGCGCGGCGAGAATCGCCCCGATGACCTCGGCGAGCGGGTTGCGCGGCCGCGCAAGCGGAACGATCCTCGCAAGGATCACCGCGGCGACGCCGGCCGACAGCCAGAGGGCCAGTCCCATGGGCGCCGCATTGTATGAGCCCGCGCTGACAAGGGTTAGCATGGGTTTCGCATCAGGCCGCCATCAGGGAGACGATCATGCAGCTCGAAGCAAGCCGGTCGCAGTCGCAGAATCAGAAGATCCTTGCCATCGAGGACGATCCGGAAGTCCTCCACCTCTACAAGTCCTACCTGCAGAAGCGCGGCTACGAGGTGCTCTCCGCCTCGGGCGCGGTGGAGGGGATGACCATCCTGCAGAGCAACCCCGACACGCGCCTGATCCTGCTCGACCTGAACCTGCCGGGCATGAGCGGCGAGGAGTGGATCGCCTGGTACCTGCAGCAGGGGAAGCAGACGCCGGTGGTCGTCGCCTCCGGGAAGGGAGACATCCTGACCATCACCAAAGGCAACAACATGACGGCCGCGCTCACCAAGCCGTTTCACATGGAGGAGCTGCAGGAGCTGATCGAGGTGCTGCTGGCGGATGACTGGCACGACCAGGTCAGCGTCGACAAGAAGATGCACTGAGCCGGCACGGCCGGCTGCGTTGGTTGGCCAAGCCTCGGCAAACGGAGGCGCCCGGAAAAGACTGCACGGTTTGCCACGGGATGGCAGGGAAGCGGTTTGAAGGCGAGAGCGTCGCGAAGCCTGCGGCCCCTAACGCAGCGGGCCGTGCCCGCCGCCGTCGCTGCCGATGGCCTCCACCGGGCAGTTGTCCAGCGCGTCTTTGGACAGCGTCTCTTCCTCCGCCGTCTCCGGCTGCTTGAAGACGAAGGAAAAGCCCTCCTCGTCATTGCGCATGAAATTGGCCGGAGCGGTCTCCCGGCACAGGTCACAATCGATACATTGTGTGTCGACGTAATAGCGGCCGGGGGGCTGGCCGGGGACTTTATCGTTCGGATCTGCCATGCGGTTTGCGGCGGCGCATTCTACGGGATGAAAGGAGGAAGCATGAAACGAATTTTCCTGATTATGGCACTGACCTCGAGCGCCACGGTGGCGCTCGCTCAACAGTCCGGAACCATTCCCCCGCGCGAATCGGCCTGGGCCGAAACGGTGAGCGTGACCGGCAACGGCAAAGTCACCCTCACGCCGGACCGGGTGACCTTCACGGTCGGGGTGCAGACCATCGCCCCCACGGTGGAGGAAGCGGTCAACCAGAACAACCAGAAGGTGCAGGCCGCCGTGGCCGCGCTGAAGAAGGCGGGGGCGAAGGACACGGAGGTGCAGACCTCGAATTTCTCCATCTTCCCCCAGCAGGACTACTCCCAGCAGCAGGCCGGCCAGCTGCCGCGCATCATCGGCTACCAGGTCTCCAACAACATCACCGTGACCAAGGACGATCCGGCCGCGGCCGGCAAGCTGCTCCAGGTGGCGGTCTCGAACGGCGTCAACCAGTCCTCCGGCCTCAACTTCGTCGTCTCCAACATGACGCGCGGCCGCGACCAGGGTCTGAAGGCGGCGTATGACGACGCCCGCGCCAAGGCCGCCCTCCTCGCTCAGGCCGCCGGCCGTTCCGTCGGGCGAGCGCTGACCATCACCGAAGGCGGCGCGCAGCCGCCGCCGTATCCCCGTCCCATGGCCATGATGGCCAAGGGGGCGGCGGCCGAGGCCATGGTGTCCGAGGTGCCGGTCGAGAGCGGGATGCAGGAGCTCAGCTATACGGTGTCGGTGTTGTTCGAGCTGCGGTGAAGGAGGCAGTTGTCGGTTATCAGTTGTCGGCAGACCCGTCTCTACTGACAACCGACAACTGACAACCGACCCCCACACCGGCCACTGCTTTTCGGCACCTCCATTGCACTCCTAATAACTACGGCGCGATGCCCGCAACCAAACGAAAGGGAGGTTGAAATGGAAAACCGTGATCGGGACAAGATGAGCAGGAGCACCACTCCGACCGAAGCCGGCGAGGTGAACCGCAAGACTTCGCAGGACCTCGGCCGCACCCAGAGCGGGTCGAATGCCGAGTTCGGCGAGAACATCGGCCGTTCCGAGAACTGGGAGAACGAGCCCGGCAGCCGCAAGGACTCCGGCAGCATGTCCGGCGGCCGCAAGAACCTCGAGAGCGACGTGAGCGACACTGACAAGAGCAACACGGGCCGTCACTGACGAGTCCGTACGGAATGACGAAGGGCCGGCCTCGCGCCGGCCCTTTCGTTTCCGTGCGCTATGATCGGGCGCACCGCATGGACAGCGAGATCACCATCCGCCCCGCGGCCGCCGCCGACCTGGAGGGCATCCGCCAGCTGCTCCTCTCCAACGACCTTCCCACCGCCGGCGTCGAAGACCACTGGAAGACGTTCATCATCGCCACCGATGGCGGCCGCACGGTCGCCTGCGGCGGCGCCGAGGCTTATCAGTTTGCGGCGCTCCTCCGCTCGGTGGCGGTCGATCCCGAGTACCGCGGCCGCGGCCTGGGCCGGCGCATCGTGCGGCAGCTGCTCGACCGCCTCGCCTCGCGCGGACTGCGCGAGTTCTACCTGCTCACCACCACGGCCGAGGAGTACTTCCGGAAGCGAGGGTTCAAGACCATCGATCGGGATGAGGTGCATCCGCAGCTGCTCGGATCGCACGAGCTGCAGGGCGCGTGTCCGGACAGTGCGGTATGCATGCGGCTGGTCATGCTTTCATAGAACGATGCACGAGGAAGGATGAACGATGAACAAAAGCGTCGACCGTCATCTCCTGTTCATCGTTCATCCTTCATCGTGCATCGTTCCATGAGCGTCTTCGACGTCCACATCCACGTCCAGCCGTGGGACATGGTCGCGCCGGACGCGCTCGCCCTGATCGACGATCCCGCGCACGCTGACGCGAAGGAGATCCTCTCCTCGGCCGAGAACGTGCTGCGCTTCCTCGATGCAAACGGCATCGAGCGGGCCTGCTGCATCAACTACGTCTCGCCGGACGTGATGGGCTTCACGCGCGAGGTCAACGACTGGATCGCCAACTTCACGCGCGAGCATCGCCACCGCCTGCTGCCGGTCGGCTCGGTCAATCCGCTGCACGAGCTGAAGGTGCATGACGAGATCCGCCGCGTGCTCGACCTCGGCATCCGCATGATCAAGATCCATCCGCCCCATCAGCTCTTCGCGCCCAACGCGTACCGGCACGAGCTGTGGCAGCTGGCCGAGATCTACCGCGAATGCGAGGAGCGCGGCGTGCCGGTCATGTTCCACACCGGCACGAGCGTTTTCCCCAAGGCGCGCAACATCTTCGCCGACCCGATGCCGATCGACGACGTGGCCGTCGACTTCCCCCGCCTGAACATCATCCTCGCCCACGCCGGCCGCCCGCTGTACGGCGAGACCGCGTTCTTCCTGCTGCGCCGGCACGCGAACGTCCACGCCGACCTCTCCGGCATCCCGCCCAAGGCGCTCCCCCGCTACTTCCCGCGCCTGGCCGAGGTGGCGGGCAAGGTGCTGTGGGGGACCGACTGGCCGTCGCCCGGCGTCACCTCGCCGCGCCGGAACCTGGATGATTTCCTGGCGCTGGGCCTCGGCGAAGCGGCGGAGCGGAAGATCCTGTGGGAGAACGCGTCCCGCCTCTTCATGTAGGGCCGGCTCTCAGCCATGTAGGGCCGGCTCTCAGCCGGCCACGGTAAAAGCAACGGTTGGCCGGCTCCGCCGGCCCGTCATCCTTTACTGCGGCCGGCTGAGAGCCGGCCCTACATTGACCCCCACCTTTTCCAACTGCTCGAACGAGCCGACGTCCGACCAGCCGAAGTCGCCGCGGATGGTGGCCACGCGCGGGGCCTTCTCCATCAGCGCGTAGTCGATGGAGATGGACGGCGCCTCCTCGTACCTCTCGCGCGTCACACCCGCCACCGCGGGGGCGGCGGCTTCGAGCTCGCGGCGGAACACCGAGTTGCGCCAGACGAACATGCTCGCGTTCCAGATGTAGTTGCCGGCCCGCAGGAACTCCTCGGCGCGAGCGAGGTCCGGCTTCTCCGTGAAGCGGCGCACCTGGTGGATGCCGGGCTCGATCGAAGCGCCGACTTCGAGATAGCCGTAGCCGGTATTCGGCTCGTCCGGCGCGATGCCGATGGTCATCAGAGAATCGTTCCGCTCGGCGAAGGCGTAGGCGAGATCGAGCACGCGCGCGAACTCCGGCTCGTCGGCGATGTAGTGGTCCGAAGCGAGGCAGGCGATGGCCGTTTCTTCGCCCAGGCGGGCCGCTATGGTGAAGCAGCAGAGGGCGAGGGCGGGGGCGGTGTTACGGCGGGCCGGCTCCGCGATCACGTTTTCCGGCGGGATCTCCGGCAGATGCTCCAGGCACTTGTCGCGGTAACGCTCGTTGGTGGAGACGTAGATGCGCGAAGGGTCGATGAGCCGCGCCACGCGGGTGAACGTCAGCTGCAACAGCGAGCGGCCGTCGAACAGGCGGAGGAACTGCTTCGGGTTCTCCTCGGACGAGAGGGGCTGCAGCCGCGTGCCGGCGCCGCCGGCCAGGATCAGCGCGGCGCGGCTCAAACCAGCGCTCCGGAGGCGGCCACGGCGCTCGGCACCGGCGCGGCGGCCGGCGCGGCCGGCTTCCGCCCGATGGCCACCAGACTGAGGCCGCTCGCCGGGCGGTCGCCTTCCAGCCCCTTGAGCAGCGGCACCATCCGGTCGAAGAGGCCGGACTGCATGGAGGGGAGCGCCGCGCGGCGGAAGACCTTCGAGTTGAAGTACCAGGCCAGCTTCGCGATCCGGTTCTGGAAGCCGATCTCCTCCAGCTCGAAGCCGGCCTGCTTCAGCTTCTCGGCCAGCTCCTCGCGCTCGTAGCGGCGCTGATGGCCGACCCCTTTGTCGAGCGAGCCATACAGGTCCCGTCCGGCCGGCACGTAGATCACGATCCGCCCGCCCGGCTGCAGCAGCTGGTGCACCCGGCGCAGCGCCGCGACGTCGTCCGCGGTGTGCTCCAGCACGTTGATGCAGGTCACCGTGTCGAAGCCGTAGCGGGCCAGATCGAGCGCGTCGTCGGAGTCGAGGTCGAGCCGCTCCACGATGATGCCCGGCTTGCGCCGGAACTGGTTGCGTAGCCGGTCGAGGTACGGCGTTTCCTTATCCGTGGCCACGATCAGCTCGCGGCCGTAGAGGAAACGGGTCATGGTGCCCGAGCCGGCGCCGACCTCCAGCACCCGCTGCCCGATGAACGGCTGCAGCCGCTCCCAGATCCATTTGTTGTAGCGCTTCAGCTTGTCCAGGCGGCGGATGGTCTGGTACGTCGGCGGCTCGTTCTCCGGGTCATCGAAGAGGCCGTATTTGAGGATGGTCCAGATGGCCGAGAAGCCGTCCTTCCAGTTGATCTTCTTCCCCTCCCAATACTCCCGGCCGTAGTAGGAGATGGGCACCTCGTAGATGCGGTAGCCGCGCTTGGCCACCTTGGCCGTGATCTCCGGCTCGATGCCGAAGCGGTTGGACTGCAGCTTGATGGACTGGATGACCTCGCGGCGGAAGACCTTGTAGCAGGTCTCCATGTCCGTGAGGTCCAGGTTCGTGGTGGCGTTGGAGAGGAAGGTGAGGAAGTTGTTCCCCAGGCGGTGCCAGTAGAGCATCACCCGCCGCGGGTAGCCTTCGAAGCGCGAGCCGAAGACGACGTCGGCGTGGCCGTCGATGATCGGCTGGACCAGCTTCTCGTACTCCTCCGGGTCGTATTCGAGGTCGGCGTCCTGGATGAGGACGATCTCGCCGCGCGCCTCCTCGATGCCGCGGCGGATGGCGGCCCCTTTGCCCTGGTTGTGCGGCTGGAGGATGTGGCGGATCTCCGGCCACTGCCGGGCCAGGGCGGCGACGACGTCCTTCGAGCCGTCCGTCGACTTGTCGTCGATGACGATGATCTCCTTGTCGAGCGGCACTTCCTTCACTCGGCGGAGCAGCTCCGCAACCGTCGCCCGTTCGTTGTAGCAGGGGATGACGACGGAGAGGAGCGGCGCCTTATTTGGAGAGGCGTCGGTCATGGCGGCGCGTATTGTAAGCTAGCGCTCTTGCCGCACCAGTCCAACGAAAACCTCCGCAAATCGATCCATATCGCCTTCGGGATTTTCGCGGTAGCCCTGCGCTGGCTTCCCTGGTGGGCGGCGGCCCTCGTCTGCGCCGCGGCCGTGGCCGGCAACTTCGTGCTCCTGCACCGCATCGTCGGCCGGGCGGTGGCGCGCCACGCGCGGGGCTGGGACTTCGGCATCGTGATCTATCCCGCCGCGGTGCTGGCCCTGGTGGTCGTGTTCCGCAACCGCATCGAGATCGCCGGCGCGGTGTGGGCCGTCATGGCCTTCGGCGACGGTTTCGCCACGGTTGCGGGGAAGCTGGTGCGCGGGCCGCGGCTGCCGTGGAACCCGGACAAATCGGTCGCCGGCTTTCTGGCCTTTCTCGTCTTCGGCTCCCTCGGCACCTATTTCGTCTTTCTCTTTCTGCAGACCGGCGTGACGTACTTGTCGCCGCTGCTCATCGTGCTGCTGACGGTGCTCGCCTGCGCCATCGTGGAGAGCATGGCCACGAACATCGATGACAACGTCACCGTGCCGCTCACCGGCGCGGCGGTGATGGCGGTGCTCGTCTTCGCCTCCTGGCCGCCGCACCCGTTCTTCGACCGCACGGCGCTGCTCTGGCTCGGCGTCAACACGCTGCTGGCCATCCTCGGCTACGTCGCCCGCGGCGTCGACCTCTCCGGCCTGTTCGGCGGCTGGCTTCTCGGGGCGGTGATCATCGCCTTCGGCAACTGGCAGCTCTATGTCGGCCTCCTCGTCTTCTTCCTCCTCGGCACGCTCACCACGAAGCTCGGCTACCGGCGCAAGGCCGCGCGGGGCCTGGCCCAGGAGAAAGGCGGCCGGCGCGGTTTCTCCCACGCCTTCGCCAACACCGGCGTCAGCGCGATGCTCGCCGTCGCGGCAGCGATGCTGCCGAACAGCGCCACCCTGTGGCTCGCCGCCGTTGCCGCCTTCGCCACCGCTGCCGCCGATACCACGGCCTCCGAAGTCGGCCAGCTCCTCGGCCGCCGCACGTTCCTGCCGCTGACGCTGCAGCCGGTGCCCGTCGGCACGGAGGGCGCGGTGTCGCTGGAAGGGACGCTGGCCGGCGTCTTCGGCGCGCTGCTCGTCGCCGCCATCACCACCTTCGCCCTTTTCCGCCGCCTCGACCCGCGCATCATCGGCCTGCTCGTCTTCAGCGGCTTCCTCGGCTCGTACGTGGAGAGCATCGCCGGCAGCTGGAACCGCAAGCGCGAGCGGCCGGTGCCGAACGGCGTGCTGAACTTCTTCAACACCGCGGTCGGCGCGGCAATCTTTCTGCTGCTCAGTTAGGAGATGTCGATGGTCGGTGAGCTGGTGTGGTACGTGACGGGGCGTTTCTACAAGCAGGGCGACACGCTGCAGGACGTCGGCTACTTCCTCTACCTGCAGGGGGTCGAGCCGCCGCATGGGTACTTCACCTTCTCCTCCGAGCCGTTCACCTCGTCGACCGTCATGAACGGCCCGCTCGGCGTCGGCATCGACCACCGCGGCACGTTCAGCATCTACCTGCGCGACGAGCCGGGCGCCACGTTCGAGGAGCCGCTCAGCTTCTCCATCGGCCGCTGCATCGCCACCTTCGCCCGCACCTCGATCGTCGCGACGACCGAGGTTGCCGAGACGGCGCCGGCGGTCGGCTTCCTGGCGAACGTCTTCTCCGCGCGCCTCGTCTCCAGCGAGCCGTTCGACTTCGGCGGCCGCCGCTACGACTTTGCGGAACTGGTCGGCAAAGGCGTCACCCAGTGGGGCGTCGCCGCGACGGAGCCGCTGGCGCCGCCGCAGGGCTACGACGCGGTGGTGCCGTTCGTCGGCTCCGCGATCCGGTTTGGCTAAGCATCAGGCCAGTTTAGGATAGCGGCCCTGGCCAAGCTTTACCCCGTCATCGATCGGGCCACGAAGAACGCGAAGAGCATCGACGGGCTGCCGGCGCTCGCAGAAAAATGTAGGGCCGGCTCTCAGCCGGCCCGTCATCAACGGATCCATTGGGCCGGCTGAGAGCCGTCCCTGCGTTTTCCTTAGTGCACGTGGCGGGAGGCCGCCACGAACATCGCGCCGCGTTCCAGCTCGCCCAGGATGCGCTCCAGGCCTTTGTTGCTGTAGAGCGCCACGTGTTGCGCGTACTCGTCGCAGACGCCGCACAGCCGCCGGTTCAGGTCGCGGACCCGCAGCGGGGCGGCACAGAGACGGCAGGTCAGTGGGGAGCTGGCGGTCACCTGCCGATTCTACCGTACTATGCGCATCCCATGGCCCCGCCGAACCTGAGAAAAGTCGTCATCGTCGGCCGTCCCAACGTCGGTAAGTCGACCCTGTTCAACCGGCTGGCCGGCAAGCGGCGAGCCCTCACCCACGATCTGCCGGGCATGACCCGCGACCGCCTCAGCGACGTCGTCGAGCTGGACGACGGCCGCCGCTACGAGCTCATCGACACCGGCGGGCTCGAGTACGGCGACTCGCCGATGTCCGCCTACGCCGGCGAGATCCGCGCCCAGGCCCGCCACGCTCTCTCCGAGGCCGATTTCATCCTCTTCGTGGTCGACGGCGCGGCCGGCCTGCTGCCGGAGGACCGCGAGATCGCGCAGGACTTGCGCCCCGATGCCGCCCGCACCGTGCTCCTCGTCAACAAGGTCGACCGGAAGGACGCCGAGGAGGCGACCAACGAGTTCTGGGAGCTCGGCTTCGAGCGGCTGATGCCGATCTCCGCCGAGCACGGCGCGGGCATCGACGACCTGATCGATGCCATCGCCGAGATCGTGCCGGCGGAGTCGGTGTCGGAAGGGGAGGACGAGAATGCCCCGGTCCGGGTGGCCATCATCGGCCGGCCGAACGTCGGGAAGTCGTCCCTGCTCAACCGGCTGACCAACGAGGAGCGGGCGGTGGTCTCGCCCATCTCGGGGACGACGCGCGACGCGATCGACATCGAGATCGAGCGCAACGGCAAGCGGTACCTCATCATCGACACGGCGGGCATCCGGCGGAAGGGGAAGACGACGGACGAGGCGGAGAAGCTGGCCGTGATCTCCGCGCGCAAGGCCATCGAGCGGGCCGAGATCGCCCTGGTCCTCATCGACGCCACGGAGGGCATCACCGGGCAGGACGCGACCGTGGCCGGGTACGCCGAGGAGGCGGGGAAGGCGGCGCTGCTGCTGGTGAACAAGTGGGACGTGGGCGAGCACTCGCAGGATGATGCGAAGAAGTTCGAGGAGCACGTCCGCTTCCGCCTCAAGTTCCTCGCCTACGCGCCGCTGGAGTTCATCTCGGCGAAGACCGGCCGCCGCGTGGACAAGATCTTCGACCGCATCGACGAGATCGTGGCCGGCCACCGCAAGCGCTTCCGCACCTCGGAGCTGAACCAGGTGCTGGAGCATGCCATCGCCAGCCACCAGCCGCCCGCCCTGCGCGGCCGCCCCCGCCGCTTCTACTACGCCACCCAGCTCAAGGCCGGCCCGCCCACCATCGCGCTCTTCTCCAACATGGACGAGCCGCTACACTTCTCCTACCGCCGCTTCCTGGAGAACCAGTTCCGCGAGGCCCTGGGCCTGACCGGCACGCCGATCCATTTCGTGCTGCGAGCGCGGAAGGGGATGAAGCGGGAGAAGTAGTTACTGGTTACTGGGCTGGTTGCTGGTAGGCTCGCTCAGCGGTTCTACCAGCAACCAGTAACCAGCAACCAGCAACTATGAATATCCGCACTCCCGACCTCGACAAACGCGCCGGCGTCACGGCCAGCCTCTTCGGCGCCATGGCCGTGCTGGGCGAGCTCTGTTTCCTGTTCCCCGATTTCCTGGTCTCCCGCGACGCGATGCCGCTCTACCGCGAGCACCTCGACGTCATGCGCGGGCTGCTCCTCGCGGTGATCGTCGCGACGTTCGTGCTCGGCACGGTCAGCGTCGTCCTCATCCGCTCCAAGACCTACGGCATGATGGGCATCGGCCTCGGCATCCTGGCCCTGCTCATGGGCGGCTCGAAGGCGGAGCCGCTGATCAGCGGCCATCGGGCCATGAGCGCCGGGCTCGATTACTTCCTGCTCGAGCTGCTGATCCTCGGCTGCCTCTTCGTCCCCATGGAGCGCCTCTGGCAGCTGCGCGAGCAGAAGATCTTCCGCACCGGCTGGCAGACGGACCTCAAGCACTTCTTCGCCAGCCACGCCGGGGTGCAGGTCATCTCGTTCCTGACCATCATCCCGGTGCAGGTCGCCTTCGCCTGGCTCGTGAAGTTCCCCTTCCAGAAGCACGTCGCGGCGCAGCCGGTCTGGCTGCAGTTCTTCGAGATCCTCTTCGTGGCGGACATGGTGAGCTACTGGATCCACCGCGCGTTCCATCAGATCCCCTGGATGTGGAACTTCCACGCGATCCACCACTCCAGCCTGCAGATGGACTGGCTGGCCGGCTCGCGGACGCACATCGTCGACACCCTGCTCAACCGCCTGCTCGCCTTCCTCCCCGTCTTCGTCCTCGGCTTCTCCCAGTCCGCGCTCTACGCGTATCTCGTGTTCGTGTCGTTCCACGCGGTGTACATCCATGCGAACGTGAACCACCGCTGGCCTTTCCTGCGCTGGATCTTCGCCACCCCCGAGTTCCACCACTGGCACCACACCTCGGACGAGGAAGGCATCGACAAGAACTTCGCCGTCTTCCTGTCGTTCATCGACGTGCTCTTCCGCACCGCTCACATGCCGTCCCACTGGCCGAAGCGCTACGGCACGACAAAGTTCCAGCCGCCGGAGACGTACCTCGGACAGCTGGCTTATCCGTTCAGGAGGCGGGAGGAGACGCCGTATGGCTAGCGGCGGGGGAATTGAAAATTGAAAATTGAAAATTGAAAGAAATGGCAGAATCGCTTTTTCAATTTTCAATTTTGCATTTTCAATTTTATGAAGCCACCCTCCGCCATCTCCCTCACCCCCGGCAAGCGCATCCTGTTCCTGACCAAAGATCCCGAGCTCATCCGCAAACAGCTGCGCGGCGAGCTCGACCTGCAGATGAAGGATCTCCGGGTCGAGGACCTGCTGGATGACATCAACACCGATGCGATGACGCCCGCCTGGGTCTGCTTCGACTACAAGCCGGAAGACATCGCCCGCAACGCGTACGCCGGGCTCATCGTGAACGGGGAGCGCCTCTTTCCCGCCGACGCGTTGCGCAACGGCAACTTCGAGGTGATCGTCAGCGGCTACCGCAAAGGGGTGGGCAGCTCGCGTGAGACAGCGACGCAGTGCGAGGTCTTCAGCGGCATCCGCATCGCCGTCGCGGCGTCGTTCGCGCCCATCCATGCCGGCAACAACATCAACCAGGGCCTGCTGATGGCGGACCACGCGATGCTGGAGCGGCTGCAGGCCGGGGAGGCCATCGACATCGAGGAGTTCACGAGAGGGTACGACGTCATCACCCAATTGATCATCCGCTGGGGCGGCCTCTTCCCGTTCGCACGCGGGGTGGAGCGGGGCGACGTGCTGCTGCCCGTCCCCGATACGGCGCCGCGGCCGATGACCATGGGGGAGAAGATCCTGGCCCGGCACATGATCGGCGTGGCGGACGACCGCCGCTACGTCAAGCCCGGCGATGCGGTCGTGGTCGGCGTCGACGGCGGCTACACGCACGAGTTCACCACCGCCCAGGTGCACTACTTCCTGCAGCAGGAGTACGGCGACGACTACGCCATCCGCAATCCATCCAAGTTCGCCGTCTTCGAGGACCACCTCATCTACGCCGACGAGGTGCAGAAGATGCGGCCCTTCCTCGACAAGATCGAGACGCTGCGCGCGATGCAGCGCGGCTTCCAGCAGCACACCTCCTGCCGCGACTTCTCCGCGCAGGAGAAGGTCTCGCCCGGCATCTGCCACGAGGTGGCGCGCGAGCTGATCATCGATCCGGGCGATTTCATCCAGGCCACCGACAGCCACACCTGCATGGGCGGCGTGAACAACGCGCTGGCCTGGGGCGTCGGCGCCACCGAGTACGCGAACCTGGTCCACTCCGGCTTCACCCAGGTGGAGGTCTCCGAATCGATCCGCTTCGAGCTCACCGGCCGGCTGCAGGAGAACGTCACGGCCAAGGACGTGATGCTGCACATCCTGCTCGCGTACGCCAAGCCGCAGCAGACGCTGGACCGGATCATGGAGTTCACCGGCCCCGGCCTGCGCACGCTCTCGCTGGATGAGCGCGCGACGCTGGCCAACATGGCCACCGAGTGCTCCGCCCGGACGGCCATCGTGGAGGCGGATGAGAAGACCTTCCAGTGGATCGCCTCCATGCGGCCCGACGTCTCCATCGAGGAGCTGCGCGCGCGCGCCGTGGCTCCCGACGCCGATGCGGAGTACGCCGGCGGCGTGCACACCATCGACCTGTCGACCATCCAGCCGATGGTTGCCCATCCGGGCGACCCCGACCGCGGCGTTCCCTCCGATCCCACCAACGGGGCGAACGTGGACGAGCTGGGCGATGTGAAGATCGACATCGCCTACGCCGGCTCCTGCACCGCGGGCAAGATCGACGACCTCCTCTTCTATCACCAGGTGGCGAAGGAGGCGGTCGACAACGGGTTGCGCGTGGCGGACGGCGTGACGTTCTTCATCCAGTTCGGTTCGCAGGCCGTGGAGCGCTTCGCCCGCGACAACGGCCTGGTCGACACTTTCGAGCGGGCCGGCGCCGTGGTGCTCAACCCCGGCTGCGGCGCCTGCATCGGCTGCGGCCCCGGCGTATCGGAGACCGGCGACCAGGTGACGATCAGCGCCATCAACCGCAATTACAAGGGCCGCTCCGGCCCGGGCAAGCTCTGGCTTGCCTCGCCGCTCACCGTCGCCGCCTCGGCGTTCACCGGCCACATCACCGCGTACACGCCGGGCATGTTCTCCGCGAAGATGGAACCGGCCGCTCTCACCCGTTAAATGTGGGGCCGGCTCTCAGCCGGCCCGGCATCAACGGACCGTTGGGCCGGCTGAGAGCCGGCCCTACATTCATCATCGGTCCGGCGGCCTGTGGAAGACGCCACGCAGCAGCTCCGCCTCAGGACGACACCCAGCCCAGCTTCACGCCGGCGGCGAGAAGGAACCCTCCGGCCAAGCGCTCCACCCATCTGCCGTGGCGCCCGTACAGCTCGCGCCCGCGGTCGGCCAGGAAGCCGTACGCGGCGAGCACCGGCAGCTCGATGACGACGGAGATCGCGCCGAGGAGGAGGAACTGGAGGGGGAGGCGGCCGGCTTTGGGGTCGACGAACTGGGGGAGGAGGGCGGTGAAGAAGACGATCGCCTTCGGATTGGCCAGCTGCGTCACCAGCCCCTGCACGAAGCTCCGCGCCTCCGTTTGCGGCGCCTCCGCCTCCTTGCGCGCGAAGAGCATGCGCAACCCCATCAGCACCAGATAGGCGGCGCCGAGCCAGCGCAGCACTTCGAAGACTCTTGACGAGGCGATGAGGAGCGCTCCGAGACCAACCGCGGAGAGAGCGAAGTAGAGCGAGTTCCCGGCCAGGATGCCCAGCGCGCCGCGGAGCGAGGCGCGAAAGCCGCGCCGCATCGCCTGCGAGATGACCAGCAATACCGCCGGGCCGGGGGTGAGGCAGAGCACGAGCTCCATGGCGGCGAAGAGGAGAAGGGAGGAGGGGGACACGCCTAGGCCGTCCTCGCCCGGCCGCGCGGCTTCAAGGCCTGCTCCAGATCATCCGCGAGCTCTTCGGCTTCCTGATCCCGCAGCGTGGAGATGGTGATGCGGATGGCCGGCCCACTCCTGATCCGATAGCGCTCGCCGCCCTGCACCGCCCACCCCTTCGCGAGAAGCGTCTGCACGACGGCCGTCTCCTCCAGCACCGGCACCCACACATTGAGCCCGGAGACGCCGTGCGCCTCGATGCCGCGGATCATCAGATGGCGCAGCAGCGCCACCCTCCGGTCCGCATAAACGGCAGCCGCCCGTTCGAGCTGGTGCTGTACGTGGTCGTCCATCCACAGCGCGGCCACGAGCCGCTGCAGCAGGTGGCTCACCCAGCGGACGCCGAGCTGCTGCCGCCCTTCCAGCCGCGCGATGGTGTGCGCATCGCCCGCCGTGAGCGCGACGCGGAGGTCGGGCCCCAGCGACTTCGACACCGAGCGCACCACCGCCCAGCGCTGCTGCTGCGCCGTCACCAGCGTGATGTACGGTACCCCCGCCACCGGGCCGGCATGATCGTCTTCGATGAGCAGCAGCTGGGGGCGGGCGGCCAGGATGCGGCGCAGCTCGCGCGCTCGCGGTTGCGTGATCGCCGCGCCGGTGGGGTTCTGCGCGCGCGGCGTGACGATGATCGCGTCCGCCGACTTGACCGCCTTGCGCAGTTCGGCGCCGATCAGCCCTTCGCCGTCGACCGGCACGGGCACGGCGATCAGCGACAGCGCATTGACCAGATCGAGGACGCCGGTGAAGCACGGATCCTCCACGATGATGCGGTCGCCGGGCCGGAGGTGCTCCCGCAGCACGCGCTCGATGCCGTCCAGCGCGCCGCTCGTCACCGCCACGTGCCCGGCCGGAACGCCGTCGGCGGCGAACTGTTTGCGCGTCAGCTCGAGGAGCGTGGGGTCGTTGAGCGTCTCGCCATACAGCCGGTGGCCGATGCCGGCGGCTGCCATCGCGCCTTCCAGGTCGGGCAGGAGGTCGAGATCAGGGTTGCCGTCCGAGAGATCGCGCACATCGTCGGGCAGTGCGATGGCCAGCGGCGTGGCGATGGGAGCCGCATGCCTCACCCGCGTCCCGCGCCTTCCGTCGGCTACCAGCAACCCGCGCTCCTGGAGCAGGCGGTACGCCGCGGCGACCGTGGCCGGGCTCACGCGCAGCTCGGCGGCCACCGCCCGCACCGGCGGGAGGTTCTCGCCCGCGCCGACCTTCCCGATGGCGATGGCGTCCTCGATGGAGCGGGCGATCTTGACGGCGCTGTCCCCGTGGACGTATGTTTGTACTGTCACGAAATTAGATTGTACTAGCACAAAGGCGAGATGAGCAACTTACTACAAACCGAACGCACCACCGTCCGCCGCCTCCCCAAGCGCGGCCTCTATGACCGGCAGACCATCCACGCCATCATCGACGAGGCGCTGATCTGCCACGTAGGCTTCGTGGTGGAAGGCGCGCCGGTGGTCATCCCCACCATCCACACCCGGGTCGGCGACACGCTCTACTTCCACGGCTCCGCGGCCAGCCGGATGCTCCGCTCGCTGCGAGGCGGCGTCGAGGCGTGTGTCACCGTGACGCTGCTGGACGGCCTCGTGCTGGCCCGCTCCGCGTTCCACCACTCCATGAACTACCGCTCCGCGGTGGTCTTCGGCACGGCCCGGGAAGTGACGGACGCCGCGGAGAAGCTGCAGGTTCTCCACGCCCTGGTGGAGCACGTCGCCGCCGGCCGCTCCGCGGATGCCCGTCCCCCGAACGACAAGGAGCTCCGCCAGACCCTGGTGCTCGCGCTCCCCATCGAAGAGGCCTCCGCCAAGGTGCGCACCGGCGGCCCGGTGGACGACGACGAGGACTACGCGCTCCCCATCTGGGCC
>DASYMJ010000012.1:0-7136 GCA_036009105.1 Thermoanaerobaculia bacterium | reverse complement strand
CCGCGGACGGACGCTTCATCGTGGAGAGCGACGTCTCGCACAGCTCGCGCGTGATCGTCCTCGGCTCGAAGATCGCCGACACGCTCTTCCCCGGCCGCGATCCGATCGGCAAGGTCGTGGCGCTCAACGGCCGCCGCTTCCTGGTGATCGGCGTGCTGGAGAAGCAGGGCTCCACGTTCTTCGAGTCGACCGACTCGCACGTGTTTCTCCCCCTCACCACGTTCGATACCGACTTTCCATCCATCAAGAAGTTCCAGGGCGTGAACATCGCGACGGTGCCGCGCAGGCCGGAGCTGATCGGCGCCATCGTGGACGAGGGCACCTCGGTGCTGCGCACGCGGCGCCACGTGCCGTTCAACAAGGCGAACGACTTCGGGATCCTCACGCCCGACAAGCTGATCGGAAACTTCAAGGCGGTAACGGGCGGCATCACCCTGGCCATGGTGGTGATCTCCTCGATTGCTCTGATCGTGGGCGGCGTGGGGATCATGAACATCATGCTGGTCTCGGTGACGGAGCGGACCCGCGAGATCGGCATCCGCAAGGCGATCGGCGCCGTGAAGCGCGACATCGTGGTGCAGTTCCTCACCGAGGCGATGAGCCTGGCCGGGATGGGCGGCGTGATCGGGATCTCCATCGGCGTGGGGATCGCCGCGCTCGTGCGCGCCGTCGCGCCGTTGCAGACCGCGACGCCCATGTGGTCGATCCTCCTCGGCCTGCTCGTCTCCCTCTCCATCGGCTTGTTCTTCGGGATTTATCCCGCGTGGAAGGCGGCGAAGCTGGACCCGATCGAGGCGCTGCGGTACGAGTGATCACTGCGCGATGATCGCCTGCGCCGCGGCGCGCGCACTGGAGAGCGCCGCGTCGCTGAGCATCCCCTGCTCCCCCACCCAGTCCCCCGCCACGTAGAGGCCGCGGATGGGCGTCTCCGGCGCGGGACGCGGCGTGCGCAGCTCGTGCAGCGCGTTGGAGACGATCATCGAGGGGAGATAGCGGCGGTGCACGACCACGTCGCGCCAGCCGGGCTGCAGCTGGTCGAGGAGCAGTTCGAGCTCGCGCTCGCCGGCCGGCGCGGAGCCGTCGCCGCGGTACTTCATGGCGTGAATGAGCGCGCCGCCGCGCGGCGTCAGCTGCGCCCACGATGAGTGCACGGAAAAGTAGAGAGGCTGGTCGATGCCGAGGGCGAACGTTGTGTCTTTGACGGGGAGTTTCGACACGGCGACATCGAGGCAGGCGGCGACGACCGGCGTGGCCTGGTTGCGCAGCTCCTCGCCGACCAGTTCCTCCACCGATTCCGGATCGACGGCGAGCAGCACCACGTCCGCCGGCAACCGCGTCCCGTGCACTCCCTCCGGAGGGATGTCCGGCACCGCCACGGACATCGTGTCGTTGCGGTCTTCCAGCTCCAGGCCGCCGAGCTCCACGCCGCGCACCCGGTCGTCGTGATCGACGCGCACCACGCGCGAGCTGGTGACGAAGTTCACGCCGGCGGTCACGGCGTGGCTGTGCAGCGCGTCGACGATCTTCTGCCATCCTTCGTCGACGTACATCACGCCGCGGAACACGAGGCGCAGCTGGGCGAGCGCGGCTTCGGCGCTCAGTTGCTCCGGCGCGTCGGTGTAGGTGGCGAGGCGGATGTAGGCGGCCAGCAGCTCGCGCAGGCGGGCGTCGCGAATCTCGCGGTCGAGCCACTCGCGGGCGGTCATCGCAGCGTACGGCTTCGGATTGATCCGGCGTAGGCGAAAGAGTACAGCGGCCGCCTCGAGCTTCCCCTTCGCGCCGAGCAGGCCGCTGAAGAGGAGGGAGAAGGGGCCGGCGGGGAGGCGGTAGCGCTCGCCGCCGTACAGCGCGAAGCCGCGCGCCTTCGGATTGCCGCCGCGGAGCGCGATGCCGAGCTCGCGATAGACCGCCATGGCACCGCCGCCGCGGTAGACCGCATGCGGCCCCAGGTTGAAACGGTAGCCGTGACGAAGGTGGGTGATGGCCCGTCCGCCCAGCTGGCGTTTCTTCTCGAAGATGGTGACGCTTTTGCCGGCCCTGGCTAGATAAATGGAGGCGGCGAGGCCCGCCAGCCCTCCGCCTACGATGATGACGTTCTTGCTCACGGAACCGTCGCGGATGGTAGCGCAACCGCAACCTGTGGCAAAATCGTGGCTTCGGTCCGCGTTTCCATCAAGCAGCAGTTCTCCGTCCGCGCCGTTGTGGTCGAGAATTGACCCGTAAATGAGACGCTCGAGAAACACAGCATTGGTGGTCCTCCTGGTCGCGCTCGCCGCGCCGGCGGCGCAAGCTGCATCCGATTTTTATTCGGGGCTTCTGCGGCGCGGCATCGTGACGTATGACGCCGGCCGGCATGAGCAGTCGCTCAAAGAGCTGCGCATCGCCGCGTTCGGTCTGCTCGACTCGGTGCCGGAGTTCGAGACCGCGCAGGTCTACATCGCGCTCGCCTCGGACAAGCTCAAGCGCGAGACGGACACCCGCAACGCCATCCAGCGCATCCTCACCGCGGAGCGCGTCGAGAAGCGCTATTCGAGCCTGGACATCCCGGCCGGCACGCGCCTGGAGTTCGAGGCGGTGGCGAAGAAACTGCTGACCTCGGTCGACTTCGAGCGCCTGCACGGCGGCAGCGGAGCGACCGGCACGCCTCCGGAGGTCTCCGGCAACCAGCGCTCGATCAACGATCCGCACGACCATCGGGAGCAGCCGACACCGGTGCCCCAGCCGCAGGGCCCGTCGCCCGCCACGCCGCTGCCGGACACACCTCCGCCCCCCGCCCGCGCCACCCGGCCGCCCACACCTGCCCCTGCCCCCGCGCCACGCACCTTGCCCCAGCCCACGCCGCAGTCGCCCGTGCCGCAGCCGCCGTCCCAGACCTCCGCGGCGAAGCCGAAGCCGGCTCCCGCGCTGCCGGCGATCTCGCCGGACCGACGGATCGCCGAGGCGGAGAGCGCCCTGGGCCGCAACGACCTGCCGACGGCGCGGACGATCTATCGCGAGCTGCTGGAGAACGCCAGCTTCGATCACGCCGGCTACGTGCGGCTGGCCGAGGGGCTGTATCGGGCGCGCGCGTTCAACGACTCGCTCCGCGCGTTCGAGCGGTCCGGAGGGCTGCGCTCGGGCGAGGAGCCGTATCACTTCTACATGGCCGTCGCGCTTTACGAAACCGGCCGCTACGACGAGGCGAAACGCGAGCTCGCGGCCGCGTTGCCCTTCATCGAAGTGACTCCCGATGTTGCCCGTTATCGCGCCAAGATCGAAGGCGCAATCGACTGAGCCGGCAGCGTCGAACCTGTTGGAAAGATCGAAGTTGCAATCTCTGCTTTTTTGGTAGAATCCGCCCAAATTCTGCAATTGTGGCCCCGCGCGCGGAAGGTGGCATCTCATGAAAAGACTGGCCCTCGGTTTCGCCCTGCTGCTCCTCACTGTCTCCAGCTTCGCGGCGGACCGGCCGACGACCCCGGAGATCAATCCCCCGTCGAATGGTGAAGACTGGCTCAAGCTCAGCAGCACGGAGAAGCTCTTCTGGTCCATCGGCTATGCGCAGGGCTATCAGGACGCTCTGGGCAAAATCGACGTGGCGTCCGGACCCAACACGGCATGCGCCAATCTCGCGGCGCGCACGGAGCGGCAGACCTCGACGGCGGGCAAGGTGAGCGGCTTCGAGCTCGTCTCCGGCCTCGAGAAGTTCTATGGCGAGCCGGCCAACTCGGTGATCCCGGTGGGCAGCGCGATCCGCATCTATCTGCTCCAGGCCAGCGGCAAGGATCAGACGACCATTCAGGAGTTGATCGAGACCGCCCGTTTGCTCGGGGCGCAAACCCGGACCGCCTCCAAATAGGCGTACACTGAGCGCCTAAGAACGGCAGTCCGTATTTCCCGCCGTTCGGGAGGATCGCGTGGGCAAGGGCTTCGGTGTCGCGCTCGTCTTTCTGTTGACGTTCTCGGCGATCGGGGAAGAGCCCTTGCCGGTCGTGACGGCCCGGGCGCCGCTCCCCCAGGTCACCACCGAAGTCGAGCCGGCGCACGAGACCGCGCCGGTCACCACCACCATCGCGGACGCCGCGCGCTCGGGCGACTTCACCGCCTTCAACGCCCTCTACGCCGCCCATCCCACCCCCGCCTTCGCCGACCTCCACGAGCTCTGGAGCTACTCGCAGACCGATCGCTTCGGCGCGTTTTTCGGCGAAGAGCTGCACGCGCGCCTCGCGCGGCGGTATCCCGGCTTCGCGGCCTACATCGATGACTACCGCGTGGTGGACAGCCACGGCGTCGCGTTCTGGCCGACCGCGGAGACGCGGGCGTTTCTGCTCGAACGCGCGTTGAGCGGGGCGGTGGCCGCGCCCGAGATCCGGGTGGTGGCGAGCGGCGAGCAGCGATCGGCGATCAGGAGAACCGCTCCGCAGCAGCGGCGCGTTGCGCGCGTCGCGGCTGTACCGAAACCTGCGCCCGCGCCCGCGTTGGCCGTGGCTGTTCCCGAACCGGTGGCCGCCCCCGTCCCTCCGATCACTGATCGCCGACCGCCCCTCGCTCAACAGCAGCAACGGCAGGCACCTCAACCCGCGCCGAACGCGGACAACGCCGCTACCGGCCGCGGCATCTTCCTCATGATCCTCGGCCTGATCGGCGTCGGCGTGCTCACGCTGATGCTGCGCACGCCGCCCGAGGAGGAGAGCGAGCCGGGCGAGGTCATCACCGCGCTCAAGCTGACTTCGCCGCGGTCGCCGGCGGAGGACCAGCAGCCGCGGAAGACCGGCTCTCACGGGTGAGCTCGGAGAGGCGGCGCATCAGGCGCGGCCACTCCACCGGCTTGACGAAGTAGTCGTCCGCGCCGACCGCGATGCCGAGCTCGCGGTTGTCCACCACGGAGAGGATCACCACCGGGATGTCGCGCGTGGTCGCATCGGCGCGCAGGCGGCGCAACACTTCCCACCCTTCGATGCCCGGCAGCACCACATCGAGCGTGATCGCCACCGGCTGCACGGTTTTCGCCAGACGCAACGCTTCTTCCCCCGTCCGCGCCCGGATGGCCGTGAAGCCGCCCGATAGCAGATACGCGCTCAAGGCGTCGTACGAGTCGTTCTCGTCCTCCACCACCAGCACCCGCTCGCCGGGCGGGATCACCGTGCCGTCCGGGCTGACGATGGGGCTGGGGATCGTCGCCCCCTGGAAGCGGCGCGGCAGCTGGAAAGTGAAGGTGCTGCCGCTGCCGAGCGTGCTCTCCACCTCGATCGAGCCGCCCTGCAGCTCGATGAACTTGCGCACCAGCGAGAGGCCGAGGCCCGTGCCGCCGTGGCGCCGGTTCGCGGCGCTGTCGATCTGGCGGAACTCCTCGAAGATCAGCTTGCGGTTCTCCGGCGCGATGCCGATCCCGCGATCGATCACCGACACGGCGATGCGATCGTCCTCGATGGCGCGCGCGCGGATGGTCACCACGTCATTCGACTTGGAGAACTTCACCGCATTCGACAGCAGGTTGTAGAGCACCTGCTTGAACTTCGCCTGGTCGGTCTCGATCTCTTCGACGCCCGGCTCCACTTCCACTTCGAATGAGATGCCGCGCCGCGCGGAGAGGCCGCGCATTACCTGGCAAACGCTCTCGATCGCGCCGCGCACGGGAAACGTCTCCGGCAACAGCTCCATCTTCCCCGCCTCCACCTTGGAGAGGTCGAGGATGTCGTTGATGATCTCCAGCAGGTGCTGGCCGGAGCTGAGGATGGACTTGAGAAACCCTACGTACTTCGCCTCCATCTGTTCGCCCAGGCGCTCCACCAGGATCTCGGAGAAGCCGATGATGGCGTTCATCGGCGTGCGCAGCTCGTGCGACATGTTCGCCAGGAAGGTGCTCTTCGCCGCGTTCGCCTCCTCCGCCTGGCGGTTCTTCACCTGCAGCTCGCGCAGGATGCGCGCCTTGGAGATGGCGGACACCGCGTGCTCGCGGACGCGCGCGAGCTTGCGCAGATCGGAGCGGCTGAAGGCGTCCGCGTTCGTGAAGTTGTCGAAGATGAGGTAGCCCTCCACCCGGCCGCCGAGCGTGACGGCCATGGCCAGCATCGATTTCGGCACGGGCAGATGCCCGGTCTTGTCGCTGCCGGGCAGGCCGCGGATCTGCTCCTCGCGGATGAGATAGACGCCTTCTTCCAGTTGCTCCGACGACTCGGAGTAGCGGCGCGTGGCCTCTTCGATGGTGAGTCCCAGCCCGCGGAAGATCTCCGCGTCGTAGCCGGTCACGGCCACGACTTCGGTGCGCCGGAGCTCGTGGTCGAACCTCAGGAACGCCGCCTTCTCCGCCTGGGGGAAGAGCTTCATCCCCTGCTCCAGGATCGTCTTGAGCAGGTTCTCCAGCACCACTTCGCGGTTGATGGTCTCCACGATGCCGTCCACCGTCGCGAGCTCCTGCGCCTGCGCCCGCAGCTCCTCGGTGCGAGCGGAGACGAGCTCCTCCAGCTCGCGGTTGCGCCGCTTCAGGCGCCGCGTGCGCAGCCGGTTCGCGATGTGCGCGCCGAGGAAGATGAGGGCGATGTAGAGGAGGCAGGCCCACCAGCGGAACCAGATGGCCGGCTGCACCCGGAACGGGTAGCGCAGCGGCATGCGCGACCAGACGCCGTCGCTGTTGCGCGCCATCACCTCGAACGCGTACGTGCGCGGGAAGACGTACGCCGGCAGGTTCGTGTAGCGGATCTTGGTGTCGCTCTTCTCCGCCGACCAGTTGTCGAAGCCGGCCAGCCGCGTGCGGTAGCGGACGCGCGCCTCGTCGCTGAAGGTGAGCGCCGCGTACTCGATGCCGATCTCGTTGCCGCTGCGCGACTCACGGAAGTCGACGCGGCGCAGCACGACCGGCGGCGGCGCGGTGTTCGGCTCGCGCAGCGCGGGGTCGTACACGGAGATGCCGCTGGGCGTGGCGAGATAGATGCGGCCGTCCAGGCCGACCGCAATCGGCCCATAGGCCCACGCTTCATCATCGATGAGGCCATCCGCCTTCGACACGCGGGAGACGATGCGGAATGATTTGCCGTCGATCTCCAGCAGCCCCGCGTTCTGGCTCACCCACACGTTCCCCGACCTCGGCGAAACGGCCATGCCGACGACGAAGCCGCCGCCGAGCTCGCGCGATGGCAGCATCGCCACCTGCCGCAGCG
>DASYMJ010000011.1:0-16631 GCA_036009105.1 Thermoanaerobaculia bacterium | reverse complement strand
CAGCAAACCGTCCACGAACCGGTACCGCGGCATGGATCGGCGGCGGCTTCGCACCAGTACCCCCTCCGCCTCCACGTTGCCGCTGACGATGGTCGTCACGTAGCCGCGTGTGCGCCCATCGGAATGCAGCTCGCGGAGCAGTGCAAAGCCGCGAGCCACGAGCGAGCGGCCGCGGTAAGCGGGATCCACGCGCAGCTGGCCAAGATAGCCTACCTCCTCGCGTACACCATTGATGTACATCGGCCGCACGGCGCGGCAGGCCAACCCCACCACCCGCGAGCCGTCGCGGGCGACGAGCACCTGGGTGAACGGCCCCATCGCGGCGCAGCCGGCGAAGTAGTCGGGCTCGCGCTCCAGGCGGAGGCGGATGCGGCCCGGCATCGCGCTGCTGGCGAGAAGGTGGCGAAGCGCGGCGTCGTCATCAGGAGTGGCCACGGAGAAGGCGACGCTCACGCATTGCCTCCCACCCGCAACAGCGGCCCGCGGAACGCCTCGTCGCCGAGAGGGTAGTCGCGGCGCTGGGTAACCTCGCGGCGGATCATCCAGTTGATGCTGAAAAAATTCGACCACATGTACGCGTTCGAGCCGTTGATGCGGTCGAAGCTGCGGCGCCAGATCGATTGCAGGCTGTAGAACTCGCGGCGCGCGGAGATGCAGCCTTCCTTCACCTCGTCCGCCGTCATCCCCCGCGGCGTGAACGGCACCATGCCGTAGCGGTAGTCGGGATCGAGCCACCAGCGGTCGAAGAGCAGGCGCCCTTCGCTCTGCAGGCGGTCGTAGAGCGGCGTGCCGGGGAACGGCGTGAGATGGTTGAAGGCCACGATGTAGAACTTGTGGCGCTCGGCGAAGGCGACCACGTCGTGCACGGCGGCGGGGGAGTCGCCGTCGTAGCCGACGATGAACGTCACGTAAAGGCGGATGCCGTGCCGCCGCAGGTTGCGCAGCGCGACCTCGTAGCCGCCGCCCATCGTGTTGAACGACTTGTGCATCTGGCGGAGGTTCTCCGGGTTGAGCGACTCGAAGCCGATGAGCAGCCCCTGGCAGCCGCTCGCGGCGAGGAGACCCATCAGCTTCTCGTCGTACGCCACGTTGATGCTGGCCTGGCTCACCCAGCGGATCTTCAGCGGCGCGAGGCGGCGGTACAGCTCCTTGGCCTGCTCCAGGTTCGAGGTGATGTTGTCGTCCACGAAGAAGTAGAGCGGCTTCTTCATCCGCCGGATCTCGTCGCACACGTCTTCCGCCGGCCGGCGGGTCTGCGTGCTGCCGAAATACGCCTGGATCGCGCAGAAGTCGCATTTGAAATGGCAGCCCCGGCCCGCCTCGATCAGGCCGAGGGGGAGGTAGCGCTTGCCGCGGAAGATGGAGCGGTCGGGGAACATGCCGGCCAGGGCCGGGCGCTTCGCGGTGCGGTAGATCGGCTTGAGCGTGCCGTGGCGCGCGTCGTCGATCACCTCCGGCCAGATGCCTTCCGCCTCCCCGATCACCACCGACTCCGCGTATTGCGCCACCTCATCCGGCACGAGCGTGGCGTGGAAGCCGCCCATCACCACCGGCACATTGCGCCGCCGGTACTCCGAGGCGATCTCGTAGGCGCGGCGGGCGGTGTACGTCTCCACGCTGATGGCCACGAGGTCCGTCGGCTCGTCGAAGGGGATGGCTTCCATCCGGTCGTCGTGGAAGCGGACCTCGACGTCCTTCGGCGTGAGGCCGGCCAGCGCGGCGGGGGCGAGCGGCTCCATCTGCCAGGTGCGGATGTACTTCTCGCCGAGGCGATGGCCGATGGAGGGATGGACGAGGGTCAGGCGCATAGTCAGGCCGCGCGGCGGCCGGCGGGCAGCGACCAGTCGCACGTGTAGTAGCGATTGAGATGATGCGCGTAAAACCGGTATCCGAGGTTGGCGGGGATGGCGATCCCCAGTTGCACCCGTGCGCCGGCCAGGCGGCGGGCCATCGCCCCGTAGGCGTACGTCATCTTCCACGCTTTCTCGGTCCCTTGCTGGAGCTGCTCGGGCGTCATGCGCGAGGGCTGATAGACGACGTGCTGGCCGTCGTAGTAGCTCCAGTCGGTGGTGAGCAGGCGGCCTTCGTCAGCGAGCCGATGGTGCAGCGGCGTGCCGGGGAAGGGAGTGAGGATCGCGTAGCGGGGCAGATCGATGTGCGTGTCGATGGCGAACTGCGCGGTGCGCTCGAAGACGTCGGTCGTGTCGTCGTCGAAGCCGAAGACGAAGCAGCCCTGGATGGCGATCTTCCGCGCGTGCAGCTTCTCGATCACCGTCTTGTAGTCGACGCGCGCGTTGAACTGCTTTCGCGTCTCCGCGAGCGCTCCGTCGGATAACGACTCGAATCCAAGGAGGAGGCCGGCACAGCCGCTTTTCGCGGCGAGGTCGAGCAGCTCGTCGTCCCAGGCGACCATGGTCGTGGCCAGGCCGCCCCAGCGCACGCGCAGCGGCACCAGGGCGCGGAACAGCTCCTTCGCGTAGTCGGTGTCGGAGATCAGGTTCAGGTCGAGGAAGATCAGTTTGCGGGGCCGCATCTGGCGGATGTCCGCGATCACCTCGCCCACCGGCTTCTGCAGCGGCCGGCCCCAGGCCGACGGCACCACGCAGAACTCGCACTTGTGGATGCAGCCCCGCGTCGCCTCGATGGTGTGCAGCGTCACGTACTCCTTCGCCGGCAGCAGGTCGCGGCGGGGGAAGGGGAGGTGCTCCAGCTTCAGCTGCGGCGACTGGTCGTAGCGGCGCTGCATGCGGCCGGCGGCGAAATCGCGCAGCAGCCGCGGCCACGTTTCCTCCGCGTAGCCGACGACCGTCGCATCGGCGTGCTGCATCGCCTCCTCCGGCACCAGCGTGGCGTGCACGCCGCCGATCACTACCTTCACGCCGCGCGCGCGGAACTTCGCGGCGAGCTCGTATCCGCGCGGCGCCGTGCCGGTGATCAGGCTGATGGCGGCCAGGTCGACGCCGCAGTCGGGGTCGACGTCGCCGATGCCTTCATCCATCAGCACGATCTCCGCGTTCAGCTCCGGCGGGACGAGCGAGGCGAGGGTGGTCAGGGTGAGCGGCGCATAGCGCAGGGACTTCTTCCAGATGCCGGTGCGGTGACGGTAAAGCGGGCCACGGGGGGAGATGAGCGCGATTTTCATGTACAATACCGATCGGTATGGAACGTACGCTCCGTTCCGCCGCTTGTCAATGACGAAACCGCGAACCCGCCTCGGAGTCCCCACCCGCACCGCGGTGGACTGGGAGGAGGCAGCGCTGGACATGATCGCCGCCGGCGGCCTCCGCTCCGTGGCCATCCCCTCCCTGGCCGGGACCCTCGGCGTGACGAAAGGGAGCTTCTACTGGCACTTCTCCTCCCTCGAGGTCCTGATCGCCGCGGCGCTGGCACGTTGGGAAGCGGCGGATCAGGACGCGATCGCCGCGCTGCAGACCATCGAGCAGCCAGCGCAACGGCTGAAGGCCGCGTTCGAGGAGGCGATGCAGCTGACCCGCGCCCAAGCCTTGTACGTGGCGCTCACGGCGACGCCGGATGAACCGGTGACCGAGACGCTCAAGCGCGTTTCCCGGCGCCGCATCAACTTCCTCGCCGCCGCGTTCCGCCAGCTCGGGCTGGAACCGAAAGAAGCGCGCGCACGGGCTCTCCTCACCTACACCGCCTATCTCGGAGCGTTCCATCTGCGCCGCCAGTCGCTCGACGTCCGCACGTACGTCGCGCACGCGGCGAGGACGCTCATCCCATGATCCCGGTGGCGAGGCGCATGCTGCTGCGCAACCGCACCGCCTCGCTCGTGACCGTCGCCGCCGTCGCGGCCATCGTCGGTCTGCAGCTGTTCCTCTTCGCCGTGCACGAGGGCGTGCGCGAGGGCTCCACCAGCTACGTGCGCAATGCCGGGGTCGACATCTGGATCGCGCAGAAGAACTCGGACAACATCCTGAAGAGCTCTTCCTACTTGCGCACCGCCGTCGCTGAGGACGTGGCGACAGTGCCGGGCGTGGCGATCGCCTCGCCGCTGGTGCGCGTGATCACCAAGGCGGACATCGGCGGGCGGCACTCCACGACGCTCTTTCTCTTCGGCTTCGACCGTCTCGGCGCGCCTCCCGGGTCGCCGGTGCTGCAGCCGCGCGAGCTCGTGCTCGATCGCTCCTTCGCGCGCAAGTACCGGTTGGGCGTCGGCGCCCATCTCGACATCCAGGGCAAGCGCTTCCGCATCGCGGGCCTCAGCGACGGCACGAACGCGCTCGTCTCCCAGTTCGCCTTCGCCCGGCAGGAGGATGGCGAAGCGCTCCTCGGCTTGCCGGGCATCGCCAGCTTCATCCTGGTGAAAGTGCGCGACGTGCGCGAGCGGGCGGCGGTGGCGGCGCGCATCCGCCGGCAGCAGCCGGACCTGGCCGTGTACGAGGCGCCCGCCTTCATCCGCGCGCATGAAGAAGAGATGGACAGCGGCGTGCTGCCGGTCTTCGCCGCGCTGGCCGCGTTCGGCGCGGCGGTCTGCGTGCTGCTCGTCGGCCTCACGCTCTACAGCGCGGTGCTCGCCCGCCGGCAGGATTACGCCACGCTGAAGGCGATCGGCGCGCGGCAGTCGTACCTCCTGCGCGTGGTCCTCGGGCAGGCGCTGTGGGCCACCGCCGCGGGCACGATCCTCGGCTCGCTGATCGCGGTCGGCCTCACGCCATTGCTGGTGAGACTGGTGCCGGCGCTCACCTTGCGCTACACGCCGCGTCTGCTCGCCATCTTGCCCGCCTGCCTGATGGTCGGCGCGCTTGCGGCGGCGGCGCCGGTGATGCTGCTGCGGCGCATCGATCCGGAAGAGGTCTTCCGCACATGATCGCCGCCGAGCACGTGACGAAGGAGTATCCCTTCGTGCGCGCCGTGCACGACGTGACGCTGCGCGTGGAGCGCGGCGAGATCGTGCTCATCATCGGCCCCAACGGCAGCGGCAAGACGACGCTCCTCTCCATGCTGGCCGGCCTGTTGCGCCCGACCCGAGGCGCGGTGCGTTTCGAAGGGAAAGAGCTGGCCCGGATGACCGACCGCGAGCTGGCCGCCTTCCGCCTGCGAAGCATCGGCTTCGTCTACCAGACCTTCCGCCTGCTCGACGCCCTCAGCGCGCGGGAGAACGTGCAGCTCGTGCTGGAGCTGGCCGGCCACGACGACGCGCGCCGCATGGCGGACGAGCTGCTGGAACGCGTCGGCGCCCGCGACATCGCCGACCGCTCGCCGCGCGTGCTGAGCGGCGGCGAGAAGCAGCGCGTCGCGATTGCACGCGCGCTGGCGAACGGACCGGCCGCCATCTTCGCGGACGAGCCGACCGGCAGCCTCGACTCCGCGGCCGGCGCCGCGGCCATCGGCCTCCTGCGCGACGCCGCGCGCCGCGACGGCCGCACCGTGGTCATCGTCAGCCACGACGCGCGCATCGCGCCGCACGCGGACCGCATCCTCGACATGGCCGATGGAGCGCTGGCGTGAGCCGCCCGCCGGAGGTGGTGCCGTCGTGGTACATGGCCGCGCCGTCCCGCGCGCTGCGCCGCGGACAAATCATCCGCTTCCAGCTGGGGGAGCATCCGCTCGTCCTCTTCCGCGGCCGCGACGATCGGGTGGTGCACGCGCTGCCCGCGCACTGCCGGCATCAGGGCGTCGACCTCGCCCACGGGGCGGTGGTGGGCGACTGCCTGCGCTGCCCGCTCCATCACTGGGACTACCGCGATGCGTGCGAGCGCATTCCCGGCGCTCCGTCGGTCCCGGAGCGGTTTCAGGGCATGCGCTTCCGGGTGAAGGAGCGCTACGGCATGATCTTCGTCCACGCGGGCGGGGAGGCGACCATGCCGCTGCCGGAGTTCAGCGTGGAGGACGAACGGCTCGCCTTCCTGGAAGGGAGCACGGTGCAGCTGGACTGCCCCTGGTACGTGCCGCTGGCCAACGCCTTCGACATGACCCATCTGCGCACCGTGCATCACCGCCGCCTGCTCACCGAGCCGGAGCTGACCTTCCCCCAGCCGCTCTCCTTCGTCGTCCGCTACGCCACCGCGGTCACCGGCACCAGCTGGCACGACCGGGCCATGCGCCTGCTCTCCGGCAACCGCATCGAGGTGAGGATCACCTGCGCCGCCTCCATGCTCCTCGTCGAGTCGGCGGCCGGCAAGGTGCGCAGCTACCTCATGGTCAGCCTCCGCCCCACCCGCGGCGGCGGCGTCTCGCTCCAGCCGCTGTACGCCGTACCGCGGCGGAGCAGCGGCGCGCATCACCTGCACATCCGCGCCGCGCGGGCGCTGTTCAACGCCTTCCTCCGCCGCGACGTCAGCCCGCTCTCCGGCATCCGCTTCCCCGAGCCCTACGCCGATCCGCACGACGCAACCCTCGACGCCGCCTGGCGCCATCTCTGCCGGCTTCCGGCATACCAAAGCGAGGAATGATGATGAGACGACTGCTTCTTTCGATCCTCCTGCTCTGCACCTTTCCGTCGATTGCTCAGACCCCGAACCCGGACGAGCCGGTGCACCAGGCGCTGCGCCAGCTGAAGGCCACCATGGCCAAAGCGCTGAACGAGCGCGACCTCGACACCATCGTCGCGAACGTCACGCCGAACGTGGTCTTCACCACCATGAACGGCGACGTCTGCCACGGCCCGGCGGAGATCCGCGCCTACTTCGACAAGATGCTCAATGCGCCGGGCCACATCGTGAAGAACCTCACCGTCTCCTTCGAGGCCGACGCGCTGACCGACCTGCACGGCGGCGATACCGGCATCGCCTACGGCAGCTCGAAGGACCACTACGAGCTGACCAACGGCCAGGTCTTCGACATCAACGGCCGCTGGAGCTGCACCCTGGTGAATGAAGGCGACCGCTGGCTCATCGCCAGCTTCCACTACTCCGCGAACGTGTTCGACAACCCGATCCTGAGCAAGACGAAGCGGTGGATCGTGTGGGCCGCGGCGGTCGCCCTCGCGGTCGGCATCGTGCTCGGATTCCTCATCGGCCGCCGCCGCCGGGGATGAAGATCCCGGGCACATTGAACATCGCGCTCACGGCGCTCGCCGGCGCCGTCTGCTGCGCGCTGCTCTGGCTCGCCTCCCACGGCGCGTGGTGGCAGGCCGCGATCCTCTTCTCCTTCGCCAACAACACCATGTTCTCGCTGCTGCACGAGTCGGTGCACGGCATCGCCCATCGCGACCGGCGCGTGAACGAGGCGCTCGGCACCTTCGCCGCCGCCTTCTTCCCCACCAGCCTCTCCCTGCAGCGCCTCTTCCACCTCGGCCACCACGCGCACAACCGCTCCGAGGAGGAGCAGTTCGATTACCTTCGGCCGGGGGACCGGCCGCTGCTCAAGCGTGCGCAGTGGTACGCCATCCTGACCGGCCTTTACTGGCTGTTCGTGCCGATCGGCGCCGTCGCCTACGCGCTTTGGCCGGGCCTGTTCGAGAAGCCGTGGGTCGCCGCGCGCCAGACCGGCGGCGCCTCGGTCTTCGCGTTCCTGCGCGGCGCGCCGCAAACGCGCATCCGCCTGGAGGTGCTCTTCTCGCTGGCCGTGCAGACAGCGATGTTCATCAGGTTCGGCAGCTGGCGAGGCTGGCTCGCCTGCTACGCCGCCTTCGCCATCAACTGGAGCTCCCTGCAGTACGCCGATCACGCCTTCTCGCCGCTCGACGTCCGCAACGGCGCGTGGAACCTGCGCGTCAACCCGGTCACGCGCCTGCTCTTCCTCAACTACCACCACCACCTCGCCCACCACCAGCACCCGCACGTCCCCTGGCTGCACCTCGGCCGGTTCGTCGACGAGCGCGCCGAGCGTCCCCGCTTCTGGCGCATCTGGCTGGCCATGTGGCGCGGACCGCGCCCGCTGCCATGAAGCGCTTCGTCCTCTTCGGCGTCTTGTTCGGCGCGTGCTACAGCGCGACCTCGTGGCTGGCCATGCAACACGCCTCGCTGCCCGCCTGGGGCCTGCCGTTCGAGCAGCACGTCCCGTTCGTCCCCTCGTTCGCGTTGCTGTACCTCACCATCATCCCCGCGCTGCTGCTCGCCCCTTTGATCCTCCGCGAGGAGCTGGAAGCCTTCGCCACCACGCTTTGCCTGGAGACGCTCATCGCCTGCGCCTTCTTTCTGGTGCTGCCCCAGACCACCGCCTTCCACCGCCCGCCCGTCACCGGCTGGGTCGCGCCGTTCTTCCGCGTGGCCGACACGCTGAACCTGGAGTCGAACCAGTTCCCCTCCCTGCACGTGGCGTTCGCCTGCACCGTGGCCTGGGCGTACGGCCGGCGCCGCAGACGTGTCATCCTGAGCCCCGGAGAGGGCGATGGATCCGTACCGATCTCCCGCGCCCGAAGGTACGGGTCCTTCACCGTCTTCGCGGCTCAGGACGACACTCGCGCCACCTTCTGGACGCTATGGTGTCTTCTCGTCACGGCCTCCGCCTGGCTCACCTGGGAGCACCACCTCGCCGACCTCCTCGGCGGCGCGTTGCTCGCAGCGGCTTGCATCCATCGCGAGGTGCTCTGGGCGGAGGCCTGCTGCGTCTTGCAGTGCGCGCGCTTCTCCCTGCGCCACCCGCGCTACTTCGTGATCTTCCTCGCCATCTGGCTGCCCTCGCTGCTGCACTGGCGGCGGCGGCGCGTGGTCCGCTACGCCTTCGTCACCGCGCAGTGGATCGACGACCTGCTCGACGGCGACCGCCCCTCCAGGCGCGACCCTCTGGAGATCGTCGACGAACTGCTGGAGGGACGCTTCACCCGCGAGCCGCTCTCGCGCCTCGCCGCCGCGCTCTTCGCGGAGTTGCAGCAGAGAGATGCATTCCTCGAGCTGGTGAGAGAGATGCGCAAGGATCGCCTGCGCCTCAACGAGCGGTGGAGCGAGCAGCGACTCGACGAGCACCACCGCCGCACCTTCCACCTCTCCGTCGACCTGATGCTGACCGTCACCGGCTGCCGCGCGCGAGCCGCCGAAGTAGCGCCGCTCATCGATGCCCTGGCCTGGTGCTCGGTCTTTCGCGATCTGGATGACGATCTGCAGAAGGGCCTCATCAACATCCCGATCGAGGTGACGGACGTCCAGGCGTGGAGCCGCGTACAACATGCGCGCGCGCTCCTCACGCTGCAGGCCAGCGCAAAGGCAATTGAAGCGCTGGAAGATGAACAGGCGCGCAGGCTGTTACGCGTCTTCCACCGCTCCATCGAACGCTTCGCCCGGAGGTCCCCTATGAAAGTCGCGCTGTTTCGCGGAACCGTTGCGCTCTGCCTGCTCCTCGCCTGTTCCTTCGCAGCGGGGGCCGCAACGACTCTCGGTACGGCGCGCTACCTCCACGGCGCGGCGCTGCTGCCGAACGGCAAAGTGCTGATCGCCGGCGGCTCGGGAGCGACCGGCCCGATCGCTTCGGCCGAGGTTTGCGATGCGGCGGCGCTGAGCTGCTCGGCGACGGGCGACCTGGTCACCGCGCGCGACATGGCCACGGCGACCTTGCTGCCGAACGGCAAGGTGCTGATCGCCGGCGGCCGGGCCGCGGGCGGCGGCTCGCTCGCCACGGCCGAGCTGTACGACCCGGCCGCCGGCACGTTCAGCCTGACCGGCACGGCGGGCACCGCGCGGGCCGGCCATACGGCGACCCTGTTGCCGAACGGCAAGGTCCTCATCGCCGGCGGCTTCGGCCCCTCCGCCCTCCCCTCCGCCGAGTTGTACGATCCCTCCACCGGCACCTTCAGCAACACCGGCGCGCTCGGCACGGCGCGCCGCGATCACACCGCCACGCTTTTGCGCAACGGCAAGGTCCTCATCGCCGGCGGATCCAACGGCGCCTCCTCGCTCGCCACGGCCGAGCTGTACGACCCGGCCGGCGGCTCCTTCACCGCCACCGGCAGCCTCGGCGCGCCGCGCGCGAATGCCTCCGCCACCCTGTTGGCGAACGGCAAGGTGCTGATCGCCGGCGGCGAGTCCGGCGGCTCTTCCCTCGCTTCGGCCGAGCTCTACGATCCAGCCCTCGGCACGTTCGGCGCAACCGGCGGTCTCGGCGCGCCGCGCCGCTCCCACACCGCGACCCTCCTGCCCGGCGGCAAGGTCTGGATCGCCGGCGGCACCGCCGCCGGGGCAGCCACCACAGCGACCTCGCTCTACGATCCGGGCACCGGCGCGTTCACCGCGGCGGCCCCTCTTTCCGCCGCCCGCTTCGGCCACACCGCCACCCTGCTGCCGGGCGGGCAGGTGCTGGTCGCCGGAGGCTTCGACGGCGCCGTGCTCGATTCCCTGGAGCGCTACGACCCCGCCATCGGCGCGTTCCAGCCGAGCGCGAACCTCAACACCGCGCGCACCAGGTGGCCCTCCGGGACCATGCTGCCGAACGGGAAGGTGCTGATCGCGGGAGGCATCAGCGGCAGCACCGTTCTGAAATCCGCCGAGCTCTACGATCCGGTCACCGGCGCGTTCACCTTCACTGGCGACATGAATGCCACGCGCTACCAGCAGACGGCCACGCTGCTGCTGAACGGCAAAGTGCTCATCGCCGGCGGACTCGGCGGCAGCCCGACCTACCAGCAGTCGGCCGAGCTCTACGACCCCGCCCTCGGCACCTTCACGTTGACCGGCAGCATGTCCGTGCCGCGCGTCAACCATACGGCCACGCTGCTGCCCAATGGCAAGGTGCTCATCGCCGGCGGCACCAACAGCAATTCCCTCGCTACCGCCGAGCTCTACGATCCGGCCACCGGCACGTTCAGCCCCACCGGCAGCCTCGCCTCCGCGCGCTACTTCCACACCGCGACCCTGCTCCCGAACGGCAAGACGCTGATCGCCGCTGGCACCAACGGCTTCAGCTACCCTCCCGTGGCGGAGTTGTATGACGCCGCCAGCGGCACCTTCAGCCCTACCGGCAGCGTGGTCACTCCGCGGCAGCTCCATACCGCCACGCTGCTGCCGAACGGCAAAGTGCTCATCGCGGCCGGATACACCGGCACGTTCCTGAATTCGGCCGAGCTGTACGATCCGTCCACCGGAGCCTTCACCGCCACCGGCAGCTTCACGGGCGAGCGTTCCTTCCCCACCGCCACGCTGCTTTCCGGCGGAAAAGTCCTGTTCGCCGGCGGGTGGAACGGCAGCAACTACCAGACGTCGGCCTTCCTCTACGACCCGGCGAGCGGCACGTTCACGGACACGGCGAGTCTCGCCGTCGCGCGTTACCTTCCCGCCGCGGTGCTGCTCCCCAGCGGCAAGGTGTTGTTCGCGGGCGGCGCGGAAAGCACGACCGTGCTCCAGAGCGAGTTGTACGATCCGGGTCTCGGCTTCTCCGACGCGCGCCGGCCGGTGATCTCCTCCGCTCCGGCCACGCTCACCCTGCCCGCCACGCTCACCCTCGGCGGCACCGGTTTCCGTGGCGATTCCGAGGCGTCCTCGGGCGGCACGAACAGCTCGCCCACGAACAGCCCGCTGGTCCAGCTGCAGCGCATCGACAACGAGCAGAGCTTCTTCGTGACGCCCACTTCGCCGTTCTCCGAAACGTCGTGGAGCGCCGCGCTGAGCGGCCTCACGCTGGGCGCCTATCGGGTCACGCTCTTCGCCGACGCCATCCCCAGCCTCCAGAAGATCGTGCAGATCGTCCCCCCGTTTCCGACCATCACGAACGTCTCCCCCAACCGTGGCGTGGCCGGCGGCGGGCAGACCGTCACCCTGACCGGCACGAACCTCTCCGGGGTGAGCGTGACCATCGGCGGAAACGTGGCCGTGGTGACCGGCACGACCAGCACGACCGCCGTTTTCATCACCCCTGCGCATGCGGTGGGAGTGGTGGACATCACCGTCACCACCCCCTTGGCCATGACCGCCACGGCGGCGGGCGCGTACACATACGTAGCGAATCCGCCCACCAACGTCGTCGCGGCGGCGGCGAGCGCCAGCTCCATCACCGTCACCTGGACGGCCGCGCCGGGCGCGACGTCCTACGAGATCCTCCGCTCATCGGACGGCACGAACTTCGCGGTCGTCGGATCGACGTCCGCCTTCACCTTCACCCAGTCATCTCTTCCGGCTGACACGGCCTACCTGTACGCGGTGCGGGCGAGCGCTCCGAGCTTCTCCGATCTCTCCGCACCCGATCTGGCGACCACGATCCTTTTCACCGATGAACCGCTCCTGCCAGGCGGCACGGTCATCAAAGCGGTGCACATCGCCGAGCTGCGGAGCGCCGTCGCCGCCGTGCGGACGCTGGCCGGTCAGGGAGCCGCGTTCACCACCGATCCGACCATCACGCCGCAGGCGACCTTCATCCGCGCCGTGCACGTTGCGGAGCTCCGCGCATCGCTGGACGCCGCGCGCGGTGCGCTCTCGCTTCCGGCCATCGCGTATGCGCGGCCCGCTCCCGCCGCCGGCGCCGTCGTCTACGCCTCCGATCTCAATGACCTGAGGAGCGGCACGAAGTAAGATCCCCCACACAGGTTCCATAAGGGGGTCGTCCAAATGCGGCGTTTTGCATTCCTGACGCTACTCGTCTCTTCGTCCGTCCTCGCCCAGGTCCCGACCATCATCAAGGAGATCAACACCCTCGAGTCGCAGCGCGACCCGAAGTGCTACGCCACGGCCAGCCGGCTGGAGGACTTCATCTACGGCACCTCCCTCGAGTTCGAGGCGCGGGAAGAGAAGATCCTGCTGCAGAAGCAGTTCATCCGCGATCTCTGGCTGAAGGCCACCGCCGCTGCCGGCGCAAAGAGCTCCATCGACGCCGACACGCTCGAGCCGGTGCTGCAGGCCGCCGTGCCGTACATCGCGACGCCCGAGGGCGACTTCATCGTGAAGGGGAACCTCATCACGGCGCGGGACAAGCGGCAGTACGGCAGCGTCGCGTACGCATTGCGCGCCATCCTCTCCGTGCAGCAGGACGCGCTCATCGACGGCACCAAACTCCTGCCCCTCGACCAGCCGGCCGTCGCGCTGTTCAAGGACTCGATCGATCTCACCACCCTCGCCGCCCTGCAGCGCGCCGATCGCGCCACGCGCACGGCGAACAAGGAGCGCATCGGCGCCGCCGACCTGAAGGCGGCGTGGCTCGACGTCGCCGGCGCGGCGCCGAAACTGCCCGTCATCAGGCCAGCCGCGGCGAAGGGCGAGGAGAAGTTCGCCACCATCAAGGCCGTCGTGGCGGAGAAGCTCGCCGCGTTCGAGACCTACAACTCGCTGGCCATGCCGGTCTTCCTGCGCAACGTGCAGGTCTACATGTCGCGCCACATGTGGCCGACCGATCCGGAGGAAGGCAAGGCCTTCAAGGACCAGTTCACCGAGACGATGGTCGCCTGGACGGGCGACGTGATGCTGGAAGCGGAGAAGCGCGCGAAGAAGCGCGGCCACGCCCTCATCCGCGTGGACGACGTGCATGATGCAGTGCAGATGTACGAGCCGCACGTGCTCAACGAATACGAGGACTGCATCTACTTTCCCAACCTGCCGAAGAGCGAGCAGATCGTCATCGAGGCGTACGATCTCGACGCCTTCCGCGACCCCGGCCTGCACTGGGTCTACCTCAATGAAGTGCTCAACGATCCGAAGTACAAAGGGACCCTGGAGCCCGACCCGTTCGCGGCCGAGCTGCTCACCGAGGGCGGCGCGCAGATGGGGACGCTGATCCTGCGCGTGGCCGGGCAGATGGCCACGAAGGAAGGGAAGGACCGCCTCGACCGCGCCCACCTGACCAAGTCCGTGGCCCGCATCCAGGCCCTGCTCGACAAGAGCGCTGCGGCGCCGCCGGTGAAGAAGACGCCGACGAAGATCGCCTCCGCGCCCGCGGCCGCGAAGAAGGCGAGCGGCGGCAAGTACTTCACCGACGTCACGGCGAGCAGCGGCATCCGTTTCGAGCACCGCATGTCGGACTGGCTGGCCCGCCTGATCCGCAGCTACACCGTCAAAGAGGGCAACGCCATGGTCCTGGCCGTGCCGCCCGCGTTCGGCGGCTCCGGCCTCGCCGCGGAAGACATCGACAACGATGGCGACATCGACGTGCTCGCCCTCAGCGGCTCGGGCAACGCGCTCTACCTGAACGACGGCAAGGGCAACTTCACCGACGTCACCGAGTCCGCCGGCCTCGGTTGGAAGCGCACCGACGGCCGCCCCGGCGAGCCGCGCCAGCCGATCATCGCCGACTTCGACAACGACGGCCTGCAGGACATCCTCATCACCTTCGTCGATGATGACCACCGCCTCTACCGCAACCTGGGCGGCGCGAAGTTCGAGGACGTCACCGCCCGCTGCAACCTTGGCGGCAAGGGCCTGGTCGGCGGACCGGCCACCGCCCTCGACTACGACAAGGACGGCCTCCTCGACCTCTACATCGGCTACTTCGGCGACTACCTCCACGGCGAGCTCGCCACGTTCGCGCGCCGCAACACGAACGCGCTGCCGGACAAGCTGTTCCACAACAAGGGCAACTTCACGTTTCAGGACGTCACCGCCGGCAGCGGCGTCGACAACCCCGGCTGGGCCCAGTCCATCGGCCACCTGGACTTCGACGGCGACGGCTGGGAGGACCTGATCTGCGGCAACGACTTCGGCGCCAACGCCTGGTACCGCAACCTCGGCGGCAGCGGCCGGTTCGAGGACGTCTCCTCGCAGCTCGGCACCGACAAGCCGAGCTACACCATGAACGTCGGCATCACCGACCTCAATCGGGACGGCTACCCGGACGTCTACATCTCCAACATCGTCACCATGAACAAGGACGAAAAGTACGTCCTCCCCGACGCGAAGACCCGCCTCAAGTTCAATCCCGCCAAGATGGCGAACATGCGCGTGGTGGAGGCGAACGACCTCTGGACCTCGAACGCCAGGGGCGGCAAGCTCGTCTCCTACGTGCAGTCGGAGGCGGTCGGCCGCGGCTACAAATCGACCGGCTGGTCGTGGGGGGCGAACTTCTTCGACTACGACAACGACGGGGACGACGACCTCTATCTGGTCAACGGCATGAACGAGTACGCGGTCTACTCCAGCGTCAACCCGTACTTCACCGACGCGCAGGGCGTGCAGCGCCAGACGGTGGTGCCGGTGGCGGAGAAGGAGGAGCCGGTCTTCTTCGTCAACCGCGCCGGCCAGCTCGCCGAGGAGTCGGGGCAGAGCGGGGCGAACCCGGCGGGGAACGGGCGGGCGGTGGCGCAGTTCGACATGGACGGCGACGGCGACCTGGACATGATGGTCAACAACTTCAACGCGCCGGCCTACCTCTACCGCAACAACGCCGCCGGCAACCACTGGATCAAGCTCCGCCTGATCGGCGATCCGTCGAAGCGCACCTCGCGCGATGCGATCGGCGCCCGCATCCTGGTCGACACCGCGCACGAGAAGAACCTCTGGCGCGAGGTCTTCAGCACGGTCGGCTATCTCACCGCGAACCCCAAGGAGCAGCACCTCGGCCTCGGCCCGGACACCCGCGCGGACGTGACCGTGCTCTGGCCCGACGGCACGAAGCAGACCTTCAAGGGGCTGGCCGCGGACCGCACCTACCGCATCCAGCAGGGCGCGGGCTTGCTCCGAAACTGAAGATGTAGGGCCGGCTCTCAGCCGGCCCAGCATCAACGGATCGATTCGGCCGGCTGAGAGCCGGCCCTACATCAAGCCAGCTTGCCCGTGGCGGCGAGAATGAGCTCGGCGATGCCGAACTTCTCCTTGCGCCGGAACGCCTTGAGCGGGCGCCACTCGGGATCCTGAGCCAGGTACGAGTGTTTGTCGCCCAGCAGCAGGCCGGCGAAGACCTCGGTCACGATGCGGCCGCCGACGCGCCCGAGGTGAATCGGCGTGTCGTCCTTTTTGAACGCCTGCTGCGCCTCGGCCAGCACGTAGTACCAGAGCGGCGCGTTGTCTTTGAACTGCGGGGAGAGGCTCACCAGCGTCGGATTGCCGGCCGCGTCTTCCTCCGTCGCCTTGCCGATGCGCAGCTTGTCGTCCGGGATCGGCGCGAAGCCCATGTGCCGCGCCACGGTCTGGCCGGACGGCAGCCCCATGCGCAGTCCGCGCAGCAGGTTGCGGTGGGCGAGCGACTTGATGTCCTTCGCCACGTTGTCCGGCAGCTTGCCCAGCGGATTCACGAGCGAGGTATCGATCTTGTACGCCGGCTGCACGCGCTCCGGCCCGCTCGCCGGGGCCGAGTCGCGGATGGGGAAGAACAGCCGCCAGTCGATGGCCCAGTTCGGCGGGAACTGTCCGAACGCGCGCAGGTCGAGCGTCCCGTCGGCCGTGAAGATGGGGAACTGCACGGTCGGATTGAGCCGGTAGAACGGACGGATCATGGAGTGGCCGAAGCGGTACGCGGCCACGGAGAACTCCACCGGCATGAACGGCGCGTTGCGCCAGTGGAAGAAGCGCAGCTGCGGCTTGTCGACATGGATGGACTTGCCGCTCTTCAGGTGCGGCAGGACCTCGAAGACCATGTCCGGGCCGACGATGGTCGGCAGGAAGTCGTGCAGGATCGCGTACTGGTAGTGCCAGCGGACGAGGCGCTGCACGTCCGCGAACGGCGTGGTGCCGCCGAGGTGATCCGCCACGGCATTGTGGAAGCGCAGGAAGATGCCCTGCAGCTGGGAGACGATGGCGTTCTCGTCGTTGCGCGGATCGCCGATCAGCGCCCGCGCCGGGTCGCCTCCCTCCGGCGTATTGCGCGGCAGGTCGCGCGTCTTCGGG
>DASYMJ010000010.1:0-33964 GCA_036009105.1 Thermoanaerobaculia bacterium | reverse complement strand
AGGATGAGGTGGTGGCGGAAACCTGAAACGTAGGGCCGGCTCTCCAGCCGGCCCGAGGATGCCCGATCCGGGATGGCGGCCTGGGGCGGGTTGGCCCCCGCGGGCCGGCTGGAGCGCCGGCCCTACATCGCGGTTCGGGCGGGTATGTTCACGGCAACGGCGTCACGTCGTGCTCTCCGCGCAGCACCTTCCACAAGCCCCACGCGCTGATCACCGCCCAGGAGCCTTCCATCAGCATGAAGCCGACCTGCCTGGTGATGATGGCGGTGATGAACAATCCGGTTCCGCCGAGGAAGTTGAGGAGCTGGTAGGCGACCGTGTCGGCGTGGATGCGCTTCGTCTGGTGCGCGGCGTACGCGGCGAGCACCAGCACCGCGCCGCTGGTCGAAAGCACTTGCCAGATCATTACAATGCGCCCCGCGAGGTGATGTGCATGATTCGTCGTTTTCTCATCGCGTTGGTCCTCCTGGCGGCCGCATCGGCCGCCGTCGCGCAGGTGCCCACCCCGGACGAGTACCTCGGGTACCCGCTCGGCGAGCGCTTCACGACCTGGGACCGCATTCTCGGCTACTTCGAGGAGCTCCCGAAGCACTCCAACCTCATCACCGTGCAGCGATTCGGCCAGACGTACGAAGGCCGGCCGCTGGCCATGGCCGTGATCACCTCGCCAAAGAACCGCGCCGCGCTGGAAGACATCCGCCGCAACGTGGCCGCGCTGGCCAACGGCGATGCCGATGCCGCGCGCGCGGCGGAGATCGCGAAGAACACGCCGGCCGTCGTCTGGCTCGGCTTCGGCATCCACGGCAACGAGTCGAATTCAGCCGAGGCGGCGATGCGGGTGGCCTCGACGCTCTTGCGCGATCCGGAGTCGCAGCAGATCCTCGACAACCTCGTCGTCCTCATCGATCCGCTGCAGAACCCGGACGGGCGCGAGCGGTACGTACAGTGGTTCCACCGCTCGCGCGGCGCGGCGCCGAACGCGAGTCCCGATGCGATGGAGCATCAGGAGTCGTGGCCGGGCGGGCGCTACAACCACTACCTCATCGACATGAACCGCGACTGGGCCTGGACCTCGCAGCAGGAGACCCGCGCCCGCGTGGCTCAGTACCGCGTGTGGAACCCGCAGGTGTTCGTCGACTTCCACGAGATGGGGGCGAACAACACTTACTTCTTCCCGCCCGACGCGAAACCGATCAACACCAACCTGCCGAAGGACGTGGAGAAGTGGCTGGAGGTGTTCGGCCGGGCGAACGCCACGGAGTTCTCGAAGCGCAACTGGCCGTTCTTCGTGGCCGAGACGTTCGACCTCTTCTATCCGGCGTACGGCGACTCCTGGCCGGCGCTGCATGGCGCGGTGGGGATGACGTACGAGGTGGCTGGCGGCGGCCGCGCCGGCACGCTGTTCCGCCGCGAGGACGGCGCGGACCTCACGCTTGCCCATCGCATCGACGAGCACTACACGACCGGCATGACCACGCTTCGCACGGCGGCCGCGCATCGCGAGGAGTTGCTGCGCTACACGTGGGAAGCCGTCCGCTCGCAGATCGACACGGCGAAGACGACGTACTTTGTGTTGCCCACCTCGCCGAACTTCGAGCCGATGCTCGACATGCTGCAGCGCGAGTCGGTGCAGGTGGCGACGCTGACCGCGCCGCTCACCACGCGCGCGCAACGCGTCGACGCCGAGGCTCAGGAGAGCCGGACCTTTCCGGCCGGGACGGCGGTGGTGAGCACGAAGCAGCCGCTCGGAAGGCTGGTGCAGACGCTGCTGGAGAAGAGCCCGGCGTTCCCGAAAGGCTTCCTCGAAGCGCAGCGCGAGAAGGCGGTGGCGGACGAGCCGGACGAGTTCTACGACCTCACCACCTGGTCGCTGCCGCTGGCCATGAACGTGGAGACGTACTTTGTCGCCGCTCCGGTGACGATGCAGACGAAGCCTTACGAGAAGGCGCCGCGGGCCGCGTTCCGCCCCGCGCAGTACGGCTATCTCGTCGACGGCAACGCGCCGAATGTCTATCGCCTGGCCGGTGAGCTGCTGCGCAACGGCATCAACTTCAGCGTGACCGACAGCGACCTCGTCGTCGGCGACAAGACGTTCGTGCGCGGCACGCTCATCGTGCTCAAGGGGAGCAACAAGGACCTCGATGCCGCGCTGGAGCGCGCCGCGAGGGCGGCGGATGTCGACGTCGTGCCGCTGGAGAGCGGCTGGATGGGCGGCACCGCCTTCGGCTCGGAGAAGATCCACTACGTCAAGGATCCGAAGATCGGTCTGGTCGGCGGCAGCGGCACCGGCGCGACCTCCTTCGGCATGCTCTGGCACACGCTGGACGTCGACACGCCGATTCCGCACACCACCTTGCCGCTGGAGCAGCTGCGCAACCTCGATTTCGACCATTACGGCGTCCTCGTCCTCCCCGACGGCGGCGGCTACGCCGACCACCTGGGCAAACGCGGCATCGAGAAGCTGCAGGCCTGGATCCGCGGCGGCGGCACGCTCGTGGCGGTCAAAGGGGCGAGCTCGTTCCTGCGGGAGAAGGACATCGAGATCTCGAAGATCAAGCCGTGGGAGCCGCCCAAGAAGGCGGATGACGCGAAGCCGACTGGCGACGAGCGCTACAACGACTACCGCATCCCCGGCTCGGCGTTCCGCACCGCGATCAACGACCGCTCCTATCTCACCTTCGGCATTCCGCGCCCGCCCGCGGTGCTGATCGAAGGGAGCAGCGCGTTCCTGCCGGCGACGCATCGCGTGGACAACATCGTCACCATCGCGAAGGACAACCCGCTCGTTTCCGGCGTCGCCTGGCCGGAGTCGATCGACCGGCTGAAAGGCTCCGCATTCGTGGTGAGCGAGCCGTACGGCAAGGGAACGGTGATCACGTTCGCGGACGACCCGCACTTTCGTTTGTTCTGGAGAGGGACGCTGCCGCTGTTCCTGAATGCGGTGTTGTACTCGCCCAGCTTCCCGCGCGACTGAAAATGTAGGGCCGGCTCTCAGCCGGCCCAGCTATTCTCTGACTGCGGGCCGGCTGAGAGCCGGCCCTACATTTGCCACAGGGCTTCGATCATGCAAATCCGCCCGCCCGCCGTCGCCGGCTCGTTCTACGAAGGCAGCCCGGCCCGCCTTCGCGCGCAGGTCGAGGCGTGCATCGGAGCGAACCCGCCGTCGGAGACGAAGCGGCGCTTCATCGGCGCCGTGGTGCCGCACGCGGGGCTGATGTACAGCGGCCACGTGGCGGCGGCGTTCTACACGCGGGCCGAGCTGCCGAAGCGTTTCATCATCCTCTGCCCGAACCACACCGGCCTCGGCCACTTCGCGGCCATCAACCGCGAAGGCGCGTGGCGGACCCCGCTCGGCGACGCCGCCATCGATACGCCGCTCGCCGATGCGCTCATGCAGCGCACGCCTCTGCTGAAAGAGGACGCGAAGGCGCACGCGCGCGAGCACTCGCTGGAAGTGCAGCTGCCGTTTCTCCAGCAGCTCGAAGGCGACTTCACCTTCGTCCCCATCTGCCTCGGCGCGCATCGCTACGAATATTGCGAAGAGATCGGCAACGCCATTGCGGACGTGGTGCACGGGGAGGAGATCGGCATCCTGGCCAGCTCCGACCTGAATCACTACGAGGACCAGCAGACCACGCTGCGCAAGGACCAGCTGGCCATCGACGAGGTGCTGCGCCTCGAGCCGCGCGAGCTCTGGCGCGTGGTCGAAGAGTTCGACGTCTCCATGTGCGGCTTCATCCCCACCACCACCATGCTCATCGCCGCGAAGAAGCTCGGCGCGACGAAAGCGGAGTTGCTCAAGCACGCCACGTCGGGCGACATCAACGGCGACTACGGACACGTGGTGGGATACGCTTCCATCGTGGTGTCGTAGATGCGCATCCTCTTCGCTTCGGCCGAGGTTTCTCCTGTTGCCAAGACGGGCGGGCTGGGGGATGTTTGCGGCTCGTTGCCGAAGGCGCTGCGCCGGCTGGGGCACGACGTGGCGATCTTCATGCCCTTCTACCGGCAGGCGCGGGAGTGGTTCGCGAAGAACGGCGTCGAGCCGGAGCCGATCAGCGAGACGTTCGCTCTCTCGTGGGCGGACTGGGTGGCGGAGATCCGCTACTGGCGCACCTCGCTCCCCGGCACCGACATCCCGCTCCTGCTGGTCGAGAACGCGTTCCTGTTCGACCGGCCGCAGATCTACGCCGCGCGCCCGGACGGCTACGACGACTACCTGGAGCGCTACGCCGTCTTCTGCCGCGCCGTGATCCGCGGCTGCGAGCAGTTCGCCTTCGCGCCGGACGTCGTGCATGCGCACGACTGGCACGCCGCGCTGTTGCCGGTCTACCTGCATTCCGGATTGCGCGGCAGCGACGCCTTCCGCAACGCGCACTCCGTCTTCACCATCCACAACCTGCACTACCAGGGCGTGGCGAGCGTGGACCGCTTCCGCCACCTCGGGTTGCACAGCCGCTATTGGGCGCCCGACGCGCTGGAGCACTTCGGCGATCTGAACCCGATGAAGGGCGGCATCATCCTGGCCGACCAGGTCACGACCGTCTCGCCGAACTACGCGAACGAGATCCGCACGCCGGAGCACGGCGCGGGGCTGGACGGCGTGTTGCGCCTGCTGTCCTGGAAGCTGACCGGCATCCTGAACGGGATCGACGTCGAGGAGTGGGATCCCTCGACCGATCCGCTGCTCGAGGCGAGCTACGAAGCGGGCAAGCTGCACGGCAAGACCATCAACAAGCGGATGCTGGCCCGAGAGGCCGGCTTCAAGTACAAGGCGAAGACGCCGCTCATCGGCATCATCTCCCGCCTCGTCGAGCAGAAGGGCTTCCAGCTGCTCATCCCCGTCCTGCACAAGCTCTTGGGCGCCGGCGCGCAGTTCGCGATCCTCGGCAGCGGCGAGCCGCGCTTCGAGGAAGCGTTCGCGCGGATCGCGGAGCAGCGGAAGGATGCGTGCCGCGCCTGGCTGACCTTCGACAACGCGCTGGCGCACCGCATCTACGCCGGCGCGGACATGCTGCTCATGCCGTCCATCTACGAGCCATGCGGCCTGAATCAGATGTACGCGCTGCGCTACGGCACGCTGCCCATCGTGCGCTTGACCGGCGGCCTGGCCGATACGGTCGAGCCGTTCGACGGGACGAACAAGGAGGAGGCGAACGGCTTCGGGTTCCTGAGCGCGTCTTCGTCGGAGCTGTACCTGGCCACCTGGCTCGGCATGCTCAACCACAAGGACGCGCGTTTGTGGAAGACGCTGCAGGCGAATGGGATGGGCGAGGACTTTTCGTGGGAGCGCTCGGCCCGGCAGTATGAGGATGTTTACCGCCGCGCGGGCGCGGCGTGAAGGAGTGGCACCTGCGATGCAGAATGAGACCGCAGGAGGGCGGCATGATCGGAATGTTGACCGCAGCGGCCGTAGCGCTCCTGCTGATCGCGACAGGCCGCGGCCGGAAGCTCGCGCCGCAGCCGGTACGCACGAATCGCAGACGTTGAAACGGGCGGCTTACGACGAGTGCTATCAGTCGGTCGTCGCCATCTGGAGCGATGAGGGAGGCACGAGCCTCGACGACATCGCCCTGATGGCGACGATCAATTCCGTTCTGGCCAACCGCTTCCCCCACTTCTTCTGGACCGGCTTCTACCGGGTCTGCGGCACGCGCCTGGTGGTCGGCCCTTACATCGGCACGGTGGGCTGCCTGCAGATCGAATTCGGCAAAGGCGTGTGCGGCACCGCCGCCGCCCGCCGCCAGACCGTCATCGTGCCGGACGTGCACGCGTTCCCGGGACACATTGCGTGCGACCCGAACTCGCGTTCGGAGATCGTGGTGCCGGTATTCGGGCCGGCCGGGGAACTGATCGCCGTGCTGGATGTCGATTCGGACGAGCTGGACGCGTTCGACGAGGAGGACCGGGTGGGTCTGGAACGGATCGTGGCGCTATTCGGGCGGTAAATGTAGGGCCGGCTCTCAGCCGGCCCGCAGTCAAAGGATAGCCGGGCCGGCTGAGAGCCGGCCCTACATTTTCAGCATCTCCAGAATCGCCTTCAGCTCCTTGACCACCCCCTCCAGCCCTTTCGGCGGCGCGGAAGGCGGCGAGGTATCGCTCATCTCCGCCTCCAGCTTCTTCTTCGCCCCGGCGATGGTGAAGCCCTCCGAGTACAGCAGCTGCTTGATGCGGAGGATGATGTCGATCTCGCGCTTGGTGTAGAGGCGCTGGCCGCCGCCGCTCTTGTTGGGGGCGAGAGGGGGGAACTCGGTTTCCCAGTAGCGGAGGACGTACGGCTGGACGTCCGCCATGCGGCAGACCTCGCCGATCTTGTAGAGTTTTTCCTCCGTCACGGCCCCGATTATAGAAGGCGCGCGCTCTCTACCTTGCCGTCGATCTCCTGGAAGAGGCCGATGGCGGCGCTGTAGACGTCGTCCACAGGGATCTCAGTCATGCAGCGGTGGTGGCGGAGCGGGCACTGGCGCTGGTAGCAGGGCTGGCAGCCGACCGGCTTGCGCAGCACGCGGCTGGCGCCGGGGATGACGGTGCGGTCCGGATCGGTGGGACCGAAGATCGAGACCGACGGCACCGCGAGGGCGGCGGCGAGGTGGAGAGGGCCGCTGTCGTTCGTGATCACCACCGAGCAGTGGGCGATGGCGGCGGCGAGCTCCAGCACGTCGCCGTGCTGGCCGATCATCGGCAGGCCGTTGCAGGCGCCGGCGATCGACTCCGCCTGGGCGCGCTCGCCGGGGCTGGTCAGGAGCACCACGTCGTAGCCGTCAGCGCGCAGCCGCTCGGAGACCTCGCAGTAGCGCTCATCCCCCCAATGCTTGGCCCGCCCATAGAGCCCGCCGGCGTGGATGCCGAAGAGCGGCCGGTCCAGGCGGATGCCGAGGGTGCGGAGGCGCTTGCGGGCTTTTTCGCGGAGGTGGGCGGGGAGGGAGAACGTCGGCAGCTCGTCCACCACCCGCGGCGCGTTCAAGGCGGCGAGGAGCTCGGCGTAGTCCTCCAGCTGGTGGCCGCGCTCCCGCACCCGGCCGACGCCGTGGGTGAGGAGCAGGCTCCGGCAGTCGGAGTTGTAGCCCCAGCGTTCCGGGATGCCGGCGGCGAGGGAGACCATGGCGGCGCGGAAGGAGTTGGGAAGGATGACGGCGCGACGGAAGCGGCCGGCGCGGAGCATCCGGATGCGGCTCCGCGTGGTGCCGTTCCAGGGGATGACCTTGCGGAAGATGCCGGACGAGCCGAGGAGGGTGGCGATGTGCTCCGGCGCGGCGACGGTGATACCGCCGTCGGCGCGGAAGCGATGCTGCAGCGCGCGGTAGGTGGGGAGGGCGAGGATATTGTCCCCGACCCAATTGAGGCCGATTACGACTGTCTCACTCGCCATGCGTTACTGCGCTTTCCCCGTCCCCTTCCAGCGATCGTGCATCCACAGCCACCACTCGGGATTCGCCGCGATGCGGCGGGAGATCACATCATTGATCTTCGCCGTCAGTGCGACCGGATCCCGCTCCCCCTCACTCAGCTCGCCCACCCGGATCACCTCGTCGAACACCAGACGATGCCGGGCGCCGTCAGGTATGCAAAATCCGAACACAATCACGGAATCGTTGCGAAGTGCCATTTTCGCAGGTGCCGCCGTCGTCCACGCGTTGCGTCCCAGGAAAGGCACCAGCACGCCCTCTCTCTCCTGTACGGCCTGGTCGGGGAGGAGAACGATGGTTGCGTTCTCCGAAAGTCCCTTCATCAGCGCACGGGCCGCTCGGCGGCGGTCGATCACCGCCGCGCCGGTGCGCGCGCGGAGCCGGGCCAGGTCACGCTCCAGGTACTCATTGTCCAGCGGCCGGGCCACGGTACGGACGTTGTCCAACAGCGCCATCAAGGCCAGCCCGCCCACCTCCCACCCGCCGAAATGGGCGCTGATCAGCACCACGCCATTGCCCTGCGCGGTGGCCTGCTCCAGCAGTTCGGCGTTGTCGAACGGGCAGCGCTCCGCGATCTCTTCGAGCGACATCGACTGCGTGCGCACGAAGAGCAGCATCTCCCGCCCGAAATGGCGCCAGCACTCGTCCAGCACGGCGCGCAGCTCCTGGTCGCTTTTCTCCGGGAACGAGGCGCGGAGGTTGCGCAGCGCGAGCCGGTCGCGGCCCCGCAACACGCGCCGGCTGAGGTTTCCGAAGCGCGAGCCCCAGCGCAGCAGGCGCTCGTCCGAGATCGCGCCGATCAGGCGCGCGACGAGGCGGTATGCCGCGTACTCGACGCGCTGCAGCAGTGCGCTCTTCTTTCGTCTGGCCATCAGCGGAGCAGCGCGTCGATCTTCGCCAGCACCGCGGGCGGGATCACGAACTCGGCGCGGACGGCAATGATGTCATCAGACGGAGGGAGCTTTACCTCGTCTTTTTCCGTGGTCAGGATGGGGTTGCCGGCCGCTGCTTTGCGGATGCGCTCCAGGTCTTGCGCCGTGTAGCGATGGTGATCGTTGAAGCTCAGGGTGCCGACCAGCTCCACGCCGTTCGCGCGCAGCGCGTCGAAGAACTGCTCGTTGTTGGCCAGGCCGGCGAAGGCGAAGGCCCTTCGGACCGGCGGCACGGTGATGCGCAGGTCGCGCTTCAGCACGACGTGCGCATCGCGCAGCGCGGAGCGCCCTTCGCGGTGCCAGCGCGCGGGCGCGTCGATGACGATGTCCAGGTCGCGCGCCAGCTGCAGGTGCTGAAAGCCATCATCGAGCAGATAAACGTCCGCCTTTACTCGTGACCCATTTTCGTAGCGATTAGAGCCAGCCATTACGGCCGCATTAGGAGCATGCTTTTTCATCAGCGCCGGCTCGTCGCCGTAACGGGCCGCATCGACCGTTGTGACCTCGCCGCCTGGGCCGGTTTTCCCGTAGCCGCGAGTAAGGATCACCACGCGGCGGTCGGCGAGATGGCGGGCGATGGCGATCACCGCCGGCGTCTTCCCCGCGCCGCCGATGGCGATGTTGCCGACGGAGATCACCGGTGCGGGCAGCCGCTTCGCCTTGAGGATGCCGCGCCGGTAGAGCGCGCGGCGGAGGCGGTTGACGGCGCGAAGCGGCAGGTCGAGCAGATTCACAGCAGCTCGAGGATACGTCGCGCCGTCCGTTCGGACGCGCCGCGGTTCTGCAGCACCGTCTGCCGCGCCCGCTCGCCGGTCGCGCGGCGGAGCGCCTCGTCATGAAACATGCGGCGCGCGAAGGCGATCACGTCCGCGGCGGAGTGCACCTCAGTGGCCGCCTCGTTGCGCAGGAACACCGCGGCGATCTCGCGGAAGTTGGACATGGAGGGGCCGAAGGCGACCGGCACGCCGGCCGCGGCGGCCTCGATCGGGTTGTGCCCGCCGAAAGGCGCGAGCGTCCCGCCGATGAAGGCGGCCGTGGCGTAGCGGTAGATTTTGGCCAGCTCGCCGAAGGTGTCGAGGAGGAGGACGTTCGGACGCGGGTTCGTGAGGTTCGTGCGGCGCACAACGGTGAGCGTGGTGGTGGCGAGCAGCCCCGCCACCAGCTCGAAGCGTTCCGGCTTGCGAGGAGCGATGATCACGAACGCGTCCTCCTCGGCTGCGAAGCGTTCCAGCTCGGGCAGCAGCGCTTCGTCCTCGCCTTGCATCGTCGAGCCGAGGACGAGGACCTTGCGGCCGGCGATGAGCTGCTCCAGTTGCGGCGCGAAATCCAGCGGCGCGGCGTCCGGCTCGTAGTCGAACTTCACGTTGCCGGTCGTCTCCACGATCTCCGCCGGCGCGCCGATGGCCACGAAGCGCTCGCGGTCCGTCTCCTCCCGGGCCAGGATGCGCGAGTAGCGGCGCAGCACACGCCGCAAAGCCACGCGCAGCGCGCGGTAGCGGGGGAAGGAGCGATCGGAGATGCGGCCGTTGGCCAGCACCAGGCGCAAACCGCGCGCGCCGGCCAGGCGCGTGACGTTGGGCCAGATCTCCGTCTCCATGGTGGCGAACACGCGCGGCCGGTGCTGGTCGAGAAACCGCCGTACGGCAAACGCGAAGTCGAAAGGAAAGTACGTCACGGTGGCGTCCGGATAGAGCCGCCGGGCCTGTGACTGCCCAGTGATGGTGGTGGTGGTGAACACGATCGAGGTCTGGGGCCGCTGGCGCAGGATCTCCTCCACCACCGGCCGCGCGGCCAGCGTCTCGCCGACCGACACGGCGTGGATCCAGAGATCGTGCTCGCCGCCTTGCGCCTTGTAGACGCCGAAGCGCTCCGGCATGTTCGTCAGGTACTTGCCGCGCAGGATGCCGATCAATAAGAAGTACGGCAGGGTCACGAGCAGCGCGAGGTAGAGCGCTACTTCATAGAGGACGTACATCGTGGCGACGATGATAGTAGTTGTCCGTTGTCGGTTGTCAGTCAGGACCGATCTACTGAGAACGGATAACCGGCAACTGATAACTGTCGTATATTGCGTACAACGCAAGTGCCTGAAAAAGTCATCTCTGTCGGATTGATCCTTCCTGAGCTCACGCGGAGCACCGCCGAAGAGCACCTCGATGAGCTGGACCAGCTGATCCAGACCGCCGGCGGCACCGTCGCCGCGAAGATCCTGGCCAAGCGCAACGCGCCCGATCCCGCCACCTACGTCGGCAGCGGCAAGGCGGAAGAGATCAAGCAGCTGGTCGCCTATCACGACGCGAACCTGGTCGTGTTCGACGATGACCTCTCGCCGGCCCAGGCGCGCAACCTGGAGAAGATCATCGAGAAGGCGAAGGTCATCGACCGGAGCGGCCTGATCCTCGACATCTTCGCCGGCCGCGCGCGCAGCCGCGAGGCGCGCACGCAGGTGGAGCTGGCCCAGCTCGAGTACCTCCTTCCCCGCCTCACCCGCGCCTGGTCCCATCTGGAGCGGCAGGCGGGCGGCATCGGGACGCGCGGCGTCGGCGAGACGCAGCTCGAGCTCGACCGGCGCATCATCCGCACCCGCATCGCCAAGCTGAAGGACGACCTCCGCCACATCGAGCGGACGCGCGAGACGCAGCGCAAGGGGCGCTCCGAGGCGTTCACCGTGGCCCTGGTCGGGTACACGAATGCGGGCAAGTCGACGCTCTTCAACCGCCTCACCCGCGGCGGGGCGGCGGCCGCGAACAAGCTCTTCGCCACCCTCGACGCGAAGTCGCAGCGCGCCGCCTTCGAGGTGCCGCTGGAGACGGTGATCATCGACACGGTCGGCTTCATCCGCAAGCTGCCTCACAACCTCGTCGCCTCATTCCGTTCCACCATGGAAGAGGCGGTGGCCGCCGACCTGGTGCTGCACGTGATCGATCACAGCCACCCCAACTACGAGGACCAGCGAGCCATCGGCGACGAGGTCCTCCGCGACCTCGGCGTCGAAGCCGACCGGGTGTTCGAGGTCTACAACAAGAGCGACGTGCTGGGCGACCAGCCGCGCCTGCGGCGCAAGGACGCGGTGGCCATCTCCGCCCTCACCGGCACCGGCGTCGAGGACCTGGTGGAGCTCATCCGCGAGCGCGAGCTGCAGAGCGGCGAGGTCATGACCATCGAGCTGCCCCACGAGGAGTCGCGCCTCGCCGCCCGCCTCCACGAAGTGGCGCAGGTATACGAGCAACAGTCCACCGACAGCGGCACCCGTTACACGGCGTGGGTGCCGAAAGACTCCATTCATCTGTTCGAAGCGTACGCGGCAGCCACTTTGCTTAAGCCTGCCAGAGTAAGTTGAGTATCATGAACGCGATGCTAACGTACCGACCAGGACCATCGCTGATTCGACTGCGGAAGATACCCAGTCGAAGTAAGAAAGGATGCCCGTAATGAGCTCCGTTTCCATCTCCGACGAGCCTCCATCTACACCCCTCCGCATCACCTCACCCTCCCTGTCTCTCCAGAAAAAACACCTCGATACCTACCGCTCGAACCGCGCCCGTCTCTACCCCAGCGTGACGGATGAACAGTGGAACGACTGGAAGTGGCAGCAGAAAAATCGAGTCACCACGCTGGAGCAGATCCAGGAACTGTTCGGCGCGGAAGCTGTCGCTGCCGAGAGAATGGACGAGATCTTCGAGCTCTATCGCACGGCCATCACGCCGTACTACCTCTGTCTCATCGACTTCGACGACCCGCGCGATCCGCTGCGCGTGCAGTCCGTGCCGTCGATCGAAGAGCTGGTCAATCCCGGAGAGCTGGTTTGGGACCCGCTCAACGAAGAGGGCGACTCGCCCGTGACCGGCATCGTGCACCGTTATCCGGACCGCTGCCTCTTCCTCGTCACCTCCTACTGCCCGCTGTACTGCCGTTACTGCACGCGCAAACGGAAGTGGGTCGACGAGGACGGCACGACCGGCCAGCGGCGCATCGAGAAGATGATCGAGTACGTGGCCGAGCATCCGGAGATCCGCGACGTGATCGTCTCCGGCGGCGACCCGCTCTCCCTCTCGCTCACCTATCTGGAGAAGATCCTGGCCGGGCTGCGGGCCATCCCGCACGTGGAGATCATCCGCTTCGGCTCGCGGGTGCCGGTGTTCCTCCCCCAGCGCATCGACGCCGAGATGTGCGCGCTGCTGGAGAAATACCACCCCATCTGGATCAACACGCACTTCAATCATCCCAATGAAATCACGCCCGAGGCGGCTGCGGCTTGTGATCGTTTGCTGCGGGCCGGCGTGCCGGTGAACAACCAGGCCGTGCTGCTGCGCGGCGTGAACGACTGTCCGTACACCATGCGCGACCTCGTGCAGGGCTTGATGAAGATCCGGGTGCGGCCGTACTACCTCTACCTCTGCGACCAGGTGATGGGCGCGGAGCACTTCCGCACCTCGGTCGGCGAAGGAATCGAGATCATCGAGTTCCTGCGCGGGCATACCTCCGGGCTGGCCGTGCCGCAGTTCGTGATGGATGCGCCGGGCGGGGGCGGCAAGATCCCGCTGATGCCGAACTACGTGCTCGGCCACTACGGCGACTCGGTGGTCTACCGCAACTTCGAGGGCGTGATCGGGCGGTATGACGACGTGCCGTCGCAGCGCCATGAGTGCGAGCGGTGCGAGGAGCGGGAGTCGTTCCATGAGCGGGGCGTGGCCAAGCTGCTCAACCGGACCGCGGACCGCTTCGAGCCGCAGGCCGTGCGGGACATCCCGCGCGGGATCAAGATCAAGGCGAAGGGCGGCCGCGCCGTCGAGTGAGGATCGGTCTCACTTACAACCTCAAGCCTGCGGATGCGTCAGGGGACGAGTACGAGGAGTTCGACTCGCTGGAGACCATCGAGGCGCTGGAGGCTGCTCTGCGCGCGAACGGCCACGAGCCGGTGCGGCTGGGTTGGGGCGCTTCCCTTCTTTCGGAACTCCGTAAAGTGCGCGTCGATGGCGTGCTCAACATCGCCGAAGGGGTGGGGGGGCGAGGGCGGGAGTCGCAGGTGCCGGCGTTGCTGGAGATGCTCGGCATCCCGTGCACCGGCGCGCCGCCGCTGGCCATCGCCATTACGCTGGACAAGGCGCTGGCCAAGCGGTTGGCGCAGGCCGAGGGGATTGCCACGGCGCCGTTTGCCATCGACGCGGCTCCGTCTGATCACTATCCGCTCTTCGCCAAGCCGGCACGCGAAGGGTCCTCGATGGGGATTACTGCTGCCTCGCTTTGTGCCGATCCGGATGCGCTACACGCCGCGCTGAATCGCCTGCACCAATATGGCCCCGTCCTGGTGGAAGAGTACCTCCCCGGCGACGAGTACACCGTCGGCATCATCGACGGCCAGGTCCTCGGCGTGATGCAGGTCGTGCCCCGCGAGGCGGAAGAGCACTTCATCTACTCCCTGGAAGTGAAGCGCGACTACCTGCGCCGCGTCGAATACCGCCTGGTCGAGGCGCCCGATGCCGCGCAGCTCGCGCTCGACGTCTGGCGCGCCTTCGGCCTGCGCGACGTGGCCCGTATCGACGTCCGCCGCGACCGAGACGGCGTGGCCAACTTCGTGGAGGTCAATCCCCTGCCCGGCGTGCATCCGGTCAACAGCGACCTCGTCATCATGGGGCGGCTGGCCGGGTGGTCGCACCAGCAGGTGATCGGGCGGGTGGTGGGGGCGGCGGCGCGGAGGTGGGGCGGGTGAAGGTGGCCGTCGCGTACAACGACGATCTCGCGCGGAAGCAGCACCTCAGCGATCTGGAACGGGTGGGCGAGGCGGAGGTGATCGAGACCGCGGAGGAGATCGCATCGCTGCTCGGTGCGGAGCTCGTCCCGGTCGGCGACGACCTCCTTGCCGCGCTCGAACAGCTGCGCCAGTACGATGCGGTGGTCAACCTCTGCGAAGGCGTCCTGGGCAACCCGCATTGGGAGCCGCACTTTGCGCTCGCCCTGGAGATGCTCGGCATTCGCTTCACCGGCTGCGACCCCACCGCCACCGCCATCTGCACGGACAAGGCGCTGGTCAAACGCTTCCTCCCGCATCTGACGCCGGGCGAGGCGTTCCCCGTCATCGTGAAGCCGTCCCTGAGCGACGCCGGCCTCGGCATCGACGAGGCTTCCATCTGCCACACGGCCGAGGAGCGCGACGCCCGCGCGCGGTGGGTTCGGGAGACGTATCGGCAGGAGCCGCTCATCGAGCAATTCATCGACGGCCGCGAGCTGAACCAATCGATGTTCCTCGGCCGCTGGTTGCCTCCCGGCGAAGTCGTCTTCAGCAACGGCCGGCGCGTGGTCGGCTGGAAGGCGAAGTGGGATGCCGGCTCGGCCGAGGATCTGGGGACGGCGAACCGGACGCCGGCGCTCATTGATGAAGAGACAAAAGAGCGCCTGAAGAACATCTGCCAGGAGGCTGCGGACATCCTGGGCCTGAACGACGGCTACTGCCGCTTCGACGTGAGAGAGGCGAAAGACGGCCGCCTCTACCTCATCGACATCAACACCCAGCCCGACCTCGGCCGCGACGCCGGCTTCCGCAAAGCGCTCGCCGCGGCCGGCATCGGGTTCCGCGATTTCCTCGACGCCCTTATCATTGCCGCCACGCGTCCCTGACCATGAACATCCGTCCCGTCGAGCCGAAAGACCGCGAGCGCATCCACCAGATCCTCGTCGCCACCGCGCATTTCACGGAGGAAGAAGTCAAGTGCGCCGTGGAGCTGGTCGACCAGGCGCTGGAGCATCCGGAGAAGGGCGACTACACGGTGTACGTCCTGGACGAGCCGGACAGCGGTCCGCGGCGCATGGTGCAGGGTTACGTCTGCTACGGGCCGACCCCTTTGACGGACGGCGTATGGGACCTCTACTGGATCGCCGTCGACCCCAGGCAGCAGGGCCTCGGCTTCGGCCAGCTCCTCCTCAAGTTCGTGGAGAACGAGGTCCGCCGCCAGCGCGGGCGTATGCTCCTCATCGAGACCTCGGGGAAGGAAAGCTACGGCGCGACGCTTCGCTTTTACGTGCGCAGCGGCTACGACGAGATCTCCCGCATCAAGGACTTTTACCGGATCGAAGACGACAAGGTCGTTTTCTGCAAGAAGCTGGCGCAGCCATGACCCTCTCCCCCAACGCGGCGCTGTACATCGCGCTCGCCTTCTACGCGGCCGGCACGCTCGCCGCGCTCGTCTCGCTCTGGTCGCGCGAGCGGCGCCTGCAGTCCGCCGGCCTCTGGCTGATGATCGCCGGCTTCGTCAGCCACACCATCTGGATCGGCAGCGTCTGCGTCCGCACCGGGCATCCGCCGCTGACCAACCTCCCGGAGGCCTCTTCCTTCGTGGCCTGGACCGTCTTCGCGGTGGAGCTGGGCCTGTTCATTCGTTACAGGGTGCACGCCGCTTCGTTCTTCGTCTTCCCGCTCGTGCTGTTGCTGCTCACCATCACCGCGCTGGTGCACGAGCCGTTCACCAGGATGGACCCGCAGCTCCGCTCGCGCGTCTTCATCGCACACCTGCTCTTCTCCACGCTCGGGGTGGCCGCGCTGATGATCGGCATCGCGTTCACGGTCCTGGCCTACGTGCAGGACCGCGCGCTGAAGCAGAAGCGGCCCGGCCGGCTGTGGGACTGGATCCCCAGCCTCGACATCTGCAGGCGGGTCAGCTACCGCGCGCTGGCCGTCGGCTTCCCGATCTATACCGTCGGTCTGATCGCGGGCGTGCTCTGGTCCTATCGCACCACGGCCGGCCTGATGGAGCTGCGCGTGAAGTCGGTGGGGGCGGTGGTGGCGTGGGTGCTATTCGCGCTGCTGCTGCAGTCGTACATCACCGGCATCTTCCGCGGCCGGCGGACACTGCTCGTCTCGGCGGGCGCCTTCGTCGCCGCGCTGGTGGCCATGCTGGGGATCTCCCACGTATGAGCCTCCTCCTGGTCGGCGTGAACCATCGCACCGCGCCGGTCGAGGTGCGCGAGCGGCTGAGCGTCCTCGAGTCGCAACTGTCGGAGAGCATCCGGTCATTGCACGCGCAGCCCGGCGTCGACGGCGCCTCCGTCATCTCCACCTGCAACCGCGTGGAAACCGTCGTCTCCGCCGCGACGGAAGACGTGATCCGCCAGCTGGTCGAATGGCTGGCCGAGCGCGCCGGCGCCAACGCCACCGACCTTGAAAAGCACGTCTACGTCCTGCGCCACGCGGACGTGGTCAAGCACCTCTTCCGCGTCGCCTCCGGGCTCGACTCCATGATCGTCGGCGAGCCGCAGATCCACGGCCAGGTGCGCCAGGCCTTCGCTACCTCGCAGGAGCTGGGCACGCTCGACCCGCTCCTGCAGCAGCTTTTCGAACAGACCATGCGAGTGGCCAAGAAAGTGCGCACCGAGACCGGGATCGGCGAGCACGCCGTCTCCGTTCCTTACGCGGCGGTGGAGCTGGCCAAGAAGATCTTCGGCGACCTGCGCGGCCTCACCGTGCTCCTCCTCGGCGCCGGCGAGATGGCCGAGCTGACCGCGGAGCATCTCTCCGCCCACGAGGTGCGCCACGTATTCGTGGCCAACCGCTCGCACGACCGCGCGGTCGAGCTGGCCCGCCGCTACCACGGCGATGCCATCCACTTCGACGCCGCGGAGTCGTACCTCGCCACGTGCGACATCGTCGTCGCGTCGACCGCGGCGCCGCATCACGTGATCGTGGCCGAGCACGTCCACCGCGCCTTCGCCAACCGCAAGAACCGCAACCTGTTCCTGATCGACCTCTCCGTGCCTCGCAACATCGATCCGGCCATTGCCCGCATCGAGGGCGCGTACCTCTACAACATCGACGACCTGCAGCACGTGGTCGAGGCGAACCGCGATCAGCGGCAGCAGAAGGCAGACCAGGCGGAAGAGCTCGTGCTGCGCGAGGTGGAGTCGTTCCGCAAACGGCTCGTGGCCCAGGACGCGGTGCCGACCATCCTCGAGCTGCAGCAGCGCCTGGAGGCGATCCGCGCCGCGGAGCTGGAGGCGTGCCTGCGCCGGGTCGGCCCCATCACGGCCGAGCAGCGGACGGCGATCGAGATGCTGTCGACGAGGATGATCAACAAGATCCTGCACTACCCGATCCTGCAATTGAAGGAAGCGGCGGCGGACGAGCCGCAGGAGCGGGAGTCGCTGCGCCGGACCATCCGCAAGATTTTCGGCCTGCGATGACGAAAACGATCCGCATCGGCACGCGCGGCAGCGCGCTCGCGCTGTGGCAGGCGAACGAGGTCGCGCGCCTGCTGCCCGTCGAATCGGAGATCGTCATCGTCAAGACCACGGGCGACAAACGGCAGGACGTGCCGCTGGCCGCCATCGGCGGCAAGGGGCTCTTCATCAAGGAGCTGGAGGAAGCGCTGGAAGATGGGCGTATCGACCTGGCCGTGCACAGCCTGAAGGACGTGCCGTCCCTGATCCCGGAGCAGTTCGCGCTCGCCGCCTTCCTGGAACGCGCCGATCCGCGCGACGCCTGGATCCATCCTGCCGGCCTCCCGCTTTCCGCCCTCCCCCCCGGCTCGGTCATCGCCACCAGCGCCCCGCGCCGCCGCGCGCAGCTCCTCGCCCGCCGCCCCGACCTGCGGGTGGAGCCGATCCGCGGCAACGTCGACACGCGCCTGGAGAAGGTGCGCGCCGGGAACTACGACGCGATGGTGCTCGCCAGCGCCGGCCTGGCGCGCCTCGGCCGCACCGACGCCATCACCGCCTTCTTCACCATCGAGGAGATGGTGCCCGCCGCGGGCCAGGGCATCGTGGCGCTGGAGATCCTGGCCGCGAACGAGCGCGTAAGAGAAGCCGCGCGCAGCATCAACCACGCGCCGAGCGAGACCGCCGCGCTCAGCGAGCGCGGCGTGCTGCAGCAGTTCGGCACGCGCCTCGACTGCTACTCCTCGGTTGCCGTCCATGCGACGGTTGGCGAAACGCTCATCATCCGCGCCTTCCTCTCCGACTACGATGGCACCCGCGCCATCCGCGCGACGCACAGCGGCCCCGATGCCGTCGCGCGCGTCGCGCAGGACCTCATGAATCAAGGCGCGCTGGAGCTACTGCAATGAGCGGAATCGTCTACCTCGTCGGCGCCGGCCCGGGAGATCCGGGCCTGCTCACCCGCCGCGCCGCGGAGCTGCTCGGCAACGCCGATCTGGTGGTGCTCGATGCGCTCGTGTCGAAGGAGATCGTGGCGCTGGTATCGAAGCAGATCGTCTATGTCGGCAAACGCGCCAGCGCGCATACCCTGCCCCAGGAGCAGATCAACCAGCTGCTCATCGACGAGGCGAAGCAAGGCAAACGCGTGGTGCGCCTCAAGGGCGGCGATCCCTTCGTTTTCGGCCGCGGCGGCGAAGAGGCGGAAGAACTGCGCGCCGCCGGCGTGGGGTTCGAGATCGTGCCCGGCATCTCCTCCGCCATCGCCGGCCCGGCCTACGCCGGCATCCCGGTCACCCATCGCGAGCACTCCACGTCGTTGACGCTGGTCACCGGCCACGAGTCGGAAGGGACGACCGGCATCGACTGGGAGACGCTCGCCAAGAGCCGCGGAACCATCGTCTTTCTGATGGGATTCGGCAACCTGCCCCTCATCGTGAAGCAGCTCACCGCCCACGGCATGACCGATCAGCGTCCCATCGCCGTCATCTCCAAGGCGACCACGCCGCAGCAGCGCACCGTGACCGGCACGCTGGCCGACATCGAGACGAAAGTGGAAGGCCTCCCCACCCCGGCGCTGATCGTGGTCGGCGAGGTGGTGAAGCTGCACGAGCGCCTCAACTGGTTCGAGTCCAAGCCGCTCTTCGGCCGCCGCATCGTCGTCACCCGCGCCCGCGAACAGGCCTCGGAATTGAAGCGCCTGCTCGAAGAGTCCGGCGCGCAGGTGGTGCAGTTCCCCACCATCGAGATCGCGCCGCCCGAGTCGTTCGAGTCGCTCGACCGCGTGCTCGTCGCGCTGTCCGACTACCAGTGGCTGATCTTCACCTCCACGAACGGCGTGCGCGCCTTCTTCGACCGGCTGCACGAGCAGGGGAAGGACGCGCGCGCTTTGAGCGGCGTGATGATCGCCGCCGTCGGCGAGTCGACCGCCGCCGACTTGCGAGCGCGCGGCCTCCTGCCCGATCTCGTCCCCGACCGCTTCCTCTCCACCGCGCTCCTGCCGCTGCTGGAACAGGACCAGCGCGGCATCCGCACCGCCGTCGTCCGCGCCGCGGAAGGGCGGGAGGAGCTGATCGAGGAGTTGCGCAAACGCGGCGGCGAGGTCGACCTCGGCATCGCCTACCGCGCGGTCGCCGTGACCGGCGATGCGAGCGAGCTGCGCGACCTCGACGCCATCACCTTCACCAGCGCCTCCACCGTCGACAACTTCTTCGCCGCCTTCCACGGCCAGACGGACGCAAAGCTCGTCTCCATCGGCCCCACCACCAGCGCCGCGCTGAACAAGCATGGCAAGGAGCCCACGGCCGAAGCGGCGCAGGCCACCGTGCAGGCATTGCATGATGTCGTGGTGAGATTGTTCTCGTGAACGATCTGTCGCGCCGCGCGATCGAAGGCCTGCTCTGGCTGGCCGCCTTCTTCTTCGCCGTCGGCATCTTCCTCTCCGCCACGCTCCTGCTGCGCGGCCTCCCTCCCACCCCGCCCACCGCCATCGGCCGCATCACCATTGAAGGCGTCTCCAAGCAGCGCGACTACGCCACGCTCTTCCTCTTCTTCCTCATCGTCCCCGTCGCCACCATCGCCCTGCACCGCCTCGGCTCGCGCGTGAATGAACGGCTGCGCGCGCGCCTGGCCTGGCGCCGCGACGCGGACGGGTTGCAGAACCTCGTCTCACTCCTTTTCGTGCTGCCGTTCTTCCTCGCGCCGTTCCTCTACCTCACCACGTTCAAGTGGGGCTGGCCGGTGCTCATCCCGGTCGCGCTGTCGCAGCTCGCGCCGCGCGCGGTGATCGCGCTGCAGGAGCATCGCTGGCTGCGCCGCCTCTTCGCGCCCGAGCTGCGGCCGACGCACGCACTGATCGCGACCGAGGCTTTGGCGTGGCTCCTTTTCCGCTACATCGCGACGGGACGGCGCATCGCGCACATCCCCACCCTTTTCCTGGAAGCGGTCTTCATCCTCTTCTTCCTGGCCCTCTTCTGGCTCGCATTCGTGCTGATCGCGCGGCTGGCGTCCTTCGCCGGCGGCAGGGATCAGGAGCGGGTGCTGCAGAGGCTGGCCATCGCCGCGCTGCCGATGCTCGTGCTGCCGGTGCTGGGCATCCTCTTCATCGCGCCGTCGATCGCGATCGGCAGCGTCATGGGCGCGGTGGCGATCGGGATGCTGATCGCGGTGAGCGGCGAGCGGACGTTTTCGCCGCGCGTCATCCGCAACGCGGTTGCGTATGCGGCGTTCCCGCTCCTGCTCTACTGCGCGAGCTACGCCTCCACCGCCTCGCTCGTGCAGTGGATCGACCTCTTCCACCGCGGCGAGTCGCTCGGCCCCGCCTCCGATTACCTGCGCGGCAAGGTGCCGTATCGCGACGTCTTCGTCCTGCACGGCCTGATGCTGGACGGCCAGCTCGACGCCTGGCTGATGCAGCTCTTCGGCCGCGACGCCGCCATCGCCGTCGGCCGCCCGGTCGTCCTCGGCTCCTTCGCCGTCCCCGCCCTCTGGTTCCTGGGCATGGCCATCTTCGACTCCATTCCCCTGGCCCTGCTCGCCGTTCTCCTCGGCGCAGTGACGACGACGGACAACGAACGCGCCTTCTTCGAGCTCGCCGCCGCCGCCCTCCTCCTCGCCGGCCTCCGCGCCCAAGCCACGGCGCGCGGGCGTGCCGCCCGCGCCGCCTTCCTCGGCTCCGGCATCTTTGCCGCGCTGGCGCTCTTCTTCAGCTTCGACATCGGCCTCTACATCCTCGGCGGCGCCGCAATCACCTTGCTGATCCTGCGCGGCTGGCGCGCGCTGGCCGGCTTCGTCGGCGGGTTCCTGATCGGCGCCGCGCCGTTCGTCATCTACCTCGCCTCGCGCGGCGCATTCGGCGCGTTCGCGGAGACGTCGTTCGTGACGTTGCCGCGCATCATCGATGCCGTCTGGTCGCTCCCCTTCCCCGATCTCACCCGCGTCTTCCGCAGGGACCTGAGCCTCCGCACCATCTCCGAGTTCTTTCTTTACGAGCCATTCCGCTTCGTGCTCAATCCGCTCGTGATCGGCATCTCCATCCTCGTGTTGCTGCGCCGCGCGCTGCAGAAGAAGCGCGAGTGGCTCGATGCCGCACTGCTCACGCTCACCGCCTTTGCCGCGCTGACCCAGCGCAGCGCCGTCGGCCGGGCCGACTTTCCGCATCAGTACTTTTCGGCCTTTCTCATCGGGCCGATGATCCTCATCCTGCTCCTCTTCCTCGCCCGCGGCGCAAAGGACGTCTGGGCTACCAGAGACCGCAACGCACAGGCGTTCGTGGTGCTCGCCGCGGTAGCGCTCTTCCCCCTCCTTTTCGCCGCGCTCTGGGTGCCGGACATTTTGAACATCCGCATCGACGACACGCTGCACTACCAGGGGCGGGTCAGCCGCATCGGCTTCCGCGATGCGGAGGCGGAGGAGATCCGCAACCGCATCGACTCGATGCGCTATCACGTCTTCGACCTGACCCGGCCCGGGCAGCCGATCTTCGACTTCTCCAACCAGCCGGCCTTCTACTTCTTCTGCGACCGCCCGAACCCGACCCGCTTCTACCAGGTGCCGATCCTCTCCCCCCCCGCCTTCCAGCGCGAGGCGATCGTGGCGCTGGAGCGGGCCAGGCCGCCGCTGGTCATCCGCCGCTCGCCCCAGCAGTTCGACATCTTCGACAACGTCGACAACACCACGCGCGCGCAGGCCGTGGCCGCGTACATCGACGCCCACTACGCCTACGCCCGCTCCGTGCGGGGCGTGGAGCTCTGGACGCGGAAGCGGCCCGACTCCCGCTTCGAGCTCGCCTCCTACATGCGCCGCATCCGCATGCCCAGCGAGAAGGAGCTGGAGGTGACGGGCGGCCGCACCCGCCTGGTCTTCCCCTCCGTCGGCAGCCTCCCCGGCGCGAACCAGAGCTACTGGCGCTCCGACCTCGTGCTGCACAATCCGATGAAGCAGCAGATGCCGCTCGCCCTGCGCTACGTCACGGGCGACCTCAAGATCGACCGCCGCTTCACGCTCGCCGGCGGGCGGAGCATCCGCTGGGAGGATGTGGTGCGCACGCTGTTCGGCGCGCCGGAGTCGCGCGGCGTGCTCTGGGTCGAGTACCGCGGCGAGCGCGGCCCGGTGGCGCGGGTCCGCACCTACGACGCCGCGCACGATGCGAAAGCCTCGCTCGAGTCGCCCCTCTCCATGCGCGACGCCGCCACGGCGGGCGCCGACGCGCCCGACCTCACGTTGGTGGGCATCCCCGGCGGCGGCCAGCAGCTGCGCCGCATCAACCTCGGCGTGGTGAACGTCGGCGCCATCCCGGCCACCTTCCGCATCACCGTCCACACCCGCGCCGGCGCGCGCATCGGCCGCAAGGTGGAGCTCGGCCTCCCGGAAGACGAGTCGTTCCTGCTCAACGATGCCGAGACGGAATTGAAGGTCGCGCTCGACGAGAACGCGACCGTGCACGTGGAGCTGATCGCCGGGACTTGCGTGGCCTACGCGAGCGTGGTGGGGGCGGGCGGGGACAACCAGTTCATCCCCGCCGTGCCGTCACCCACGCCCTGAAATGTAGGGCCGGTTCTCGAACCGGCCGCAGTCAAAGCACGGTGGGCCGGCTGGAGAGCCGGCCCTGCATTTTGTTACGCGCCCCACTTCTTGAGCAGCGCCCTCGCTTCGTCCACCGCCGTCAATTGCTCGACCTCGTACGCCGGATCGACAGGCGAGGCGATCGTCTCCTTGAGCATCTGCACCGCCTGCGGCTTCGTATTCGAGTCGTTGTTGACCATGGCCTCGGCCAGGAACACGCGGGTGATCTTGTTCTGCGGATCGATCTTCAGCGAATCGTTCAGCAGCTTGACCGCCTCTTTCGAAGAGGCCCAGCCGGTGATGAACGGCACGTGCGGCGTCTGGTCGTGCAGGCGGCCCAATACGCGGGCGGGGGAGCCCCCTTCGAGCTTCGGATCGACCAGCATGGCGATGGTGGCTTCGCGCTTGATGCGGTCGGCCGCGCCTTCCCGGACGGCGGCCATCTTGCCGTAGACGAGGGCCCACTCGCCCCAGTTCACCGCGTCCCACAGGTAGACCTCGCCGGCGCCGGGGATGGTGCGCGCCGTATCGGCGACCTGCTTCTCCGTCGCCTTGGTCACCGACCGCAGCCCCTTGGCGGTGAGCTGCCTGTCGACGAGCGCGACCGCCTCTTCGCCGGCCTTCTTCGCCGTGGCGTAGATCGACTTCTTCTGGTCGTTGTTGGCGGTGCTGTAGGCGCCCTTGAAGCGGTAGGCGCGGAGGAGCTTCCAGCGAGCTTCCAGGTCGTTCGGGTTGGCGGTGATGGCTTTCTGGTAGGCGGCGATCGCCGCATCGATGTGCTGCGCCGACGCGCGCGCGCCCTGGCGGCCCTCGGCCCGGGCGTTCCAGTGCTGGTCGCCGTCCGCGGTCTGGGCCAGCGCGGCGGGGGCGAGGAGAGACACGAGTCCAAGAATGACAAATGCTTTTCGCATGCGGCGATTGTAGTGCCAATGGCACGAGGCGTGAACTCATCCATATCCGATGCGAACCGCTGTTGCCGCCGCCCTCGCGCTCGCCCTCTCCGCCTGCCGCGGACAGCCCACGCCGCGCGATTACCAGAACAACCCGCCCGCCATGACCCACCCGGTCAGCAGCTCCGCGCAGGCGCCGACGGCCCAGGGGATGCCCGGCCCGAAGCCGGAGCCGAGCACAGGGGCGGAGGGAAAGACCACGCAGCCGGTGACGCAGACCAGCTCCACGACGCTGCCCGATCAGGCGCCGACGACCACCACGCACTGAGCACGGTGTCATCCTGAGGCCCGCAGAGGCCGAAGGATCCGTACCGATCTCGCGCCGCGCCCATGCGGTACGGATCCTTCGCCGTCTCCGCGACTCAGGATGACACGTACACTTGCGCGCTGTACATGCGCATCGTCTTCCTCGGCACCCCCGAATTCGCCGTCCCCACCCTCGAGGCTCTCGCCGCGGAGCACGAGCTCGCGCTGGTCGTGGCACAGCCCGACAAGCCGGCCGGGCGGGGGATGAAGATGCAGGCGCCGGCCGTCGTGCTGCGCGCCCGCGAGCTGAGCCTGACCATCGCCCAGCCGCCCAAAGTGCGCGACGAGGCGTTCCTCGCCGAGGTCGAAAGGCTGCAGCCGGACATCGGCGTCGTGGTCGCGTATGGCAAGATCCTTCCCGCGCGGTTGCTCGACATCCCGAAGCACGGCTTCCTCAACGTGCACGCCTCGGTGCTGCCGCGCTGGCGCGGTGCGGCGCCGATCCAGCGCGCCATCGAGGCGGGCGACCTCACCACCGGCGTGACGATCATGCGGGTCGATGAAGAGCTCGATCACGGCCCGATGCTCGCCGTTGAGACGACGGAGATCGGCCCCGACGAGCGCACGCCTTCGCTCTCCCGCCGCCTGGCGCAGATCGGCGGCGAGGCGCTCGTCCGCGTTCTGCGCGACATGCCCGCGGAAATGCCGCAGGACCACGGCCTCGCTACGTATGCCGCCAAGATCGACAAGTCGGAAGGCGCCATCAAGTGGGAGGAACCGGCCAAGCGGCTCTATGACCGCTTCCGCGCCTTCGATCCGTGGCCCGGCCTCTTCACGCCGGAGCTGAAGCTGATCGACATGCGCCCCGCGGATGGCAACGGCGCGCCCGGCACCATCCTCCGCATCGACGATGGCGTCACGGTCGCGGCCGGCGACGGCGCGCTGCGCATCCTCACCATGCAGCGGCCGGGCAAGAACCGCGCGCCGGCCGGCGAGGTGGCGCGCTCGATGAGTCTGCGCGCCGGGGACCGCATGCCGTGACCGAGCGCCAGCGCGCGCTGCAGCTGCTCCGTCGCGTCGAGCGGGAAGGGGCGTTTGCCTCGCTCCTCCTGCATAACGAGACCGGCTTCGTCCGCACGGTGGTTCTGGGCGTGCTCCGCTGGCGCTCACGCCTCGACTTCGCCATTGACGCGCTGGCCAAACGCGCCATCGAGCCGGAAGTGCGCGACGTCCTGCGCCTCGGCGCCTACCAGCTGCTGTACATGGACGTCGCCAGGTACGCGGCGGTCGGCGAGACGGTGGAGCTCGCGCCGCACCGAGCTCGCGGCTTCGCGAACGCGATCCTCCGCCGCATCGCGGAGGGCAAGGCGCCCGAGCCGCGCGAGCTCGCCACCCGCACCGCACACCCGGCCTGGCTCATCGAGCGCTGGACGCGCATGTACGGCCTCGATCGCACCGCAAAGATCGCCGAGGCGAACCAGGAGCTGTCGTATCCGGACATCATCATCGAGGGCCACCTGCCTGCCGGCGCGGAGCCCTCGCGGCTCGTCGACGGCATAGCCAGGCTGCACGGCTCCTCGGCCGGCTTCTACGGCATCGACGAGGGCAGCGCCGTGATTGCCGCCATCGCCGCGGCGACGAGCGATGATGTGCTCGACCTCGCCGCCGCGCCGGGCGGGAAGACGCGCGTGATGCAGAAGCGCGGCGCACACGTGGTCAGCAACGACCTTTCGATCTCGCGCTTGCGCCCGCTCGTGGGCCAGAGCAAAAGGATCGTGGTCAGCGACGGCAGAAAGCCGCCGTTCCGCCGGCGGTTCAAAACCGTTCTGCTCGACGCGCCGTGCAGCGCCACCGGCACCATCCGCAAGAATCCCGAGCTGAAGTGGCGCCTGCAGGAGCAGGACCTCGCGGGTTTCCAGAAGTTGCAGCGCGAGCTTCTTGCATCGGCCATGGAGTTGGCCGGCGAGACGGTCGTCTACTCGACCTGCTCGCTCGAGCCGGAGGAGAACGATGAGGTGGTGCGCGGCTACGAACGGGGAGACATCACAAGGTTCGTGCCGGAGGGAGCGAGGCGGTGGGTGGAAGACGGAGTGCTGCGGCTCACCCCGGAGTCGGGCGCGGACGGCTTCACAGCCTTCGTGCTGCGCACTAGGATGAAATGCTGATGCCACGCGACCTCGCCATCGGCAACGGTTCGTTGCTGGTCAACTTCGACGCGCAGTACCGGATGGCGGACTTTTACTTCCCGCACGTCGGGATGGAGAACCACGCCGCCTCCTCCTTCCGCTTCGGCGTCTGGGCGGACGATCGCCTGCGCTGGGTGGAGGACCCCGCCTGGCACAAGTCCCTCGGCTACCTGCGCGACACCCTGGTCACCGACGTGCGGTGTGATTGCGAGGAGCTGGGGCTGCGGTTGCGGTGCTATGACGCGGTGGATGCGGATGCCAGCGTCTTCATGCGCAAGATCGTGGTTCGCAACCTGCGCGCCGACGCGCGCGAGATCAAGCTCTTCCTGCACCATGACTTCAGCCTGTACGGCAACCCCATCGGCGACACTGTCTACTTCGATCCCGAGTCGCAGGCCCTCATCCACTACAAGGTCAAGCGCTACGTGCTGATCAACAGCGAGAGCGGCATCAGCGAGTACGCCTGCGGCAAGAGCGGCATCGGCGGCGTGGACGGCACCTGGCGCGACGCCGAGGATGGCGCGCTGTCGATGACGCCCATCTCGCAGGGCGCCGTCGACTCCACGTTCGCCATCCCCATCACCCTCGAGCCGAACGGCACCGCCACCACCTACTACTGGATCTGCACCGGCAGCCGCTACGGCGAAGTGCGGGACCGCAACCGCGCCATGCGCGAGGAGACCGCGGCGCGCGCCCTGGCCCGGACGGCCTCGTACTGGTACACGTGGCTGAACAAGCCGGCGGTGGAGTTGGATGAGCTGCCGGACGAGATCACCGATCTCTACCGCCGCTCGCTCCTCATCCTCAGCACGCAATGCGACCGCGGCGGCGCCGTGCTGGCGGCGAACGACTCCGACATCCAGTGGGGCCACAACGACCACTACTCGTACATGTGGGCCCGCGACGCGGCGTTCGTCTGCGACGCGATGGACCGGGCCGGCTTTCCGGAGATCACGCGCCGCTTCCTGAAGTTCGCCGACAAGGTGATCAAGGACGACGGCTACTTCCTGCACAAGTACCACCCGGACGGCACGCTCGCCTCGCTGTGGCATCCCTGGGTGCGCGACGGGAAGCCGCAGCTGCCCATTCAGGAGGATGAGACCGCGCTCGTGATCTGGCTCGTGGCCCGGCATTACGAACGGACGCGCGACCTCGACCTGCTGCGCAGCATCTATCAGCGCCTCGTGGTCAAGCCGGCCGAGTTCCTGGTGGCCTTCCGCGATGAGGGGACCGGCCTGCCCCAGCCGAGCTTCGACCTGTGGGAGGAGCGGCAGGGCGTCTTCACCTTCACCTCCTGCGCCGTGGTCGCCGGCCTGCGCGCGGCGGCGGAGATCGCGAACCTCTTCAACGATCAGGACCGGCGCATGCGCTACGAGCATGCGGCGGCGGAAGTGCGCGAGGCGATCGTGAAGCACCTCTGGCTGGAGGACGAGTCGCGTTTCGCGCGCGGCCTGGTGGTGGAGGGGGACCATCTCGTGGTCGACCGCACCGTCGATGCCTCTTTGTTCGCGACGTTCTACTTCGACGTCTTTCCCGCCGCGAGCGCGATGGTGGAGGGGACCATGCGCGCGGTGCGCGAGAAGCTGTGGATCAGGACCGAGATCGGCGGCGTGGCGCGCTACGAAGGCGATGCCTATCACCGCATTTCCGAGGAGACCGGCCGCGTGCCGGGCAATCCGTGGATCCTCTGCACGCTCTGGCTGGCCGAATATGCGGCGGCGCATGCCTCGAAGCCGCACGAGCTCGCCCCGGCGCTCGACCTGGTGCGCTGGGTGATGTCGAAGGCGATCGGCTCCTGCGTATTGCCCGAGCAGCTCCATCCTTATGACGGCTCGCCGCTGTCGGTCGCGCCGTTCACCTGGAGCCACGGCCAGCTCGTTTCGGTCGTGCTGCACTACCTGGAAGCGGGTCGAAGATTGCGCCGTGCAGGTGTTGAAATCGACGAAGAAAACAGGGAGGAAATCGAGCGGGAGAATCCCGTTGACAATCCCGGATCGTTCTCCTAGATTGTCGAAAAACCCCGCGGAAGCATCATCTTTTTCGCGCGTTTCTTAAGGAGAGATCTCTATGGCAGGTAAAGGTGACGTCATCACCGCGATTGCCGAGCAGGCCGGCATTTCGAAGAAGGAGGCCGCGGCCGCGTTTGATGCGTTCGTCGGGTACGTTTCGGACTCTTGCCAGCGCGGCGAGCGCTGCTCGATCCCCGGACTCGGCAGCTTCGCCGTGACCCAGCGCAAGGCCCGCGAAGGCCGCAATCCCCGCACGAAGGAAAAGATCACCATCCCCGCCTCGCGCAACGTCCGCTTCAAGGCCGGCAAGGACCTCAAGGACGTCGTCAATACCCCGAAGCGCGGCAAGCGCAAGTAGCGATGGGCGCTGCCTGTAATTGGCGGCGGTTTTTTTGAGTTGTCGGTTGTCAGTTGTCGGTTGTCAGTAAGACCGTCCTCACTGACAACTGACAACCGACAACTGCTTACGTCCACGGCCGCGGCATGAACAGTCTGTTGTACAGATTGATCGCGTAGCGGTCCGTCATCCCCGCGATGAAGTCGATGGCCAGCCGTTCCACCGGCTCATCGCTCTCACTGAAAAACTCGGCCGGATGGGCGGTGACATATTCGAACAGCGCAGTGAGCATCTTCTGCGCTTTTTCGAATTCGCCGCGCACGGCCGGGGTCAGGTACATGTTCTGGAACATATAAGTGCGCAGCTCTTCCAGCGCCTGCAATACCTCGGCGGACATCATGATCGCCTCGTAATTGCAGGTGATGGTCGCGGCAATGACGTCCCGCACCATGCGGTCGATGCGCTGCCCGCCGCGAGCCCCCAGCGTCTCCCGGATCGCTTTCGGGATGTCCTCCTCGCTGATGATGCCCGCCCGGATGCCGTCGTCAATGTCGTGATTGACGTAGGCGATGATGTCGGAGATGCGCACGATGTCGCCTTCCAGCGTCAGCGCGCGTGACTTCGGCCGGCTGCGCAGCAGCTCGCCTTTCTCGCCCTTGGAATGCTTGAGGATGCCGTCCCGCACTTCGATGGTGAGGTTCAGGCCGCGCCCCTCGTTCTCCAGCACCTCCACCACCCGCACCGACTGGCGGTAGTGATCGAAGCCGCCCTTGACCAGCTTGTTCAGCGCGGCCTCGCCCGCGTGGCCGAATGCGGAGTGCCCCAGGTCGTGGCCGAGGGCGATCGCTTCGGTGAGGACTTCATTGAGGCGGAGGGACTTGGCGATGGTGCGCGCGATCTGCGTCACTTCCAGCACGTGGGTCAGGCGGGTGCGGTAGTGGTCGCCTTCCGGCGCGAGGAAGACCTGCGTCTTGTGCTTGAGGCGGCGGAAGGACTTGCAGTGGATGATGCGGTCCCGGTCGCGCTGGTACGAGGGCCGGAGGTCGTCCTCCTCCTCGGCGCGGTCGCGGCCGCGCGTCTCCCCGCTGCGCGCCGCGCGCGGCACGAGCGTGTCGCGCTCGATCTGCTCGAGCATCTCCCGGATGTTCATCCGCTCACCATATCAGTTGCATATATCGCGTTCCCTCCACCGGGTTGTAGCGATACGGCGGGATGTCGACGAAGCCGAGCGACTGGTACAGCTTCATGGCCGTGGTCATGGTGGGGAGGGTGTCGAGGAGCATGCGGGTGAAGCCGCGAGCGCGCGCTTCCTCGATCACGCGGAGGGCCAGCGCGCGGCCGACGTCCTTGCCGCGGAAGGCGGCTCGCACGTAGAGGCGCTTCATCTCGGAGGTGGTTGCGTCGATGCGGCGCAAGGCCACGCAGCCGGCCGGCTCGGCGTTCCAGCGGGCGAGAAAGATGATTTCGTAATGGCTGTCGAGGTGCTCGATCTCCTCGGCGAAGCCCTGGAAGGAGAGGTCGACGCCGGTGGCGACCGCGTATTCGAGGATCAGCTCGCGAGCGAGGGCGAGGTCCGCCGGCTCGACGCGCAGCATGGCGTCAAACCATCAGCTCACCGCGCAGCACGGTCACGGCCCGGCCGCCGAGCTTCACGCGGTTGTCCAGGAGGCGGATGCGGATCACGCCGCCGCGCGGCGAGGCCTGGTAGGCGACGAGCTCCGTTTTGCCGAGGCGCTCGGCCCAGAAGGGGGCGAGGGCGCAGTGGGCGGAGCCGGTGACCGGGTCCTCGTCGATGCCAGAGCCGGGGGCGAAGAAGCGGGAGACGAAGTCGTAGTCGGCGGAGCGGCTGGTGACGATCACGCCGCGCACCGGCAGCTTGCGCAGCGTCGCATGATCCGGCTGCAGCGCGCGCAACTCCTCATCGGAGGCAACTTCGATCAGGTAGTCCCACTCGTTGCGCCCCACCCAGCGCGGCTCGTTGATGCCGAGCGCCCGGAGGAGCTCGGGTGGCGGCTCGACGGGCAGAGACGTTTTCACCGGAAAGTCGAGCTCGATCAGATCATCGCGACGCTCGGCGGTGAGCAGGCCGCTGCGCGTCTGGAAGCGGGCCATCTCGGAAGCGGGCAGGATGCCTTCCTGCCACAGCGCGTGCGCGCTGGCCAGCGTGGCGTGGCCGCAGAGGTCGACCTCCACGATCGGCGTGAACCAGCGCAGCGACCACGCATCGCCTTGAGGCAACAGGAACGCCGTCTCGGCGAGATTCATCTCCGCGGCGACGTTCTGCATCCACGTCGCGTCGGGTTCGCGATCGAGGATGCAGACCGCCGCCGGATTGCCGCGGAACGCTTCTTCCGCGAAGGCATCGATCTGGAGCAGGCGCACGTCAGAAGCCCGGGACCTTCGCCGCCTTCTTGTACATCAGCCAGCCGAAGAAGAAGCCGATCACGATCACGCCCGCCAGGCACGCGTCCGCGTACTGCCCGCCGTACATGGTGGGGTAGTGATTGCTGATCATCGTGAACACGAGCGGGATGGACATGTACGTGTTATGCCGCGAGCGGAGGCCGGCGATCTTCACTTCCGGCGAGTCGGGCGCGAGCGGGGTGCCGGCCTTCAGAGCGGTGAGGATCTTCTTCTGGTACGGCCAGATCACCATCCAGACGTTGAGCGCCATGGTGGTGCCGAACATCACGCCGGCGTGGATGTAGAGCGCGCGGCCGCTGAAGTGGCCGACGATCTTGAGGAAGTAGTAGGCCGCGGCGAAGAGCGCCATGCAGATGGCCGCCGCCACCACCTTGTTCGGCAGCGCCTTCATGATGGCGTTATAGATGACGAAGCCGAGGGCCAGCAGCACGAGGACGATGGCCAGCCAGAGCCACGGATTGCCCACGCTGGGATCCTCGAACACGATGCGGCCGTGGTAGTAGATCAGGCCCGCCAGCAGGACGCCGGTGACCCACGTCCAGAACGCGCCCCAGCGGAACCAGAACAGGGCGCGCGGCATCAGTTCCGGGTTGACCGCTTTCTTCGTCGGTCCGTCGATCTTCCCCTGGAACGGCCCGTTGACCCAGTTGAAGAAGTAGAGGTGACCGATCCATGCGATACCGGCCACGACATGCGCCCATCGGAAGACGGCCTGGAGCACGTTATTGAGCTCGCTGTTCATTTCCTCTCCTCGCTCGAGTTGTTTGTACCGGGGCAGCCGCGGCGATTATAGACTCGCGTTCATGTTCGCCGGCAAAGTGGCCATCGTGACCGGCGCGTCGAGCGGAATCGGGCGCGCCACGGCGCAGCTCCTGGCCGGCCGCGGCGCGCTCGTCGCGGTCATGGCCCGCTCGGAGGAAAAGCTGGCGGAACTGGCCTCGGAACGCATTCTGGCCGTGACGGGCGACGTCGCCGATCCGGAGGCGGTGGAGCGCCTCTTCGCCGCCGCCGAGTCGCGCTTCGGCTCCTGCGAGATCCTCATCAACAACGCCGGCATGGTCGATCCCAGGCCGCTCCTGAAGACGACGCTCGAAGAATGGGAGCTCGCGTTCGCGGTGAACGTCACCGCGACGTTCCTCACCACCCGCCGCGCGCTGCCGGCGATGCTCGCCGCCGGCCGGGGGTCGATCGTCAACGTCGCCTCCATCTCCGGCGTGCCGGGCACGGAGAAGTTCCCCGGCTTCACCGCCTACTGCGCGAGCAAGGCGGCGGTCATCTCCATGAGCGAGGCGCTGGCGGTGGAGGTGAAGGGCCGCGGCGTGCGCGTGAATTGCGTGAGTCCCGGCTCGGTCGACACGCGGATGTGGGCCGCGGTGAGCAACAACGCGCCGGCCTCGATGACGCCGGCGGAGGTCGCGGAGACGATCGCGTTTCTCGCTTCGGATGCCTCGCAGCCGATGAATGGACAGAACCTGCATGTCTGGAGCGCCTGACTCGCGGCCCACCTGGGCGGACGTGGACGTCGCCGCCTTCCGGCGCAACGTGGAGACGATCACCGCCCTGCTGCCGGACCGCGCGCGCCTCGTGGCCGTGCTGAAGGCGGACGGCTACGGCCACGGCGCCCTGCCGCTGGCCCGCGCCTGCGAGGACCGGGTGGCCATGATCGCCGTGGCGATGCTCGAGGAAGCGCTCGTGCTGCGCCGCGGCGGAATCGACACGCCGCTCATGGTCCTCGGTCCCCTCACCGCGCCGCAGATCCGCATCGCGATCCAGGAGCGGATCACGATCGGCGTCGTCGGTCCCGAAGAGCTGGCGCTGGTCCGCGACGCCGACGTGGGCATCCATCTCAAGCTCGACAGCGGCATGGGGCGGATGGGTGTGCTGGAGAGCGAGCTGCCGCACGTCATCGAAATGATCCGCAGCGCGCCGAATCTGCGCATCGAAGGCATCTACACCCACTTCGCGAATGCCGACGAGCCGGGGGACCAATACACGCAAACGCAGATCGCGAACTATGACCGGATGCTGGCCACGCTCCGCGCGGCGGGCATCGAGGCGCCGCTGCATCACCTCGCCAACAGCGGTGCCACGCTGCGCCGGCTGGTCCGCCCCGGCGAGCTGGCCCGCGTCGGCATCGCGCTGTACGGGCCGGGCGAATCCGCGCCGACCGAGCCGGTCCTCCGCTGGCGGACGGCGATCATGCGCCTCAAGGAGTTGCCGGCCGGGCATCCCGTCGGCTACGGCACCACCTGGCGCGCGAAGCGCCCCAGCCGCATCGCAACGCTTCCCGTCGGCTACGCGGACGGCTTCAGCCGCGAGCACTCCAACAACGGAGACGTGCTGCTACACGGCCGCCGCGCGCCGATCGTCGGCCGCGTCTCCATGGACCTCGTCACCATCGACGTGACGGATATCGCCGAGGCTTCGTATGGTGACGAGGTGGTTTTGCTCGGCACGCAAGGTGAAGGACGCATCACGGCGGAAGAGCTCGCGACCAGGACCGGTACAATCGCCTACGCGATCTTCACCGGCATCGGCGCCCGCGTGCCTCGCCGCCATCAGGACTCATGACCGCAGTACTCGAATCATTCGGCTTCTACGCCATCAGGATCTTCGAGCAGACGGGCCTCTGGTTCCGCATGCTGTGGCGGACGACCGTCTGGACGTTCCGCCCGCCGTGGGAGCTCCGGGAGTGGATGCGCCAGATGGTGCGCGTCGGCGTCGACTCCATCCCGGTGGTCTTCCTCACCTCCATGTTCACCGGGATGGTC
>DASYMJ010000009.1:0-65507 GCA_036009105.1 Thermoanaerobaculia bacterium | reverse complement strand
CAGCGGCAGCTCGCCGCGCTGTTCCGGGAAGCCGGACAGGAGTCGCAGCGCATCACTATTATGCTGGAGATGATGCGGATCCTCGAGAACCGGCTCGTCTACCTGCAGAACTTCATCGTCGATCCCACCGCCGACAACCGCATCCTGGCCCAGCTGGTAACGCGCTTCATCGACGAGCTGGCCGCCCAGCGCAGCAACGTCCTGACCACCCTCGAGTCGACCTACTACCGCGCCGTCGCTGCCTTGTACGCCGGCGACCTGCCGAAGGCGCGGGAGGGCTTCAGCGCGGCCTGCGCCTCCGAGGAGTCGGACGAGGCGAATGACATCAAGTACAAGTCCTATGTGATCCTGGGGCACCTCTCGCACGAGGAGCACGACTACCAGAAGGCGAAGGACCTGCACGACCAGTCGCTGCGCTACTCGCCGAACAACAACGTGACGGCGCAGGCGCTGGCGCTGAAGGCGCTCAATTCCTACGCCCTGAACGATCACGAGGAGGCGCTGCACCTCTTCGGCGACGCCCTCGAGCTCTTCGATCCGAACCAGCCGTTCTTCAACTCCTACTTTTACCGGAACGCGCTGCTGTTCTGCGGCGCGATCTGGTTCGACCGCAAAAAGTACGACGAGGCGGAGCGCTTCTACCGCCAGGTGCTGGAGAGCGTGGAGCAGAACTCGTACGACTTCTTCGACGCGCTCTCGCATCTGGGGCGGATCCACTACGCGCAGGGTCGCTACGACGATGCGGTGGCCGCGCTGGAGAAGGCCGTCCAGACGCAGAAGTTCAGCGAGAACGAGTACATCCTCGACACCTGGTTCTGGATCGCCCGCGCCCACCTGAAGCGGAACGACGCGACGCGGGCCAAGCCCTACCTGGAGAAGATCGCCGCGACGGACGTGCGCTACGAGAAGAAGCCGCAGGCGGTGGAGCTGCTGCAGCGCATCGCCTGAGCGCCGCCGCGTCGCGCGCTCAATGGAACCGCGTCACCACGAACGCGATGTCGTCCTTGAACTCCTCGGTGGCGGAGAAGTTGTTCACGTCTCCGCGGATGCTCTCGTAGACCGTGTCGAGATCCGCGTCCTTTGATTCTTCCAGCAGCCTGGCGATGCGGTCGATGGCGTAGAACTCGCCGGCCTCGTTCCTGCGGTCGGTCAGGCCATCGGTGTAAACGAACAGCGTGTCGCCCGGCGCGACGCTGAGCGACTGCTCCTCGTACTCGAGCCCCGGCAGCGCGCCGAGGAGGTTGGAGGGGTCTTCGTGGAGGGTGGTCTTGCCGCTCTCGCGGCTGAAGAGGAGGAACCCCGGATGCGCGGCGTTGGAGTAGGTCAGCATGCCGGTGCCGTTCACCCGGAAGACCTGCGCCGTGGCGAACTGGGTGGGGAGGCTGACCGCGAAGAGGAAGTCGTTGAGCCGCGCCATCAGCGTGGCGAGCGATCCGCGCGGCTCCGCTTCGGTGTGGATGTAGCTCTTGAGCAGCGAGACCAGGATCGCCGCCGGCAGGCCGTGCCCGGAGACGTCGGCGACGAACAGATACGTCGTGTCGTCCTGCAGGAAGTAGTCGTAGAAGTCGCCGGAGAGCGTCTCGCTGGGGATGTACGCCGACCGCATCTCCGTGCGCGGCCCGCGGAAGACGCCCTGGGGGACGAGCGCCTCCTGCACCCTCCGCGCGATCTGCAGGTCGCGCTGCATCTGCTGGTTGATGCGCCGCAGCTGGTCCTGATACGTCTTCACCCGCAGCAGCGCCCTCAGTCTCGCCAGCAACACCTCGGTGTCGGAGCCCTTGGTGACGAAGTCGTCCGCCCCCGCCCCCAACCCGTCCACGATGTGCTCCGCCGAGTCGGCGCCGGTCAGCATCAACACGGGGATGGTCTGCAACTGCGGATCGGTCTTGATCCTGCGCGCCACTTCGAAGCCGTCCATGACCGGCATGCGGTAATCGACCACGATGGCATCCGGCATCACCTGCAGGGCGAGGCGCAGCCCCTCTTCCCCCGAGAGGGCGGGGATGACGTCGTACCCTCGCCGCTCGAGGAACCGCCGCGTCACCGCCAGGTCGTTCGCGTTGTCGTCGATGATGACGATCCGCTGCTGCCTCTTCTCCATCGTCGTATGCGCGGCGAATTATGCAGGAAGTTCACCACCGATCACTCGCCGAGCAGCGCGCGGACCTCGGTGAGGAGGAGGGGGAGGTGGGAGTGGATCTTGTCCCAGACCGCGGCACAACATCTCGTCAGCCTGGTAATCCTGAAACGTCTTCGCGGCGGTGTAGCGAAGGATGCCGTCGGCCGCTTCGGCGACGTGACCTAGCAGTGAGCGAACTTCACGCTGCATAAAGCAGTTGCTGCGTCTCGTCGATTGCGTCAGCCAGGTAGGAATTTTTGATCGTCGTCACTTCAATTAGATCGCCGTGCCGGTCGAAAAGATCCAGCAGTTTGCTCCACAATTCGTTGTACCGGCGGCCCGTTACCAGCGGATCGTCATCCCACTCGAACGCCACCAAAAATCGAGGTCGCTCGTTTCCGGATCGAACATCCCCTGCGCGGCGGATCCGAACACGGTCAGCTTCGTCACGTGGTACTCGCGGCAGAGGCGCCGGATCTGCTCCATGTTCTCCGTGATCACGTCCGGTAGCGCGGGCATGGGCGCTATTTTACGCCGTCATCATCGCCGAGCAGGGCGCGGACTTCGCGGAGGAGGAGGGGGAGGTGGGTGTGGATGATGCGCCAGACGATGTCCGGGTCGATTGCGCCATAGCCATGCACGAGCCGGTTTGCAGCGCGTAGAAGACAGAGAACCTCAGGTTGCGATCGGTCTCGTAGTCATCCGCGGTTCGGCCGGCGATCGCTTCTTCGATGTAGCTGGCGTAGTCGATGACGTCCCAGAGCAGCTTCCGAACTTCAAGCGGCGGCATAGAGATCGAGGTGAGCCGCGGCGATCGACTCACGGAAATAGGGGTTGCGAATCTTCGACCCGGTAACGAGATCGACGCGCCGGCCCAGGAGAGCTTCCAGCGAGTCCCAGAACTCGAGGTAGCGGCGGCCGCGTTCGAGCGGGTCGGGCGATTCCAGTTCCACCACGAAATCGAGATCGCTTCGCTCCGGATCGAACGTCCCCTTCACCGCCGACCCGAAAACCGCGAGGCGCTTCACGCCGTGCTTCACGCACAGCGCGCGGATCTCCTCCATGTTCTCCGTGATCACGTCCGGTAGCGCGGGCATGGGCGGCATTGTACCCTTCGCCCTCGCATGAAGTTGATCGTGGGATTGGGCAATCCGGGGCGCGAATACGCCGCCACGCGGCACAACGTCGGGTGGATGGTGGTCGATGCGTTTGCGAAGAAGTTCCGCATCGACCTCGACCATCATCAGAAGAACGCCATGACCGGCGAGGGGCGGGTGGCGGGGGGGAGCGTCATCATCGCCAAGCCGCTCACCTACATGAACGCCTCCGGGGACGCGGTGAAGCTGCTCGCCAATGCGTACCTGGAGAGCACCGACGACCTCCTCGTCGTCTTTGATGAGATCGACCTGCCGCTCGGCAAGTTGCGGATCCGGCCGAACGGGTCGGCCGGGACGCACAACGGGATGCGCTCCATCGTGAGCTCGCTTGCGAGCGAGCGCTTCGCGCGCTTACGATTCGGCGTGCGTGGTGAGACCTACACCGACAGCCGCCTGCGCGACTACGTCCTCGATCCCTTTGCCGAAGACGAGCTGCCGCTGGTCGGCCGCGGCATCGAGCGCAGCGTCGACGCCCTCCTTCTCTTCGCCCGCGGCGACCTCAAGCGGGCGATGAACGATTTCAATCGCGACCCACAGGAAGACCCCAGAACATGAACATCCACACCCTCGGCGAGCTGCGCGCCTCCGGCTACCGCATCCGCTCCGTCAAAGACGAAATGCGCGCCAACCTCCTCGAGAAGATCGCGCGCCGCGAAACGACCTTCCCCGGCATCCACGGCTACGAGCGCACCGTCATTCCGGCCATCCACAACGCCGTCCTCTCCCGCCACGACATCATCCTCCTCGGCCTCCGCGGCCAGGCCAAGACGCGCATCCTCCGCTCCCTCACCGCCCTGCTCGACGAGAAGGTGCCGGTCATCGAAGGCTGCGAGATCAACGACTCGCCGCTCGAGCCGACCTGCAAGCGCTGCCGCCGCCTCGCCGCCGAAAAGGGCGATGAGCTGCCGGTGGCCTGGCTGCATCGCGAGGAGCGCTACCGCGAGAAGCTGGCCACGCCGGACGTGACCGTGGCAGACCTCGTCGGCGACATCGACCCGATCAAGGCCGCGAACCAGCGGCTCACCTACGCGGATGAAGAAGTCATCCACTACGGCATCATCCCCCGCACGAACCGCGGCATCTTCGCCATCAACGAGCTGCCCGACCTCGCGCCGCGCATCCAGGTGGCGCTGCTGAACATCCTCGAAGAGCGCGACCTGCAGATCCGCGGCTTCCCGGTGCGCATCCCCATGGACGTCGTCCTCGTCTTCAGCGCGAACCCGGAGGACTACACCAGCCGCGGCAACATCATCACGCCGCTCAAGGACCGCATCGACTCGCAGATCCTGACGCACTATCCGCAGCAGATCGAGACCGCGCGCCGCATCACCGACCAGGAGGCGTGGACCGACCGGGAGAACCGCGCCACCATCGAGATCCCGCCGTATCTGCGCGACCTGGTCGAGAACATCGCCTTCGTCGCCCGCGGCTCGGAGCTGGTCGACCAATCCTCCGGCGTCTCCGCGCGCCTGACCATCGCCGCGATGGAGCTCCTGCAGTCGAACCTGGAGCGCCGCGCCGCGCTGACCGGCGAGCGCTTCATCTTCCCCCGCCTCTCCGACCTCTCCATGCTCCTGCCCGCCATCACCGGCAAGGTGGAGATGGTGTACGAGGGCGAGCAACAGGGCGCCGAGGTGGTGGCCAGGAAGCTGATCGGGCAGGCGGTGGCGAAGCTGTTCGAGTCGAAGCTGCCGCCGGTCGAGCGCGCCGGCACGACGGGGCGCGACCGCGACCGCCGCGGCTACGGCGAGATGGAGCAGGACGATCTGGAAGACATGTTCGCCGGCCGCAAGCAGCGCAAGCAGCCGAAGCGCGAGGAAGAGCCTCGGGGCGGCAACGCGCCGAAAGGCGACCCGGCCTACGAGTCGATCCTCGCCTGGTTCGTGGAAGGGAACAAGATCACGCTCTCCGACGAGCAGCCGTTCGCCGAATACTTCCGCGAGCTGAACCGCGTGCCGAAGCTGGCCGAGACCGCCCGCAAGTACGTGCAGGCCTCGCGCGACGAGGAGCTGGCCCTCTGGATGGAGATGATCCTGGAGGCCATGCACCAGTCGCTGCGCCTCTCCCGGGAGGACCTCGACTCGACCATCACGTTCCAGGAACTGATGAAGTTCAATGTGTTGAGGACGGTGAAGTAGTTGCAACCGGTCCGCCCTTGCGCAGCGATAGAATGACGCCACAAAATGCCCAAAGTCGCCACCGAGATCCCGCACGAGCTGGCCCGGCAGATCGACCGGATCATCCGCGACGGCTGGTTCCCCGATCAGGAGACCGTCGTCCGCGAAGCCCTCGCCCAGTTCATCGACGCCAAGTCGTTCCTCGGCGACTCGCCGCGCATGCTGCATCGCTTCGCGGCCGACGCGCTGAACGAATCGAAGCCGGAGGTGGCGCTCAAGTTCATCGACCGCGCGCTGTCGCTGCTGCGCAACCAGAAGGCCACCGACTTCACGCTCTATCAGGCCCTCATCGAGCTGCGCGTGCAGGTGCTGATGGTGATCGGCCGGGAGGTCGATGCGATGACCTCGCTGGAAGAGGCGCGCGAGCAGCTCCCCAACAACCCGTCCATCGCCAAGTGGATTGAAAAGCTGAAGCGCCAGCGTTCGCAATAGCGATGCGCCACCGCTACTCCTGGCTCGACCCCGAACTCATCCGCCAGATGCTGGCGGAGATGGGCCTGCGCCGCCTGTTCAACCACCTCCTGCTGCAAAGCGGCGGCGACGTGGAAGAGGCGATGCGCTGGATGCGCATGCTCCAGCAGCGCGGCCTGATCGACGAGAACATCGACCTGGAGGCCTTCTTCGCCCAGCTCACCGAGGAGCAGATCATCGGGCAGGATGGGGAGGGGAACCTGACGCTGGCGGCGGGCGGCGAGCGGCAGATCCGGCGGGACGCGCTGGACGAGATCTTCGGCGGGCTGAAGAAATCGGCCGCCGGCTATCACTCCGTGCCGAACCCGGGGCAGGGGACGGAGCGGCTCACCGAGACGCGCCAGTACCAGTTCGGCGACGACCCGATGTCCATCGACTCCGTCCGCTCGCTGCAGAACGCGATGAAGCACAACGACCCGGCCGGCCGGATCAGCATCGTCGAGGACGACCTGGAAGTCTTCGAGACCGAGCACAACTCCGGCTGCGCCACCGTGGTCATGATCGACATCTCCCATTCGATGATCCTCTACGGCGAGGATCGCATCACGCCGGCCAAGAAGGTCGCCCTGGCGCTGACGGAGCTGGTGCTGACCAAGTACCCCAAGGACTCCATCGATGTGCTCCTCTTCGGCGACGAGGCGGTGGAGGTTCCGATCAGCGAGATTCCGTACGTGAAGGTGGGGCCGTATCACACCAACACGAAGGCGGGCCTCGAGCTGGCGCAGCGCATCCTGCGGCGGCGCAAGCACAACAACAAGCAGATCTTCATGATCACGGACGGCAAGCCGTCCGCCCTGAACGAGGGAGGGCGGCTCTACACGAACTCGTTCGGCCTGGACATGAAGATCGTGAACCGGACCCTGGAGGAGGCCGACCGCTGCCGCCGCTCCGGCATCCCCATCACCACCTTCATGCTGGCCACGGATCCCATGCTGGTGAACTTCGTGGAGCAGCTCTCGCAGATCAACCGCGGGCGGGCCTTCTACTCGTCACCGGACAGGCTGGGGGAGTACATCCTGGCGGACTACATCCGCAACCGGCGCAAGTTCGTGCATTGACCGGAGCAGTTACTGGTTGCTGGTTACGAGTACGACGCGCCGCAAATCCGACAAGCGCCTCGGACCAACAACCAGCAACCAGCAACTGCCTTCAAGGCACTTCCACCGGCTTCAGCTCCTCTTCCTTGTGCGCCGGGAAGGCGATCGACCAGAGGCGCATGAGCGGGCCGGAGGTCAGATAGAGGATGGCGGCGAGGAGGGCGAGCTCCTTCGGCCAGGCGAAGCCGATGGCGGCGATGAGGGCCAGCACCAGGATGGCGACCAGCGGCCGCTCCTTCTGCATGTTGATCCCCTTCTGGCTGCGGTAGCGGACGGGGGCCACCATGGAGAACGCCACGCACGCGGTGACGATGATCATCACGAGGGCGAAGCGTTTGTCGGTCACGGGCGACGGCGCGTAATTGATGATCGCGGCGATGGTCAGCGCGCCGGCCGGGCTGGGGAGGCCGACGAAATAGCGGTAGTCGGTCTTGCCGGTCATGATGTTGAAGCGGGCCAGGCGGAGGGAGACGGCGGTGAGGAAGAGAAACGCGATGCCGCCGCCGAGGTTGCCCAGGGTGTGCAGGGACCAGGCGTAGACGAGGACGGCCGGGGCGGCGCCGAAGGTGACGACGTCCGCCAGCGAGTCGTACTCCTTGCCGAACTCGCTGGTGGCGCCCAAGGCGCGGGCGATGAGGCCGTCGAAGGTGTCGAAGATGGCGGCCACGAGCAGGGAGATGCAGGCGACCTCGAAGAAGTGGCTGGCCAGATCGGCGCGGTTCTGGGTGATGGCCTGCAGGCCGCGCGTGGCGTTGATGATGCAGCGGAAGCCGAAGAAGAGGTTGAGGACGGTGAGCGACGTCGGGATGATGTAGACGCCGCGGCGGAGGTTGGAGCGGAGCGCGCCCGGGCGCTTCATGCAAACACTCTCGGCATCGTCGCCGGATGTTATTGCAAAAACGATGAACGAGGAAAGATGAACGAGGAACGGGGAAACACGAAGGGCCCCGTTCTCACGGAGCCCTGATCGCTGATTGCTGATCGCCGAGCGCTAAACGGTGGCGCCCTCGTAGGACCGGATACGGGCCGCCATCTGATCCTTCAAATGGAGTTTGCGCTTCTTCAACGTTTTCTCTTCGAGCTCTTCGTCCGTGGTCACTTCTTTTTTCGCCGCGAGCTCGATGAGGCGATGTTCACATTGATGATGTTCTTCGATCCACTGACGGAACTCGGGGTCTTCCTGACTGAGAACCTGTTGAATATCGCCGGTACGATTCGACATCGATTTCCCTCCTTCGAAGTACCATTCGCGAGCATAATTTTATCACTCCCCCCGCGTCCGGGCTCAACATCCGCGCAAACGCCTAAATTCATAAAATGGAAAGAGTTGAGGCTGGTTTACAATCCCCGCCCATGCCGCGGGCGCGCCTCCTCGGCGCCGTTCTCCTCCTCTCCGTCGTCGCCTCGCCGTGGCGCCGCGAGCTCTTCGTCGGCGACGAGACGAAGTATGGCCAGGTCGTACGCGAGATGCGTACCACCGGCGCGTTCTTTCTCCCCACCCTGAACGGCACGCCGTTCACGCACAAACCGCCCGTCCACTTCTGGCTCATCGATCTGCTCACGTACCTCTTCGGCCTCTACTCCACCTGGGCGTTCGTGATCCCTTCCCTGCTCGGGTACGCCTTCCTGCTCTGGCTGATGTGGAGGATGGACGCCCCTCACCCCCAGCCACCCTCCCCGCCGGGCGGGGAGAGGGTGGCCGAAGGCCGGGTGAGGGGCATCGCCGCCTTCATCTGCGGCACCTCCCTCCTCATCTGGGGCTCCGCGCAAACGGCGCGGATGGACGTCTCGTTCACCGCCTTCATCACCCTCGCCGCGTGGCTGCTGCAGCGCTTCTTCGACCGCGACGACTTCCGCGCGCTCCTCGGCGCCGCGCTGGCGCTGGCCGTGGCGACGCTGATCAAAGGGCCGATGGCGCCGGTCATCGCGCTGCTTCTCTTCGCGCTGGAGTGGTGGCGAAGGCGGCGTGTGCCGCGCGGCAACTACCTGCCCGCGCTCGCGGCGCTGATCGTCATTCCGCTGCTGTGGCTCATCCCCGCGCTCTCCATCGGCGGCGACGCCTACGCGCACGACGTCCTGATGAAGCAGACCGTCGGGCGCGCGGTCAGCACCTGGACCCACAACGCGCCGCCCTGGTTCTACCTCCTCCGCTCGCCCGCCTTCCTCTTTCCCTGGTTCCTCCTCGCCGTGGCCGCGATCGCCACGCGCTGGCGCGAGCGCCGCTTCGAGCTGAACTGGATCCTGGCCGTGCTCATCCCGTACTCGCTTTTGGCCAGCAAGCTCGATGTCTACATGATGGCGCTCATCCCGCCCGTGGCATTGCTGATTGCCCACTCGCTGGAGGGCCGCTTCACGCGCATGGCGAACGTCGCGATGAGCATCGTGTTCATCGCCATCGGCCTCGCCGGCCCGTTCCTCAAAATCAAGCCGCCCGAGGATGCGCTGATGCGGCTGGTGGCGGTGAAGATCCTGTTCGCCATCTTCATCATCGGCGGCATGGCGGCCGGTCTGCTCGCCGCCCGCCGTTCGCCGATCGCTTCCACGTTAGCGGTCGGACTGACCCCCATCGCGGCACTCGTGTTCGCGGCAACGGCCCTCATCAACGAAGCGAATGCCATGGCCAGCACGAAGCCGCTGGTCGAGGCGGTCGTCCGCCAGCGCGTCCCCGCCGAACAGATCTGGCTCTACACTTCGCCCTACCTCTTCACCCGGGACATGCCGCGCGAGCTGGAGCGGGTGCAATACGAGCGGAAGGGCGACCCGACGGTGATCGTCACCGCGCGCAAGTACGCGGCGAACATCGACCTGCGCGGCTATCGCAAGGTGGACGAGGTGCGGATGATCGGAAAGTGGTTCGATGTCTACCGACGCTAAGCGCCGCATCGCCGCCATCGCCTTCGTGGCCCTGCTGCTCCTCTCCGTCTGGTGGCCCTCGCCCCTCGTCTCCATCAACCGCCTCTGCTGCAACGCCGACCTCGCCGTGGACGAGCTCTCCTTCCTCGGCCGCGAGGCGCCCTCGTGGGACATCGCTTTCTGGTGCCTGGCCGGCCTCTTCCTCATCGCCCTCTTGCAGAGCGGCGAGGGCCGCGACTTCCGCGAACCGTGGCAGCAGCTCCGCGCCTCGCGCTTCTCGCACGTGCGTGCCGCCGCCGTCGCCCTGATGATCGGTGCCGCGCTGGTGGCCATCATCTGGATCTTCGCGGACGCGGCGGTCACCGCCTGGGCGGAGCGCATCCAATCCGACACCATCGAAGACGCCATCCGCATCGCGAACCGTCTCGGCGGCGGCATGAACCCGGCGCTGCTCGTCTTCTTCTTCCTCATCGCCGGCGTCGTCTACCGCCACCGCCGCTGGACCTCGTATGCCATGGCCATGGCCTTGGCCGGCCTCGGCGCGGGGCTGCTCGCCCAGATCGTGAAGGCGCTCGTCGGCCGCACCCGCCCCGAGCTCTGGCTCGGCCCTTTCCACCGCGCCGGCCCCTCCGCGACGTCGTTCCCCAGCGGCCACACCGTCGGCGCGTTCGCGCTGGCCGGTGTGCTCGTCTTCGCCTCGCCGTCGCGCACCTTGCGCATCGTCGCGCTGCTGCTTGCCGCGGCGGTCGGTCTCTCCCGCATCCTCGCCTTCCGGCACTGGACGTCGGACGTGGTGGCCTCGGCGGTCCTCGGTCTGGTGGTGGCCCGCCTCGTGACGCCGGTCACAAAGCCCGTTCCTGCCCTCGACTAGAGTGCGCCGATGATGCGCGAGCGCCTGTCCCTCATCAACTACGACGTCCTGCGGGAGCTGTGCAGCCGTTGCCGCGGGGAGCGGTTCCACTTCGTGCCGCTCGGCACCGAGCCGGCCACGGGCGCCTGCCGCAAGTGCGGCTCCGAGGCGAAGCTGGCCGATGTGAGCGACACGTCGATCTTCCGGCTGGTCACCCAGTCGAACGGCGAAGTGGTCATCGTGCCGCTCATTGCGCGCCCGGCTTAGCTCCGAACCACATCCCCGTCTCCATCTCCGTCTCCGCCGGTTTGAACTGCCACTGCATCACCGCCTCGGTGATGTTGCGCGCCTGGTCGGGGAACGCGCTGATCACGTGCACGTGCTTGACCTTCCCGTCCTTGCCGACGATCACGCGCGCGGGGATCGGGTTGAACCGGTGGTCGTACAGCCTCGGCTCGACATGCGACAGCGCGGCATAGTCGGCGGCGCATTGCGGCGCGTCGGCGTCCGCGATCTTCATCCCGTCGAGATCGGAGATCAGGCTGGCCAGCAGCTTCGGATCGCGCGTGGTGATCATGAACTGCAGCAGGTGGCAGCGCACCCGCGTGGCGAGCACGGCCCAGTGCAGCTGCGCCGCGGCCGAACCGTATTCGAAGCGGCCGAACGCGCGGCCGCCGATGCGCACCTCGGACGGCTCGCGCTCGACCGTGTAGTACGGCTGGAGGTTGTCCTTGCTGTACTTCACCAGCTCGATCGCGTTGCGCGGCGGCGTCAGCGCGAAGAAGAGATCCTGCGCCGTGATCAGCAGCGTGCCGTGCCCTTCCTGGCCGAACTGGGCCAGCACGTAGTTGCCATGGTCCGAAGGGGGCGGACCTTCGTTCTGCTGGGTCCAGCCGGCGGGGAGGGTCCAGGTCAGGCCGAAGTAGTCGTTGCGATAGATGCGGCCGGCCACGGCGCCCCTTTCGGGAAGTGGCGTCTTCGTATCGCTGGCGCTCGGCTCGGCGCCTTTGATCAGGATCACGCCCTCGGGCAGCTTCTGGGCGAGCGCGGGCAACGCCATCATCAACAACAGCAATGCGCGTCGAAGCATGAGTCCTCCAGGAGCCGCGGGCCGCTGACGTTTCGCATCAGCGGCCCGCGGGATGAATCAGAGTGAGCGAAGGAAGTTGACCACGTCCTGACGTTGGGACGTGGAGAGCAGCTCGAAGTTGAACTCCACGGTGCTCGCTTCCGAGCCGGAGCTGCGGTGGGCGAAAATGGCCGAGACGATGTTCTTCGTGCGGCCGTCGTGCAGGAAGAAGATGCGCTGCCCCACGCCCCACAGCGGTGCGGTGCGGAACTGGTCGCCGCCCGCGACCCCCTGCGACACGTTGTCGGCCAGGGTGGTGCCCATGTGGTGGATCTCCAGGTCGCTGAACAGGTTCGCGTTCACGCTGCCCAGGCCGGGCGTGATGCGCGAGGGGTTCGTGCGCAGCGTCGGCGTGTGGCAGACGTTGCAGCCGATGGCGTTGAACAGGCTGCGCCCGTTCGCGATCGAGGTGGCGCCGCCCGGGACGGTGGTGGAGGGCGTCGGCGGCGCGAGCAGGCGCATGAACATCGCGAACTGCACGGTGTCGCTGAGCGTGCCCACGGCCGTGGTGTTGAAGTTCGTCCGGTCCTCCGGGGTGGGGTTGATGCGGCAGTTGGCCGGCAGTCCGCTCAGCGTGTCTTCGCGCGGGAGCGGGCGCTCCTGGGTGAAGAGCTCGTTGCTGACGCCCATCTCCACGTTGTAGGCCTCGCCGGCGAAGATCTCCAGCGACTTGTTCTGCGCCTTCCAGCCGAAGCGGGTGATGGTGCCGTCGTTGCCGTTGTGGTTGAACGTGCCGGAGATGCCCACGCCGTTGCCGGCCTGCGCCTGCTGATTCGCCAACAGGGTTGCCTCTTCGATGTTCTCCATCAGGCCGGAGCCGAAGGTGGGGGTGGGGATGCGGAAGATCACGTTGTTGTTCGCGAAGTTCCCCGCGAAGTCCGGCTGGCCCGGGTTGCAGGCGCCGGCATCGACGCGGCCGCGGATGGTGTAGAGGTCTTCCACCCCTCCGTTCGGCTGGTTCTGATCGGGAACGCCGTTGACGGTGAAGAAGATGAAGCGCGCCTCGCGCACCGGCCCGCTCAGGGTGATGAACGAGGGGATGGTGTTGATGGCGCCGTCCGCGCTGGCGTCGCCGACCTGCGGGTTCGTGGCCGGGGCGGAGCCGCCGCTCGCCGGCTGGGAGTGGCAGGCGACGCAGCTGCGCGAGTTGTAGCGCGGCCCGAGGCCGAAGCCTTCTTCTCCGGCGACGGTGCCGGAGACGGAGTCGACTTCCTGGAAGCGGTCCTTCGCGTCGTTGAAGAAGTTGAGGATGGTGAGCGGGTTGTTCGCTGCGACCGACGCCAGCGGAGCACCCGCGCCGGCCGCGCCGCCGCGGACGCCGGGATCGACCTGGGCGAAAGTCTGGAGGGGGAAGAGGATCGTGAGGACGAGGGCGATCGGAACCACACGGTTGGTCACTCGTTGGTAGACCATTGGGGAACCTCCATCATGCCGGGTGTGAGAGAGACACCGGGGCTGAGGCGATAGGTCGACGCGGCCTTCACCTTCACAGCGGCGGCACAGGCGGCGCGCGCGCCGAGGCATTTCCACTGTTACGGATAAATGGACTCCTTTCCCTACGGAGGGTGGGTCTAAAGGAAATCCACACCACCAATGATGGCTACTGCGGCGGGTCAGTTTCCAGGCCATGACTTTCCATCGCCCCAGCGATGCGATCTCCTCGCGACGACGCCGTGTGGTGGGCTTTCGCCACCATCACCACCGCCCATCCGCGAGAGCCGCCCTCCATCGCGCCAGATCCAAGGTGGGGATGGAGGAGAGGAGGTCGAGCCATCCGGCGCCGGAAAAAGTGTTTCGCCACAAATGGAACCCCTCCGTGTCTTTCCAACGAACCACCACGGAGGAGCGATGAAACGACTCGTCGTTGCGGTCGTGTTGCTGTTGGCAGGGACGGCGCGCGCCCAGACGCGCGGCGCCGTCGACTGGATCTTTCTCGTCGACACCTCGCAGTCGATGCGGGGAGTGGGCGGGACGAGGAACATCTTCGGAGACGTAAAGTCCGCCATCGGCACGTTCGTGAACGAGGCGAGCGTCGGCGACTCGGTAACGCTCTACTCGTTCGCTCGCGAGGTCGAGCTTCGCGGGTCGGTGGACATCCGCGGGCCGGTGGATCGCGACCGGCTGCACGATCTGATCCGCGCTCTGCGCGCGAACGGCAAGCGCACCTACCTCGGCGGCGCCATCGCGAAGGGCCTCGACGCCTCGGAGCAGTCGATGCGCCGCAAAGACCCCACGCGCGAGCGGGCCATCGTCCTCTTCACCGACGGCAAGGAGGACGTGCGTGGCATCCCCGATCCGATCACCATCGCCTCCAACATCCAGCGCGTGGCGACGAGCAAGCCGTACGTCTTCTTCGTCTCTCTCGGCGAGCACGAGCAGCAGCTCGATGCCTTTGCCTCGGAGCGCACGAAGATCCTCAAGCCGCACGACATCGCCGAGGCGGTCAGCAGCATCCGGCAGACGGTGCAGCCGCCGCCGAAGCCGCCGCCACCGCCGCCCAAGGTGGTGCAGAAGCTCCCGGAGCCACCGCCGGTGGCGAAGAGCAGCTCCTCCTGGAAGTGGCTCGCCGCCCTCACCGTCCTCCTCCTCCTCGCCTCCATCGCCCTGGTCCTCTACAGCGGCAAATCGCCGGGCGAGCTCCTCGCGGCGATCACCGAGCGCAACACGCTGGAGGGCGAGCTGGAGATCGTGGCGCCGCCAGTGGGCGCGGACGCGGCCTATGTCGGACTGCCGCGCCTGAAAATCAAGGACGTGGCGTTGAGCGCGATCGTCCCGCCGGATGCCCTCGGCGGCTCCGACGCGCGCCTTTTCTGCCGCCGCCGTAATGGCGAGAAGAAGATCTGGATCGCCGCCGGCAGCGGGACGCTGCGCGTGAACGACATCGAAGTCCCCGAGACCCAGCTCTACGACGCCGACACCATCCGCATCGGCGACGCCACCTTGCGCTTCAACCGCCTCGGCCACAAGCGGCCGTCGCTCCAGGAGGATCCCGCATGAAGAACAACGTCGTGTTTCGCCCCACCGTCGTCATCGGCCTCGGCGGCACCGGCCACGGCGCGCTGCGCAAGCTCAAGAAGCGCTTCGTCGACGCCTACGGCTTCGTGCCGCCCATCATCCGCTTCCTCTCCATCGACACCACCGAGAACGCCGAGGGGACGGGCCAAGCCCCGCACGACGGCGAGCTCGATCACGGCGAGGTCCTGGTCCTGCAGGTCGGCAACCCGGCCGGCCTGGTGAACGGCACGAACCCGCACATCGACGAGTGGTTCCCCTCCGACATCCCCACCATGGCCATCATCGCCGGCGCCGGTCAGGTCCGCGCTCGCGGCAGGCTCGCGCTTTTCGCCAGGGCGCCGGACGTGTACGGCCGCATCCGCAGAGCCGTCGACGACGTGCGCGGCATCCGCAACCAGAAGCAGATGTACGCCGATCAGTTCCAGGTCTCCCAGCGCTCCGGCGTCGAGGTCTACATCGTCGGCAGCGTCGCGGGCGGCACCGGCAGCGGCCTCTTTCTCGACGTCGCCTTCATGGCCCGAGACCTCATCGGGAACGACGAGCAATCGAACTTCACCGCCGTGCTGCTCCTGCCGGGCGTCTTCGGCAGCAAGGCGGGCGTGGGGCTGGTCAAGCCGAACGGATACGGCGCGCTGAAAGAGCTCGAATACCTTTCCACCACGAAGGCCCGCTTCGAGATCGACTACGGCATGCGGAAGGTCGCAGTCTCGCGCCCGCCGTTCGACCTGATCTACCTCCTCGACAACATCAACGAGCAGGGCCGGGTGGTCACCGAGCAGGGGGAGATTCACAACGTGATCGCGGACGGCATGTACGTCCAGATCGGCTCGCAGATCGGGACCGACAACGCCAATGCCGTCGACAACATCAAGACCCAGCTCGCCACCGTCGGCCGGGTGAAGGGGCGCTCGCCGCAGTACTGCAGCTTCGGCGTTGCGTCGCTGACCATGCCCACCTTCGATGCGCTGATGTACGAGGATGCAAAGCGCCTCGTCATCGACGATCTCCTCAACGGCACGGTGGCCGATTCCGACGTCGAGCAGGACGTGCAGCAGTTCATCGACCAGCATCGCCTGCGCGAGGACAACGCCGATCAGGTCATCGAAGCGCTCAGCCAGCGGGAAGGCGGCGGCCAGCTCCGCTTCCCCATGCCCCTCGGCCAGATGAAGTACGACAACAAGGCGCTCGGCACCGTCAAGAACCTGCACGCCGTCCACCGCTCCAAGGCCGAGCGGCAGATTGCACAGGCCATGGCCACGAACTTCGCGAAGCTGTGCCACGAATCGGTGCGGGCCGTTGACGCCTGGTGGGAAACGGCGGTCAACCGCGTGAACGGCTTCACCCGCGCGGAACGCTTCTTCGAGAAGCTGCAGGCGAAGCTGGAGTGGTACCGCAACATGATGGATGGCGAGGCGAAGGAGGAGCGCGCCAAACTGAAGGCGCTCAATTTCAGGACGGCGGAGGAGCAGATCGGGGAGGCGGTGGGGGCGTTTCTGAGGCGCGAGGCGCGCATCAAGACCGCCTGCGAAGTCTACGGCGGCATCGTCGATCGCGAGACGGAGCTGACCATCGTCGTGGCCCGCCTGGAGAAGGCGGCCGAGCTCTATTCGTCGCTGCACGCGCACACGCAATCCGTCCTCGACCACTGCTATCGCATCCGGGAGAACCTCAACGCCGCGCGCAAGCAGTTCGAGCAGCAGCACCTCGATGCCACGAACAGCCGCGGCAATGCGCGCCTCTTCGAGCAGGTCGTCGGCTTCGATCCGGGCGAGCACCGGCCGAAGGTCACGGGCGAGGACTTCATCAAGTGGTACGCCGATCACCACAACGGCTCGCTCTCACAGTGGGCCGGCCTGCGCGCGGCGGAAGTGCATGCGGACATCAACCAGTTCGTGGAGAGCCGCTATGAGGCGCTGACGTCGCTCACCATGGACGACATCCTGCGGCGGCTTTCCCCGGAGGGAGTCTCGCAGCAGCTCAAGCGGCTGGACAACCTCGCCGTGCCGCTGTGGCGCTACGACGTGGGCCGCATCCCGGTGGTGAGCCAGACCGTCATCAACGAGTTCTACCACTACGGCGTGGCCGACGCCGACACGACCATCCTGAAGGAATCGAAGTACAAGGCCGGCGTCCCCGCGGGCAACAAGGAAGCGGGCATGGTCTCCACGCGCGACCCGCGGCGCATCCTCCTCTTCAAGGTCAAGACCGGCGTGCCGCTCTTCGCACTGGCGGAGATCGAGGACATGGAGCGCGCCTACCTCGATCCGAACAAGGCGATCTCCAATCATGTCGACCGTCGCTGGCAGGACGTGCCGAACCTCGTGCCGCGCAGCGGCGATGGCGAGGCGCTGCGCTGGTTCGCCGTGGCCCAGGCGCCGGAACCGTTCGCGCTCATCCGCCGGGAGGGCGCCTGGTACTCGATGAAGTCGAAGAACGGCAAGCGCGTGGAAGGCAACCTCGTACGCCTCGCCCAGGGACGCGTGCCCGCCTACGCGGCCTTCGAGAAGAACCGCGATTGCGTGCAGGAGGCGAAGGAGGTCATCGACGCGATCGTCACGCGCGAGGGAGCGGCGAAGGTGATCCAGATCCTGAAGGACTACAGCGACTCGCTCACCCGGCAGATGTCCGGCGCGGTCGATGCGGCGGTGAAGGATCAGGTGGAGAGCGAGATCGTGGCCATCGAGGACTACATGCGCCAGATCGAGATCTGAGCCATGCTCAAGCCGGTCACCATCCTTGCTCTCGACCAGGCGGCGGCGTCGCTTGCCGCCGCCGTGCAGCAGCGCGTCGCCGCCGCGTGCGGCCTCGACGATCTGGTGCAGATGCGCGCCATCTTCAGCGAGCCGCTCGCCGAGGCGGTGGCTTCGGTGCATGCGCGTCGGCAGGCGCCGGACAGTCCGTTGCGCGCGCGGGACGACATCAAGACGCGCGAGCTGGTGCTGCTCGTGACGTCCGCCACCAGCGGGAAGGTGCTCGAGGTTGCGCGGCAGGTGCGTGAGCTCTACGACATGCGGCGCCTGGCGGCCTACTTCACCGTCGAGATCCTCTGCCTGCTTCCCGATCTCTTCGCCGGGGCCGACTACGGCGCCGCCTATTCGCTGCTGAAGCTGGCCAGCGCCGCGCGGCCCCGGCCGTTCGACGTGTTCTGGCTTCTCGACGCGATGAACGCGAGCCGCGTCCGCTTCGGCCATCTCGAGCAATCGCAGGACGCATACGCGCAGGCCGTTGCCGGCGCGGTATTGCTGGAGCCGGAGATGAGCGGCGCGCCGGCAGGGCGGCGTCCCCGCGGGATGGATCCGACGTTCAGCTCCTTCGGCTGCGCGGAGCTCTTCTTCCCGCGCGACGTGGCCGCGCAGCGCCTGGAGACGCGCTTCGCGTCCGAGCTCGTGCGCGGCAAGTTGCTGGCCGCCGGTGCGGCACCGCAGCCGCAACTGGCGGCGAGGCAGTTCGTCGTTGGCGAGGCCTTCGCCCTGCCGCTCTCGCGCATCGGGCTCGACGCCGGCCGCTCGCTGTTCCAGCGCTTCCAGGCCAGGACGCGGGTGACGGAGCACACCCGCACGGCGGAGGAGGTGATCGCCGCGGTGCGTCACGAGCTGATGGTGCATCGCGATACGACCCATGCGCAGAACCTGCAAACGCTGCACGCGCAGAGCGAGCAGACCACTACCGAGTTCGCCACGCTGCTCGGCCGCACGGTGAACGAATCGCTCGATCGCGACGGCTACGCGGCCGCGATCCGCCTGGTCGAAGCGCTGGTCGATCCGCTGCCGGACTTGCACGCCGAAACGGATGTCGCGCCGCGCAATCTGGTCACCGAGATCAACGCCGCCACGGCGGCGCTCGATGCGCGGCTGCGCTTCACGCCGAACACCGCCGCGAGCGACGCCGGCCGCAAACGCGCCCGCGAGCTGGACCACCTCGTCGTCGAGCAGAAGCCGATCGCAGGCGTGCTCGATGCGCAGAGCGCGCCGGAGCAACTGGCGGCGCTGGAGGAGGAGCGCGACGAGCTCGCGCGCCGCCTGCCCGAACTGTTGTTCGCGGAGGAGACGGCGAACAACACGGCGCGTCACGCGGCGCGCGATGCCGAAGCGGCACGGCTGGCGGGGGAGACGGAGGCGGCGGAGCAGCGGCTGCGCGAGCTCTTCGCGCGCCGGCCGCGCGCGGAGCAGGCGCTGCGCGAGGCTCTGGAAGCGAGGCGTGCATTTCTCTGGCGCACCATTCTGTGGGCCGCGTTCGGCTTTGCGGCGGTCTACGGGGTGCCGTTCGCGTTCGGCGTCCTGGGCCCGAACCTGGAGCGCATCCACTGGACCGCCGCGATGGCTCTCGGCCTCTTCGCGCTCTACTCCGCCGTGCGCTACGTGCGCGACATCGCGCCGCCCATCCGCCTCGCCCGCGAGGAGCTGGAGCGCATCCGCGTCCAGATCGAGCTGACCGACCGGGCGAAGAACACCGCGCATCAGGAAGAGCTGCAGTTCGAGTGCGACATGGCGCATCGCCGCGCCACGCTGCGCGTGCTGCACGACACTCGCAACGCCGCGAAGCAGATGCTCGACGCGCTGCGCGCGCGCACGGTCGAGCTGGAGCAGTTCGCGTTGTCGCTCGCGCCGCCCTCCATCCAATCCGACCATCTGTCCATCGCCATCCTCGACGATGCGGACGTCGACCGCTGGTTCGAGCGCACCTCGGAGGATCGCAAGCCGCTGTTCCGCGAATTCTTCGAGACGTGCGTGAGCCGTTCGCAATCACTGCGCCTCTCCCTCGAGGAGCTGAGGCAGCGCGTGACCGCTTTCGCCGCGCGCGCCATCGATCCCTTCCGCAAATTGACCATCGCCCATGCGGCGCAGCTCAGCGGGGACGCCGGGCAGCGCCTCAAGCGGCTCGCTGATCACAGCGCGCCGCTGGTCGACCTGCGCGACGACGACCCGGAGGCGCAGCTCGCCATGCAGCGCGACGCGACGCTCTGGGCTGACCCGTCCGACGCCGCGTTCGCCGCGCAACTGCAACGCCGCTTTCCCGATGCGCACCGGGAACCCGCCGCCGATCCGCTGCGCATCCAGGTCTTCACCCGGGTCCTGCACTACCCGGCCTACATCCTCGGGCAGCTCGACTACTACCGCTCGCAGTACGACCCCTCGCGCCATGCGGAGTCCGCGGCCGCTCCCGATCTGCTGCCCGCCAAGCCGATCGCGTCCAACCCCGAGGAGACCTTCCTGTGATCCTCTTCTCCATCATCGCCGCCGCGGCCGGCATCGCCTGTTTCATCCTGCTCCTCGTGCGCAGACCCGAGCGGCCGGACGTCCATCGCACCACCGTTGGGATGCGCGCTGCCCATCGCGGTGCTGCTGCTGGTCATTCCTGCGGTGGTTCGCTGACGCGGAGCTCGTAGGTGGCCAGCGGCGTCGAGTCGTCCGCTCCGTAGACATCGACGCGATAGTTGCCCGGCGCCAGGCCGCGCCGCAGGGACAGCTGGATGGGCTCGCCGTTCTTGTTGGCAACCCTTGCCGTCCACAGGCTCTGCGCTCCCTCCAGCAGCTCGATGCGATAGCGAGGCGCTTCCGGCAGGTAGTTGAATACGAGCACCGAATTCTTCTCGTCCGCGACCAGACGGTTCGGCGGCTGCCGCGGGCCGCGCGTGAGCAGGCTCGGCGTCAGGTCGTGAACCGACATCACGTGCGGCGTGTTCAACTCCTGACTCTGGCGCCGCAGCTGGATGCCGAGGCCGGCGCTGATGATGAGCAGCACACTCGCGGCCAGCGCGAACAGCCGCGTCGAGGTGATGCGCCGGCGCGCGGCGAATCGCGGCGGCGGCTCGGTGAGCACCGAGGTCAGCTCGGGATAGCAGACGAGCAGCGAGCGCACGCGCGACGCATCGGCCTCCGACAGCTCGCCGCGCGCGTAGGCGACGACTTCTTCCGGCGTCGGCGGTCCGCCGAGGCGCCCGCGTTCGGCGGCCATGAAGTCCTCGGCCGCGGCTTCCCAATCAGTTCTCGTGCTCATCGTCATCCTCTTCGGCCACCTCCGGCCAGTTGAGCCCCTCCGCCGCCGCGCCGGCTTCGTTGCGCAGCCGCTTCCTCGCGTCCCGCAGGCGCGAGCGTACCGCGTCGATGGTCAGCTTCGTGATGGTGGCGATGTCCTTGTAGCTGGTGTCGCGCAGCAGCAGGAGGACGCAGTTGCGGGTGAGCTCGGGCAGCTTCGCCAGCGCGTCGCGGTAGCTCGTGTTGAAGCGCTTCTTCTGCTCTTTGCGTACGAGCTCGTCCTCGATGGATGACTTGCCATCACCCTGATCGGGCATGACGTCAATGGGCGTATTCAGTGCCTCGTTCCGCATCTGCGTCTGCCTGTGCCGGAACCAGTTCTTCGCGAAGTTGTGCGCGGCCGTTCTCAGGTATATCCATTCCGATTCGCCGCGGTACCGGTCCATGCTTTTATACACGCTGAGGAACGTCTCCTGCGCGATGTCCTCCGCGTCCTCGCGCGGAAACCGGAATTGCCGCATGAGATGGCGGACGATGGCTTCGCGGTAGCGGCGGACCAGTTCGTCATGCCGCGATGAATCGATCGGTGCGGTCATCTGCGCCAATACCGACACGATCATCGCCGAATGGTGGCCTGCCTGCTGACTTCCTTTTTCATCCGCACGAATCGGGCGCTGCTGTCGCCGGAGAGGAATTCGCCGGCGAAGTCGAGGTAGACCATCGATCCATCCGCCATGGTGATGGAGATGTCCTGATGGGTGTCATTGTCGTAATCGATCAACTTCACGCTTGCGATCCGTTGCGTTTGGGGAAGGACTGCCACGGACCAGAGCGGCTTGGCAAGCTTGTTCGGATTCAGCATGAACACATTTCCGAGCGGACCGGCGACGTCGAGCTGCTCGTCCAGACTGTCGTCCGTGCCGTAAACCACCAGCCTGGGCCAGTGATGGGAAGTCTCCTTCCCGGTTGCGATGGACTGGAGGCGGCCGGCATACGGATAGTCGCCACGGTTTTTCCCATCGGGCTGGAAGATGGTGAGGCGCGAGCCGGCCGAGCCGTCATCGGCTGCGTAGATGGCGATGATCTCCTGCTTCTGGTTGCGGAAGAGATTCGCGGTGCTGAACGCGGTCACCGCCAGCCGTGGGTCGGTGGGAGAGCGCCACCACTCCTCGCCGGAGGGATGGAAAACGATGATTCGGCCGACGTTCACGACGACTTCGTTCAAGCCATCCGCGTCCAGGTCGACCACTTCGACGCGGGCAATGCGACCTGCCACCTCGTGCTTCCAGAGCGACGTCCCGTCTTTGCCGAGTACCTCGATCGAAGTGCCGTCGATGGCGAAGTGATCGGGATTGCGGGCAGGCGGTACGCTGACCAGGCTGGCGATGTTCGATTGCGGCGCCCTGCACTGCGCGAGCGGCATGTCCCTCGTACCGCCATCCATGTTCGTCTGCGTCGCGCTGCCGCTGCTGCCGCGGCGATGGGCCACCAGCCAGCTGTGGACGCGTTGCTCCACGAAGGTGGAAAGCGTATCGACGGTGACGAAGCCGCGCGCATCGGTGGCCGCGCCGCACCGCAGGCCGTCGAGCACCGCCGCGGAGAAGACGCCGTTCTTCCGCACGCTGTCGTCGTAGGCGTATTTACCTGCCGCGGCCGCGAAAAAGACCGCCTGCCCCTCCACCGGGTTCATCGCGGCGAGCAATGCCGCGGCGGCATCCGGATCGGCCTCGCCGGAACGCGCCGAGGCTTTCAAACGCTCCCGGCAGGCGTCGACAAAGATCAGCGAGCGCTGCGCGCCCGCATCGGATGCGATCTCGAAGACCTTCGCCGCGGAGAGCGCCGTCGCCGGAACCCCGTAAATGGAGGACGAGGCCAGGACGTAGGGGACGCCTTCTTCGCTGTAGCCGTGCGTGGCGAAGGCCGCGATGAAGACTCCCTGCTTGCCGGCGGCCGCTGCCTGTTGCTGGAGCAGCGCCGCGATGTCATCGCGCGTGGCGCGGCTGACCACGGCGCCGGCGCGTTTCAGATCGGCGAGCCGTTCCTTCGACTCCTTCTTATTCGCCGATCCGGAGAGGGCGAGCACGATGCGTGTGGGGGCGATGAGGTTGATCCGCGGATTGAGCGAGAAGTTCCAGGCGAGATCGACCGCGTCATCCACCGCATAGTCGACGCGCGCGATGGTCTTGTCGTCGAAACGGTTGATGCCGACGAACAGGCCGGCCGATCGGGTGCGATCGAAGAGGCCCGCCCCATCCGCACTCTCCTCGTCCGCGGGCCCCGCGGAGCGAGTGTGATCACAGGCCGGTGGCGTGAGCAGGAGCGTCAGAACGAAGACGACCAGCAGCTTCCGAGCATTCATGGGCGGTACCCTCTCTCTCAGGACACGGGACCCGTGCATTAGTGGCGTTTCTTCGGTTTCCGTTTCACCGGAGGTGGAACCGACTGGTACACCACGCGCTCCAGCGACCAGCCGACCGGCGTCACCCCCCTCCCGGCCCGCTCGCCGGACGCGGTGAGCATGAGCATCTGTTCGAGCGCGGTGGGAGCCCGCGGGCACCGCGCACGGACGCCGTCCCACTCCAGGATCCAGGGGTTGGGGAGCGGCTCGTCCGTGGACAGTAGAAAGTACGTGTCGACTCCGAAGGGGGGCAGCACCCGGAACCGGTCGAGCGCGACCTCTTTCGCAGGCGCGCCGAGAGGGAAGCGGTTCTCCACCGCACCGCCGGGGAAGGCGAGATAGCTCTTGCCGTGCCGGTCGACGATGAAGACGTAGAAGAAGCGCGGCTGGATATCGGTGGCGGTCGCCGGCGGCCGCAGCACCGGCCGGTATGACTGGCCGCCGATGACGACGCCGTCCTGCACGAGCTCACCGCTGCGCGCACCGCGCAAGGCCAGCCGGTACGGCGAGCGCGACTCGGGCGGCGACTGCAGATGTTGCCAGGCGTGGATGCGGCGCAGGCGGAGGAGCGTGTCGCGAAGGATGGCGGCCGTTTCGCGGCCGTTGCGGATCCAGTCCGAGCGCACCGGCAGGCCGCTGCCGCGTTGGTCGCGCTTGCGCACTCCCGGCCGCACCCAGGCGTATTCGAGCCGCTGCTTCACGTAACGCCCCACCAGGATGTAGTCCGCCTCTTCGGCGCTCGCCGTCGACGCGATGTCGATGGCCGCGGGCGCGGGCAGTTGAACGAACAGCGACGAGCCGGCAGGGACGTGCTCCACCGCCTCCTCGGCGCCGAAACGTTGCGCATCCCCGTCCGGGCTGATGAGCTCCCAGCCGCCGGCGCCGAGGCGGAGCTGATGGGTCGGCGTGCTTTCGGAGGGATCGTCGATCCAGCGGATGCCGCGTTGGTTCGCGGCGGCGAACAGCCGGGAGGCGAGAGCAGCCACGTGCGGCGCCTTCGGCACATGAACACGCAGGGGGCGGCCGGGAGGGGCGGCCCAGCCGACCACTTCCAGCAGCGAGCCGGGTTGCATGGCGGCCGGCCCCGCCTCGACGCGAGCTTCGCTGCGGCCGAGGCCGAGCATGGTGGTCACGGTCAACCGCGTGCCGTTCGCGGCGCGGAGCTGGGCCCCCACGGCGAGACCGTTCGCCCACCCTCCCTGCAGCAGCACCGTCCCGTCTTTCAGCACGCGCTCCACGCCGACCGCATTGCGGCCGCCGCTCCGATCGATGCGTGTGCCGAGGAAGGGGCGGGCTCGCGCCGCGGCGTCGCCGGCCATCACCGGCTCCTGGAACGGCATCCCGGCGCGCATCCGCGCCTGCGCGCGGAGGAACGTCTCGCTCGCCGGCTCGCCCGGCGCCGCGTCGCGCATGGCCTTGATCCAGGCGAGCGAGAAAGCGCCGTGCAGCCCATCCGCGTCGCGCGTCTCGAGCGCGATGCCGTCGTCCCGCGTCGCGGTCAGCACCAGTGCGCCGCGATCTTCCGGACGCGGACCGGCCTCGGCGCCATCGCGGATGTCGCGCAGATCAGGCCGCACGCCGCGTGGATGCGCGCCCGTCGCCAGGCCGCGTGCGCCGGAGCCGCTATGGCAGCTGTCCAGCATCACCGTCAGCCGCGCGCCGCGGTCGAGGATTTGGTTGAAGAGCGCGCGCAGCTCCTTGTCGCGGATGTCCGGCGCGCCGGCTCGCGAGTCGGCCGGTACGATCGACTCGTCGAGCTGATCCGGCTCCGCGGAGAGCGAGTTCGCCACCTGCGAGCCGTGGCCGGCGAAGTAGAAAAAGACCACGTCGTCCTTCGCCGCGCCGCGGACGAGCTGCTCCTCGGTCGATTGCAGGATGGCCTCGCGCGTCGCGGCCTGATCGCTGAGCGTGACGATGTCTCGCTCCTCGAAGCCGTAGAGCAGGACGAGCAGCTCCCGCAGGATGCCGGCATCGCGCACGGCGCCGCCGAGGTTCGGCCAATCGCGGTCGGTTGGGGGGCGGGCGGTGAAGCGCGAGGCGCTGTAGTCGTTGATGCCGATCAGCAGCGCGCGCCGATGCACCTGCGCATCGACATCAAGCGCGAACGCCAGCAGCGCGAGAACCATGGTGAGACGAGCCATCAGTGACATGGCTCGAGCTCCTCGACTTCCGCCTCCTTCACCGCGCCGTAAGTCCAGATGCGGTCGGAGCCGTCGCGGTAGGCGACGCCGCGGAACGTCTCTTCCAGATAGAAACGCTGCACGCCGCCGTCGTCGATCTCGTATTCGCCATCGCCGTGATGCATCGCATCGACCATCGCGCCTTCCATGACGATCGGCGTCCGGATGACCAGCACATTGCAAAGCGGCCCGGCCGCCTCGGCACGCACTTTCCAACCGGCGAAGGGCGAGCTCGCGTAGCGGCTGGTGAATGCGGCTGCGGCGCGGATGCGATCGCTCCGGCCATGATTCTTGGCCATGCGAGGAGGGATGGTGGTCGCGGGGGCGGCATCGCTCGTACAGCTGGTCAGAGCCGCGCAGGCGACGAGCATCACCAGGAAGAAGTTCGTTCTCATCGTCGTGATCTCCAGCGGAAGGGACGGCCCGCCGCGGGGTGCGGCGGACCGTCGAAGGAGTTACGGGGTGCCGTTGAAGGGCGGACAGATGGTCCGGTCGTAGGTGGTGCGGCCGATGTTGAGCCGCAGCTGGTTGAGGAGCTCCGACCAGAGCTCTTCGGTGGGGTGGATGTCATCCCACGCGACTTGCGGATACGACGGCGTGTTGGGCGCCGCGCCGGCCCAGGGGACGAGGCGGTCGCCGCTCGAGGGCGGCGTGTCGACGAGGTCGTAGTACCGTTCGAAGTGCTTGCCGATGCCGGGCGCGCTGACGCGCGCGGCCGGCGGCGGCGCGAAGGTCGGCAGGTTCAGCACGGCCATCTCCACCCGGCCGTTTTCATCGGGGGTGAGGGTCATCGAGCGGCTGGAGCTGCCGTCGAACTTCTGGTCGATCATCTCGATGCTGTCGCCGCTGACCTCGATGTCCGCCGCGACCCAGGTGGCGACGGCCTGCGAGTAGGGCGAGACCGAGCCCTGGCCGTTGAGGCGCTTGAACTGCACCGGCGTGACGTCGCTGCCGATGCGCGCCACCGAGTAGGTGAAGACGCGTCCGTTGCGCAGCTTGAAGCGCGCGGCAACGAGGCCGGCCGGCGGCTCGGCGTCGTGCACGGCGGATTTGAGGTCGCAGGATGAGCAGATCGATTTCAGATCGGCGACCCAGCTGTAGTCCTCCCGCTCGGCGGAGGTGGTGGGGATGAGGTCCAGCACGTTGTTGGTCGAGCCGCGCGCATTGCGCACGATGCTGAGGGCGGGGAGGTTGGGGTCGTTGGTGCTGCCTTTCTGCAGGGTGAGCTTGGAGTTGTCGAGGAGCCACGCGCCGCCGCCGCTGACCGCCGTGGCCAGCGAATCGAGTCTTGCCGACTGCGCCTGATCGGGATAGATGAACCGGGCGATTGCGTCGTCGTCGGTGGGACAGGTGCCGGTGCAGCCGCCGCCGCGGGCGAGGAGGAGCGGTTTGTGGTGATCGAGGTGGGTGCCGTCGGAGGTGTGGTAGGTGTGGTCGACGTTGACCAGGAGGACCGTCAGCTCGGTGCCGTCCTGATTGGGGACGAAGCTGATCAAGCCGCTGAAGAGAATGCGCAAAATGAACGTGCTCATGGTGGTCGTTTCTCCTTCGTGCCTGCTGCCGGAGCCGGGACGGGTGACGATGCGTAGCCGATCACCTCGAACGGGGCCCATGCGCGCAAGGGTTTGTTTTCATCGAGCGCTTCGAGTTGGGCCGCGCGCAGCGCTGTTGCCGCGTCCTGGCCTGGTTCCCGATAGTGCCGATGAAAAGACACGAGGAGAGGTTCCGCTGTGGCGTCGGCGAATTCCCAGAGGCTGCCCACAACAGCCGGCACGCCGGCGCCGATGAATGGCCGCACCAGCGGCGCGACTCCTTCCGGACCTACAGGAACGCCGCCCGCGCTGCTGCAACTGGCCAGCACGACGAGCCGCGCCAGCTTCAGGCGCAATCCGGAGAGCGTCTGCGCGTCGAGCCTGCCGGAGTCGGTGGCCGTCCTGGCCAGCAGGATTGCCGACCTGGAAGGGTGCTCCTCATCGACCACGCCGTGCGCCGCGATGTGGATGATCTCGCTATGGACTGCTCTTTGTAGGAAATCAGCAATTGTGGCGTCCTTGTCTTTTCTCACCGTGGCGTTCGGCGCGTAGAACTGGCTGATGTTGTTTACCTCGTTTCGCGCACCGCGGAGGCGGAGCAGCTCCCTGGCCTCTCGAAGGGTCGCGTCGAATTCCGGATCACCGATCAGCAGCGCGGACGCATTGCCCGTCTTCAACTCGCCGTCGCGCAACAAGGAGAAAACATAAAGCGTGGCGCTGCCGTGGACGCTGACGATCGCGTGTTCGACGAAGTAGCCCCTGATGGGATGTCGCAGCGCATTGAACGGCAGCCCGCGCATCTCGCCGTCCGGAATGATCACGATCCGCGGTTCACGGCTCGCCGTTTTCGGAATCAGCTTCCACGGCTCCTGCAACAATCCGTCGTAAGCCAATGCCAGATTGCTCTTGAGACCATGGTCGTCGGATTGCTCGACCGCCTCCTGGATTCTCGCGCGCCACGAGGCGATTTCATTGCGGCCCACGGGGAGCGACATCCAACGGGACAACCGCCGGCCGATGATCCAGACGATGGTCCTGTCCTCCAGCACGGAGTACTCCAGGAGGTACGTCTCCGCCGGCAAAGCGGCCTGAATCTCGTGCAATGCGATCGGCTCACGGCCTTTCGTCAACTCCCGGAATCGTTGCGGCGCATAGGGGAGGTGAAGAATGAGATCGAGCGGCTCGAAAGCCTTCGCTCGCTCGGCATAGGCGAACGCTTGTTCGTATTGGCCACGCGCGGCGAGCAGGTCGATCAGCTCCCGATAGGTGTCTTGAAAGCGTTCAAAAAATAAGCTCCAGATCTCCTCTTCTTTTCCACTGCGCCGGTTCTCCAGCTGAATCGCTTCCTCGCGATCCAACTCCGCAAGCGCCGCTTCCAGGTCGGCTTCGGCTTCCTTCGGATGTTTGGCCAGCCGGAACGCTCTTGCGCGCCGGGTGAGCAGCGAGGTGCGGAGGTTCGGCAGCTCGTTTTCCGGCAGCAGCTCGATGGCCTTGGTGAAGGCTTTGACCGCGCCTTGCGGGTCGGCGCGCAGAAGCTGCGAGCCTTCCACCGTATAGATGCTCGATCGAAGGTCCCTGCTGTTCTGTGTGTCCGCGTCCTCTTTGGTCTCCACCAGACCTAAAGCGTCCCTGAGATCAGCGGAGGCCTTCTCGCGCTGTTCGGGGTCAAGCGCAAGCCTGACCTTGGCCCGATTCCGCAGCGCAACGCTCAAGTGATGCTGCAGTCCCTGGATCACATCCAGGTTCTGAACGGGCTCGTTGACCAGCTCCTGCTGCATGGCTTCGACCGCTTCGCTTTGATAGAGCAGCGCGACATCGGGATGCCCGAGCGCCTGTGCGGCATCGGAGAGCGCCCCCAGGCGAACATGGCGGCGGCGCGGGTCGGCGATCTCCGCGGCGTGCTCGTTCGTCTCCAAAGCTTCGTGCCAGGCGCGCTCTTTGTCGCCGAGTTCCAGGGAGACGCCGGACGCGGCGCTCTGCACTGCAGTCATGTACTCGTAGTCGTGCAGGCGCCTGTAGGCGTTCGTTGCCCTCTCGTACTGCTCGCGAGCCCCGAGGTGATTGCCACTGAAGTTCTGCGCGAACGCGACGGTGGCCATGACCCGTGCCGCGGTGTGCGGGTAAATGGACGGAATTTCGCGTTTCAGGCGTTCCAGCGCACCTTCAGGCCGTCCCTTTTTCTCGAGGAAGCGATTGACTGCCAGTCCGAGCTCCGCGTTGAACCGCAAGGGACTATGCCCGCGGGTGAGCAGCGTCACCGCTCTGTCATAACGCGCGAGCGCGTTCTTTCTGTCGAATCCACGCTCCGCCCGTCGCGCCCTTGCATACGCCTTGTGCGCATTCCTCAATACGCTCCGATCGGATGCATTGGTAATGGCCGCGACGACGTCCCTGGCGAATGGGTCCTGCTGTACCTCCGACACCGCCTCGGCCAGCAGTCTTGCGGCGTCCAGATCCTTTTGGGCACCGGAGGCTGCCCATTGCGGGATGACCTCGTCCTCCAGATACGTCTGCGCCGGAGTGGGAAACGCGCGGATCAGGCTCACTACCCTGGCGTGGTCCTGGCCGGCAAGAGCCGCGCGCAACAGGCGCCGATTGACCGGCCACTCCTTGTACGCCGCATGGCGCAACTCCTCGTTCAACCGGTCGCCGTGCTGGCGGGCCTCATTCCCCCATGGCGAGACGTCGCGCGCACGGTATGCATCCCAGGAGCGCCTTGCATCCTCCGTACGGCCCAGCTTCTCCTGAATCAACGCAACATTGAATTGCGCCTCGGGCAGGCCGGGCAGGTCTTTGATCTGCTCCCAGGCCATCAGCAGGTAAATCGGGCGGTCCTCCACCTGCGCGCGGACGTAATACGCCGCGGCGAGGTCGCTTCGGGCGCGTAGATCGTGCTTCGCGAGACGGCTCAACACGTCGATCGCCGATCCGAGGCATTCCGGCTGATGCGCAATGGCGTACAGGGCCTGCTCGTGGGTGCGGATATCGACAGTACAGGTGCTCGCAATGGATGCGGAGGGCCCGGCGCCGCATTGAGGGCGGGTGCACGGTTGCCATTTCGTGGCGGCCGTCAGCCGCGGCTCCACCGTCCGCCACACCGCCGCTGCTTTCGTGTCTTCCCTATGGCAGCCGATTGAGAAGCTGCACAGGGCCATGGCCATGACGACGAGTTTCTTCATGCATCAGCAACGATACGCGTTTCGCGGGCACAGGATCGGACGATGACGATTTGGAAGGCCGGCGGCGGGAGTCGCGACGAATTGTTCGAGGCGATTTACCGAAAGTATTATGCGCGGGTGTGGCGGCTGTATCGCTCCTCCAAGGTAGCGGACGACGAAGCGCACGATCTCGCCCAGGACACCTTCAAGCGTTTCTATGAGCACATGCCGCAATTCCGGGGTGAAACCGAGGCGGTCTGGTCATTTCTGCAGGTGACGGCGCGCCGGCTTCTGCTCAATCGCATCCGGGCCCGGCTGACCGGCAAGCGCAATGGGCTGCACGTCGACCTCGACGATCCGGATCTTGCATTCGAGCTCGCTGCGCCGGAGGAGCCCGATTATGCGGAGCGCGAGCATCAGACGCTTCGGCGAAACCGCGTACGGCAGGCCGTGGCCGAGCTCACGGAAGGGCAGCAGCAGGTTCTGCGGCTGTGGGTTCAGGGATTGAAGTACACGCAGATCGCGGAGACGCTGCGAGTCAGCGTCGACGCGGTCAAGTCGCGGCTGCGAGACGCGAAGAAACACCTCCGCGCGCGGCTGGGAGACGATCGATGATCACGAAATCGGATTGGGATACCATCCAGCACGAGCTGCTCGATGTGGATCAGCAACACCCGCTCGGCGACCCGCCGACGGTCGAAGAGATGCTCGCCTACACGCGCGGCGAGCTCTCGCCAGAAGACGAAGAGCGCGTGCGCCGCCTGCTGGTGCTCCATCCCGAGCTCGCGCACGCCCTGACCGCGCCGTTGCCCGAGGAGGACGCCGCGCCGGGAGAGGACGGTCACCTGCCGCCGGAAGAGCTGACCCGCCGCTGGACGGAGCTGCGCCGCAGCATTCATGGCGATGGAGGCAGCGTCGTGCAGTTCTGGCGGCGGGCATCGCTGGCGATCGCGGCGGCGCTCGTACTCGCCATCGGCGGCCTGCTCGGGCAGGCCCGGTGGAGCGCGCACCGTCTGCAGGCCGAGCTGGCCAGGCCGCGCGCGGCGTCCGAATACGTCGTGCTGATGCCGGACGGGCAGCGCGGCCGCCCGCACCGGCCGGTCAGGCTCGCGCCGAACGCCGACTCGACCATGCTCGTGGCCCCCCTGGTGGGCTCCGAGTCGATGGACGGCTATCGGCTGCGCATCCGCAACGAGAGCGGCGCGGTGATCTGGACGAGCGAGCCGCTGCATCTTCGCGACGACGACACCTTCGCCATCCTCGTCCCCCGCGCGTTCCTCAAATCCGGCAAGCACCAGGTCGTGTTGTACGGCATCGACGGCACGCGCGAGGAGCAGTTGGCGACGTACTCCCTCACGGTGCCGTGAACGGTGCCTCTCGTCCGCCTTCCGCACCTTCTCCCCGCCCGGCGGGGAGAAGGGTCTAGGAGAGCAGCAGCTCCAAATCCTCCACCTCGAGCTTCCGCAGCACGCTGTTGTCCTCGGAGAGGATCGACTCGGCGAGCTCGCGTTTGCGGGCCTGCAGCTCGACGATCTTCTCCTCCACCGTGTCGCGGGCGATGAGCCGGTAGGCCACCACCGGGCGGGTCCGGCCGATGCGGTGCGCGCGGTCGATGGCCTGCGCCTCGACGGCGGGGTTCCACCAGGGGTCGAGCAGGAAGATGTAGTCGGCGTTCGTCAGGTTCAGGCCGAGGCCGCCGGCCTTGAGGCTGATCAGGAACAGCGGCGGGCCGTTCGGGCTCTGGAACGCATCGACCAGCGCCTGGCGGTCGCGCGTGCGGCCGTCGAGGTAGAGATAGGGGATGCGCTCCGCATCGAGGGCGCGGCGGACGATGGCCAGGAACGACGTGAACTGGGAGAAGACGAGCGCGCGGTGGCCGGAGTCGAGCACCTCGCGCAGCTCTTCCAGCAGCAGGTCGGTCTTCGCGCTGGAATCGTCGGCCTGCGGATCGATGAGCGCCGGATGGCAGGCCGCCTGGCGCAGGCGGAGCAGCGCCTCCAGGATCTGCATCCGCGCGTTGTTCATGCCGGCGGTGCGCACGCGGCCGAGGAGCGCCTCGCGATAGTGATCGCGCAACTCGTCGTACTGCCGCTTCTGCTTGCCTTCCAGCTCGCAATACAGCGTCTGCTCGGTGCGCTCCGGCAGCTCGGGCGCGACCTGCTCCTTGGTGCGGCGGAGGATGAGCGGCCGCAGCGCGCGGGCCAGCGCCTCGCGCCGCTCGGGCTGCGTGTTCTTGCCGGCGAACGTTCGCTGGAACGAGCGCGACGAGCCGAGGAGGCCGGGGTTGAGGAACTCGAAGAGGCTCCACAGCTCGCCGAGGTGATTCTCGATCGGCGTGCCGCTCAAGGCCAGGCGATGGCGGCCGCGCAGCAGGCGGCTCGCCTTCGCCACCTGGCTCGACGCGTTCTTGATGGCCTGCGCCTCGTCGAGGATCACGTACTCGAACTCCGTGGCGGCGAGATGCGCGACGTCGAGGCGCATCGTGGCGTAGGTGGTGAGGACGATGTCGCAATCGTCGAACGACTCCACGAGCTTGCGCTCCGGCCCGTGATGCTCCAGCACGCGCAACTCCGGCGCAAAGCGCGCCGCCTCGGCCGCCCAGTTGAAAAGCAGCGACCGCGGCGCGACCACGAGGGACGGCCGCTTGCCGCCCTCGGCGCGAATCGATTCCAGCAGGGCGAGCGTCTGCACCGTTTTGCCGAGGCCCATGTCATCAGCCAGGCAGCCTCCCAGGCTGGTAGCGCGGAGGAAGTGCAGCCAGCCGAGGCCGGCGCGCTGATAGGGACGCAGCTCGGCGGTGAGCGTCGGCGGCTCCTGGCGCGGCTCCGGCGCGAGCGAGGCGATGCGGTTGCGCAGGTCGGCGAAGCCGGCATCGGCGGTCGGCTTCGATTGCAGCAGCGCGTCGATGAGCAGCGCCTGGGCGGGGCGGAAACGGAGCGCGTTCCCCTCCCGCCTGCCGAGCTCCAGCACCGGCGCGAGCGAGTCCGACCACGCCGCCGGCACCACGCCGAACGAGCCGTCCGCGAGGCGCAACAGCGAGCGGTTCGATTCCGCGGCCGCGAGCAGCTCCGGCAGCGCGACGCGCATCTCGCCGAAGCTCGCGCTGACGTTGAGATCGAACCAGTCGATGCCGCTGGAGATCTCCACGTCGAGCTCCTCGCTGACCCGGACCGGCGCGTTGTCGATCTCGATCGACCAGCCTTCCGTGGTCAACGGGCGGACCACTTCCTCCAGCTGGGAGAGGCGGATGCGGTAGCCGTCCCAAGCCGCGATCACCGGCAGCGCGCCGAGGCGCGCTTTGAGCGCCTGCTCGGCGGCGACGTTGCGGCGGATCAGCTTGCGGCCGATCGATGCCTGCGACTCGGTGGAGCGGCTGGAGACGCGCCACTCGTCGTAGGCGAAGGAGAGCTCGCCGTGCATCTCCGCCCCCCACGCGTCGTGCTGCAGCGAAAAATGCGGATGCGGCTCCGTGTTGACCAGCTCCCAGCCCAGCTCCTCCGGCAGCGCGATGTTGCCGACCGGCGCGTGGAGGAGCACTTCGCGGAAGCGGTCGGCGTCCGCGTGCGGCACTTTCACCGGGCCGCCGGCGCGCAACGCGTGCAGCCAGGTGGCGTGGCCGCCGTCGTCGAAGCGGCTGGCGAAGCCGTCGCGGATCAGGATGCCGCCGACGATGGCGGTGACGGCGCTGAGCGGGAGGGTCTCCTCGCCCCGGGCGAGCGTGCCGGTGATGCGGTAGTGATCCTCCATGCTGTTGATGGCCACGCGGAAGGTGAACGGCGGGCCGTCATCCCATCCGAGCGCGGTGCGCTCCTCACCCGCGCTTCGCGCACCCTCTCCCCGCGGCGCGGGGAAAGGGCCAGGGTGAGGGGCGCCGTTCTCCAGGAACAGCTTGCCGGAGCGGGCGAGGCGCTCCACCCACCAGGCCGCCGTGGTGGAGGAGATGCTGATCGTCGTCTCGACCAGGTAGTTGTAAGCGCGGGGATGGAGCAGCGCGAGGCTCTCCGCATCGAACGGCGAAAGCAGATCCAGCTCGTCGAGGCGGATGGAGAGCGCTTTCCATTTGCCCCATTCGCCGTTCTTCTTCCGCGAGCGTCCGCGGATGTGCAGGGTGAGGGAAGGGGGCCGGGTGATGGGAACGATGAAGTAGGCGATCTCCTCCGGCACCTCGCGCCGCCTGGGCACGATGGCCGGCGGTCCGAGAGCGTCGAAGAAGCGCTCCCACGGCGCGCGGATCACCTGCCGCGGCGCCAGCTGCGAGGCGGCGATGTCCTCCACATCATCCGCATCGATGAGCAGGGCCAGCGGCCGGTTGGGGAGGAAGCCGCGCGCGCTGGCGGCGCGGATGGAGGCCCAGATGTGCTTGCACTCCTCCAGCTCGCGGGTGAAGAACTCGCACTCGCAGCTGACGAAGAGCACATCGTCCACGACGGAGAGGCCGACCAGATACTGGCGGCTGCCCTGGACCGTCGCCTCGATCAGGCCCGGCTCGATCTGCTCGATGCGCCGGACGCGGCCGCGGGCGAAATAGTCGTCGCCACGCTCCGCCGTCCGGCGGGAGATGAGCTTGCGGATTGCCGATTCGGCGAGCGTCTACTAACCCTCCATGTCCGCGAACTGCACCGAGACCAGGCGCGAGCAGCCCGCTTCTTCCATCGTCACGCCGTACAGCGCGTCGGCCGCCTCCATGGTGCGTCGGGAGTGGGTGATGACGATGAATTGCGTGTCGCGGGACATGTCCCGCACCAGGCGGACGAAGCGTTCGTTGTTCACCTCGTCCAGCGGCGCGTCGACCTCGTCCAGGATGCAGAAGGGCGACGGCTTGTAGCGGAAGATGGCGAACAAAAGGGCGAGCGCGGTGAGGGCCCGCTCGCCGCCCGAGAGCAGCGCGATGGACTGGTTCTTCTTGCCCGGCGGCTGGGCCGCCAGCTCGATGCCCGACTCCAGCACGTCGTCCTCGTCGAGCAGCTGCATGCGCGCCGCGCCGCCGCCGAAGAGGGAGGTGAAGAGCTGGCCGAACCAGTCGTTCACGGCGTTGAACGCCTCGCGGAACAGCTCGCGGGAGGTGATGTTGATCTTGCGGATGGTCTGGCGCAGCGACTCGATGGCCTGCACCAGGTCGTCGCGCTGCGTGCGGAGGAACGACTCGCGCTGCTCCAGCTCCTGATGCTCATCGATGGCGAGCACGTTCACCGGTCCGATCTTCTCGATCTGATCGGCGACCCTGGCCACCTCGGCTTCCAGCCACGCGCGCGCATCATCGGAAGAGGGCGGCTCGACCTCGGCCAGCGCGTCGATGCCGGCATGCAGATCGAGCGAGATCTGCTCGCGCAGCAGCTCGAAGGCGGAGGCGGCGCGGTCGCGGCGCCGCTCGGACTCGAACAGCGCGTCCTTGGCCGTGTTCCACTGCTCGCGCGAGACGATGGCGCGCGCATCGAGCTCCTGCACGCGGACGGCGAGGTCCGCAACCTCGGCTTCCAAAGACACCCGAGCCTCGGACAGCTCGTGCAATTTCTGCAGGGAGGCGTCGAGCTGGCCGCGCGCGTTCTCCACCGCCACTTCCGTGTCCGCGCGCTTGCGGGCCAGCGACTCCAGCTCCTGCTGCAGCTGCGTGGCGCGCGCGCCGAGGGAGAGGACGATGCGGGAGAGGTTCTCGTGCTCGCGCTGGATGGAGTTCACGTTGCCGGCCGCCGTCTCCACGTCGACCCGCGCCTTGGAGGCGACTTCCGTCACTTCCTCGAAGGCCGCGCGCGAGGTGCCGAGCTCCTCCTCGTGCAGGCGGATCTGCTCGTGCAGGGCCTGCTCTTTCTCTTCCAGCTGGCGCAGGTCGTCGATCGCCGCGTTCTTCCGGGCGAGGAGCTGTTCCTTCTCCTCGGCGTACAACGTCTGCTCTTCCGAGGCGGCGGCGAGCTCGCGGTCGAAGCGCTGCAGCTCGGTGCCGGCGCGCTCGCGCTCGGTGCGCCGCTCGCGCAGCTCCTGCTCCGCGCCGCGCGCCCGTTCCTCGGCCAGGATGCGCGCGTCGTCAGCAGCGCGCAGCTCCTCTTCCACCGTCTGCAGCTGGGCGGCGATGCCGCTGGCGCGCGTCTCTTCCGAGCCGAGGGCCTGCTCCAGATCGGAGAGCTGGCGCTTGATGGAAAAGACGCCCGGCGTTGCGCCTTCCGTCTTGCCGCCGATGATGAGCGGGCCGCGGACGACGTCGCCGTCCAGGGTGACGAAGGTCGCGTGCGGCCGTTCCTTCGCGCGCACCGTCGCCTCGCGCAGATCGCCCACGATGTACGCCTCGGGGATGGCGGCGCGGACGGCATCGGCGATGGGGCCTTCGCCGACGATGGAGAACGCCGCGTCTCCGCGACGCGTCCCTTCGCCGGCTGCTTCGTAATCGAGCGTGATGAAGGCGCCGCGGCCCGCGCCGCGCTCGCGCAGACGGGAGACCGCTTCGATGGCGGTCTCGGCGGTGTCCACCACGGAGGCCTTGGCGAGCTCGCGCAGCAGCGTATCGAGGGCCGCTTCGAAACCTTCCGCGGCGCGGACGGCCTCGGCGGCCGAGGTGGCGTTCGGGATCAGCTCCAGGACGGCGCGGCGGACGTCTTCATCCTGCGCTTCCAGCGAGGTGAGGAGCGTGCGCAGCGAGTCGATCTTATAGCTCATCTGCGAGACGCGGTCGCGCGTCGAAGCGAGCGAGTCGCGCATGCCGTCTCGGCGCCGGGTGAGCTCGTCGCGGAGTTGAATGGCCTCGCGCGCGGTCTGCTGCGCTTCGAGCAGGGCCTGCTCGGCCTCGGCCACCCGCTCGTTCCAGTCGTTGACCGTCGCCTTCGCGCCGTCCCGATGCTCCAGCGCGCGGCGGGCGCTCTCGGTCAGCTTGGAGAGATAGAACTCGCACTTTTCGACGGCGATCTCGATCTGGTGCACCTGGTTGCGCGACTCGGAGATGCGGGCGATGGTGCGCATGAGCGCCTCGCGCGCATCGGCCAGCGACTTCTCGTGCTGGCGCACCGAATCCGACTTCTCCTGCCGGTCGCGCTCCAGCTGGTCGGCGATCTCGCGCAGGCGGTTGCGCTCGCCGCGCGCGGCCTCCAGCTGCTGCGTCTTTTCATCGAGCAGCTGCTGCTGTTCGGCGCCTTCCGCTTCCAGCTGCCCGATCTGGCCGCGGCCGTTCTCGATGCGCTGCATCAGGTCGCCCAGGTTCGTTTCGGACTGCTGGAGGAAGGAGCGGAGGCGCTCCACGTCCGCGGTCAGGCCGGCCATCTCCTCGCGCACTTTCGAGGCGTGCGAGGCGCGGCCGGAGTGGAAGGTGCGGGTCTCGGCCAGCTCGGCTTCGTCCGTGCCGAGCTGCGCGGCGAGCTCGCTCTCTCGTGCCTGCGCCTCGGCCACGGCCTGACCGGCAGCCTCCTGCTCGGTTTGTGCTAGCACAATCCGGCCTTTGTACAGCGCACGCTTGGCGGTGGAGAGCTGCTCGGAGAGCTCCTTGTGGCGGCGGGCCTTGCCGGCCTGGCGCTTGAGGGAGTTGAGGTTGCGCGTGACCTCGGAGAGGGTGTCGTCGATGCGGAGCAGGTTCTGCTGGGTCTCTTCCAGCTTCAGCTCCGCGGCGCGGCGCTTCGTTTTGTACTTGGTGATGCCGGCCGCCTCTTCGATCAGGCGGCGGCGGTCCTGCGGCTTGTTGGAGAGGATGAGGTCGATCTTCCCCTGCTCCATCACCGAGTAGTTGCGGATGCCCAGGCCGGTGTCCATCAGGATGTCGGAGATGTCCTTCATCCGGACCCGTTTGCCGTTGAGGCGGAACTCGGACTCGCCGGTGCGGAAGACGCGGCGGTTGATCACGATGCGGCCCTCGTCGGCCATGGGATGATCGCTGTGGCCGTTGGAGGTGCCGAGGGTGAGGGTGACTTCGCCCATGGAGAGGGGGCGGCGGCGGGCGGAGCCCTGGAAGATGACGTCTTCCATCGTCTCGCCGCGGATGTGGGAGGCGCGGTTCTCGCCGAGGACCCAGATGATGGCGTCGCAGATGTTCGATTTGCCGCAGCCGTTCGGGCCGACCACGGCCGTCATGGCCGAGGGGAAGGCGAGTTGGGCAGGGTCGTAGAAGGACTTGAAGCCGTGGATTTCCAGTTTTTCTAGACGAAGCATGATTTGGACGGTGCGGATGCTAACAGGAAAGAGGAGGGCATCCAGCACCCTTATTTGCACGCTCTAAACCGCTGAGCCACAAGGGATATTCGCCGTTGACAGCGAGCGTGCGCAGCCGTTCCTGTGCACTACAATCCGCGGGCGGTGACCATCGACGATTTCCTGCGCCGCGAGATCGAGCTGGGAAGCTTCGCCTCGGCCTCGTACGCTTTCGGGCCTTTGTCCGGTCCGCCGCACCTCGGGGCGCTCGGAAACGCGGTCGCCGTGCCGTTCCGGGTGCCCGCCACCATCGACACCATCTATGACTGCGCGTCGACCACCAAGGCTTTGATCACCACGACGCTGTTTCTGCAGTCCGGCCTCTCTTTGGAGGACCGCTTTCATGGCTATCGGTATCGCGACCTGCTGACGCATACCTCCGGCTTGCGCGCCTGGCTGCCGTTGTACGCGTACCAGGATCCGCTCGGCGCGATCCTCGAGCATGGGCCGGAGTACGAGCCGGGCTCGCGCGTGGTCTACTCCGATCTGAACTTCTTCCTGCTCTACTTCGCGCTCGGGCCTTACCTTTCGTTGGCGGAATCGCAGATCTTCCAGCCGCTCGGTCTGCAGGATGCCCTCTTCCGCCCGCCGGCCGGGTTGAAGCCGCGCATCGCGGCGACGGAGTGGACGCAGGCGTGGGAGAGGAAGATGTGCGCCGAGCGGGGCCTGGCGCCGATCACCGGCTTCCGCGACGGCCTGATCTGGGGCGAGACGCACGACGGCAACTCGCATCACCTGGGCGGCACGGCCGGCAATGCCGGCCTCTTCGCCACCGCCCGCGCCGTCTTCCGCATCGCCCAGGCGTTCATCCGCGGCGAGCTGGTGCCGCTGCCGCTGGTCGATCTCGCCACCCGCAATTACACGCAGGGCCTGGGCGAGAACCGCGGCCTCGGCTGGCACCTCCGCATCGACAGCAGCCCCGCGACGCGCATGCTGTCCGAGGGCTCGTTCGGACACTTCGGGTTCACCGGGACGTCCGTGTGGTTCGACAAGCGGCGCGAGCAGCTCATGGTGCTGCTGACGAACCGGGTGCATCCGTGCGCCGCGCCGATCGGGATGGGGGCGATCCGGGGGGAGTTCCACCGGCTGGCGCTGGGGAATTCCGAAACCACGGCAGCCGCTGTATAACGCCGCCATGATCTTTCACGTCAAAGTGTCGGAGTCCGACGGCATGTACGTCGTCGAGTGCCCAGCGCTTCCGGGCTGCGTTTCGCAGGGAAACGATGAAAAGGAAGCGCTCGAAAACATCAAAGAGGCAATCGTCGGCTGGCTCTGGGCGGAAGATCAGAAAGCCGTGGCCGGGCTGGCCGCGGACGAACAACCGATCGTCGTCGCGATCTGAAGCTTGGGCGCTCTGGGCAATATCTCCGGCCGTGACGCCGCTCGGGCGTTTCAGCGCGCGGGCTGGAGCGTCGCCGGGCAGGTCGGAAGCCATCTCATTTTGACGAAGGCGGGCCAGCGCGCGAACCTGGCGATTCCGTTGCACAAAGAGCTCGCCACCGGCACCCTCCGCGCGCTCATCCGCGCCGCGGGCATGACAGTGGACGATTTTCTCGCTCTCCTTTAGCGGGTTCCGCGCTCATGGTGCTGCTCACGAACCGGGTGCATCCGTGCGCGGCGCCGATCGGGATGGGGGCGATCCGGGGGGAGTTCCACCGGCTGGCGCTGGCCGGCAAGAAATCACTCTAGCGCTCCGCCTTTCCGGCGCCGAGATTCCTTCCAGAGACGCGGGACCGGGCCGGAAAGGAGATCGCTCTCATGCTCAAACGGATTGTTCCTCTCATCGTCATTCTTGCCGCCTTCTCGGCGGCGCCGGCCGCCATGGCGGCCGTCTGTTACCGCTGCCGGGTCTTCCCGCCGGATCCGTGCGCACACTGCCGGCAGGTCACGTTCGGAACGCGGTACGAGGATTGTTTCGAGAACCCCTCCGACTGCACCTGTGAGCTCGACATCGTGTGCGCGACGGCCGCCGCTTCCGCGGCCACTCCCGCGCTCGGGTCCGAGTACACCGTCGCCGCGGTCGAGCGCCTGGACGACGGGCAGCCTTCGCCGTCCACGCCGCTCGTCGCCTCGGCCAGCCTCACCCAATCCAACATCCACTGACACCGGCGGCCCCGCGTCTCGCCCTGCCGAATGAAAGAAGTAACGCTAGACGGTAGTCCTGCCGTCAGGGATCATCCCTCTCCGAGACGCGGAGCCCGGGCCGTATCGGCATAGAAAAGGAGATCTCTCTGATGATGAAACGAATGATTCCTCTGTTCCTCGTCGTCGCCGCATTCCTCGCGGCGCCGTCCGCCATGGCGGCGTGCGTCCGGTGCAAGATCCGGGCGGAACCGCATACCGAGCCGCCGCAGTGCATTGCGGCGCTGCACTTCGGCTGGGTGACCTGCATCGAAGACTACGACAACGACACCTGCATCCTCGGCCCGGCCTGTCAGGCTCAGGCCGCCGCCACCGCCACCCTGGCTTCCGAGTTCACGGTGGCCTCCGTCGAGCGGCTCGACGAGGCGCAGCCGTCCGCGAGCCGAGCGCTCGTGGCCAGCCTCGACGCCCCCCTTCCCACCACGCGCTGACCTTCGCCCGGGCGCCGCGCTCTCGAGGAGAAAACCATATATGCACATCCTGCTGTTGCTCGCCGCGGTCCTTTCCTCCACCAGGCCGGCCGCCTCCATCGAGACCACCATCCGCGGCACGGCGGAGCCGTTGCGCGTCGAGCTGCTGGTGCGGGACAAGGAGGAGAAGTGGCAGGGCCTCGAGCAGCGCGGCCTCACCACCGCCGAGCGGCGGGTCCGCTTCGACGGGCTGGAAGCGGGCGTCTACCAGGTGCGCGTCCGGGGCGGGAAGGAGAACGAGCAGATTGCGGCGAAGGTGATCATCGGCAGCGCCGACGCGCGGCGGGTGCAGATCGACGTCGCCCCCTTCGAGCTGGCCGGACGGGTGACCCACGGCGGCGCGGTCCTCGGCCCCGCGGCGCTCGTGCTGCGCAATACCGAATTCCAGTGGGCGGCGACGCTGCCGGTGGCGGCGGACGGCACGTTCCGCGCGCGGCTGTGGCAGCGCGGCGACTACCTGTACAGCGTCAAGTCGCCGCGGCTGACCAGGCCGTACGGAGACAGCGCGCGCATCGGCGGCGTCTCGCCGCGGCTGGCCATCGACGTGCCGGGCGGCGAGATCGCGGGCGTGGTGCGCGATGCGAAGAGCGGCGCGCCGCTTGCCGGCCTCGACATCGACCTCATGACGCGCGCCGGCGAGACGGAGCGGCACCTGCAGCTCCGGACCGACGAAGCCGGCGCGTTCCGCCTGACCGGCGTACGCGACGGCAAGCAGACGGTCACCATCAGCGCGGGCGATCATCTCGAGCCGCCCCCGTTCGTCTTCGAGCTCGGGCCGGCCGGCCGCTCGCGCAATCTCGACGTCCGCCTCGACGCCGGACGCACCATCCCCCTGCTCGTCCTCGGCGCGGGGCACGAGCCGCTCGACCGCGCGCTCGTCTTCTCCCTCGCCAACGGCGCGCTCCGCGCGCGCACCTACACGGACGAGGACGGGCGGGCCAGCATCGCCGTGCCGGAAGGGGAGAGCGCGACGCTCTTCGCCATCGCGCCGGGCGGCGGCTTCACCGCCCGGCGCATCGGGCGGGAGGAGGGGAGGGACCGGGTGCGCATCGAGCTGCCCACCGCCGCCTCCTCCCTGCTCATCCGCGCCCGGACCACGGACGGCAAGCCGATGCCGCCCTTCTCCCTCCTCATGCGCTACAACGGCGAGCTGGTGCCGCCGGAAGTGGCGGAGGCGCTGAGCTCCATCCAGGGGCTGCAGCTGGCCACCGCGGCCGACAGCGAGGCGACTCTGCGCAACATCCCGGCCGGCAGCTACGAGTTCTGGCCGTATCGCACGGAAGACGAAGCGGCGTCGATCGTCGCCTCGGGCGCCACCTTTGCCGCGCCGATCCAGGTGAACGTGCGGGCGGGGGAGAACAAGATCGCGGTGACGTTCAAGGGGCGGTCGTGAAAGGGGCCGGCACCAAGCCGGCCCCTCGTTGCGGTCATTGCCCGACCTTGAAGTAGACATCCACGGCAAACAGCGGCCGGCCGTTCGCGATGGCGATCGAGCCGTAGCGGTAGTAGTTGCCGTTCGCGTCGTGAATGCGCGTGGTGTAGTAGCGCAGATCGATCGAGGTCACGCCTTTCTGGGCCAGCGTGAAGATCTCATCCGGCTGCGAGATGCCGTCGTGGCTGCGGTCGATCCAGAGGCGCAGCCGCGGCCAGATCGCGTCGCCGGCGTCGATGCGCTCGTTCTCGTTGCCGCCGATCAGGACGTCGCCCTCGCTGCGCTTGTCCCACGACGCGAGCTGGATGAAGCCGTTGTCGCCGAACGAGGAGCCGAAGAGCTCCGTGCCGTCGTCCACGACTCCGTTGCCGTTGCGGTCGAGCCAGAGGAACGCCTCGTTGCGGTCGGCGCGCGTCCAGGCCGTCTCCTCCGGCAGGCCGTCGCCGTTCAGATCGAACAGCACGCCGCCCGCCACGCTGGTCAGCTGGAAGGTGCCGCGGTCGAGGTCGAGGATGATCGGACTCATGTGGCAGTCCTGCAGGCTCTCGCAGCCTTGGTTCTGGGTCCCCTCGTACATGACGTGCGAGCCCTGATCGGCGGTCACGCACTCCTCGCCGGTGATGGTCGCGTTGAAGGGGACGGTCTGGTTCATCAGGCCGTTGTTGCAGAAGTCGTCCGCCAGGCCGAGGCCGTGGCCGAGCTCGTGTGCCATGAGGTTGCGCATCTGCTGCGCGTTGAGGTCGCGAAGGTGGGCGAGGTGCCCCAGATCGGGGCCGTAATCCTCGTACAGGGTGACGGTATGCGTGCCGCGGTCGTAGAGCGAGCCGCAGTAGCCGCCGCAGTGCGGCGTGCTCTCGTGGCCGCTCACGTAGAGGAACTGGATGCCGCCGCCGCTCTGGTTGCCGAACTGGAAGGCCGGGTAGTCCGAGCCGGACATCCCGCCGCAGGCGCCGTTCCACATGCTCATCGCGCCGCCGATCGAGCCGTCGTACGGCGTGCCCGCGCTGGTGACGTTGAGGAAGTGGATGTTGTTGAAGCCCGACCCTCCCGAGAGCATGGAAGAGCATTGGGCGAAGGCGCGGGGGACGGCGAGCAGACAGAGCACGGCCAGGACTGCGGAAGCGCGTCGGTACATGAGGACTCTCCTTTGGTCAGCGGATAGGTGGATGTGCAGTAGCATGCATATACATTAGTGCTACTACACATAGACGCGGTCACGAAATGCGGTCAAAGTTGTTCCGGAATTGAGGGAACGGCTAGCTCCACACGCTGCGCGGCGCCCACTCCGCCGCCCGCCCCCGCAGAGCCTCCGCCCGCCCCTCGTCGCCCATGGCCGCCATCAGCGCGGCGTACATCACCAGCGTCTCGGCGAGCAGCGGGTCGGGATCGGTGTAGTCGTCATGGAAGCGGGTCTCCAGCAGCACCGCGTTGTCGGTGAAGAGGCGCAGCGCCGCCTCCCGCTCGCCCCGTTCGAGCAGCACGAAGGCGAGCCCCAGGGCCTGGAACTCCATGATCTGAGGATGCTGGGCGATGGTCTGCTCCATCAGCGCCTTGGCCCGGTCCAGGTCGCGGCCGAGGTGGGCCAGCGACAGCGCGATGCCTTCTTTTGCGGCGGGATCGTCCGAGCGCTCGTACGACGCGATGGCCTCCTCGAACCGGCCCAGCAGCTTCAGGGCCTCGGCCCGATGGAGCGGATCTTTCGCCGCGGCGACGACGGCCTCCTCGTAGCGATGCTGCTGGATGAGCTGCTGCGCGGAGGTGACCGGCTTCTGGGCCAGCATCCACGACACCCCCCAGCCGATCAGCACCAGGGCGATCAGCAGCACCGCGACGCCGATCATCGCGCGGCGGGGCGGGCCGGGGCGGCGGGTGGGGCGGTGGTGGTGGCGGCGGGAGGGGCGGCCGGGGCGATCGCGCCCGGCTCCACGACGAACTGGCGCAGGCGCTGCGGGTTGCCGTCCATCTGCACCTGCAGCTCCGGCATGGCCTGTCCGCGAGTCTCCTCCGGCTGGCTGCTCAGGTCCGTCACCTCGGTCAGCGGAACGGCGGGGCCACTCGCGTCCGACGTCGCATTGCGCGCGCTGATGTAGGAGTGCGCGGCGGCCAGGATCAGGAAGACCACCGCGATGCCGATGGCGACCACGATGCCCTGCCGCTGCCGGGCGTATTCGAGGACGTTCTCCCCCGTCGACAGCTTCTTCGGGCGGAAGACCTGCTGCAGGATGGCCTGCGTATCAACGCGCAGTCCGGTCTCCGGATCGGCGCCGCAATACGGGCAGAGCTTGGCCGCCGCGTCGATCTTCCGGCGGCAGTGCGCGCAAACGGCTTTACTCATCCGCATGGAACGATATATCCACGGTGAACGGGGCGGCAACCGGCACGCCGTTCTCGGTGGCCGGCTTGAAGCGCCAGGACTGGATGGCGGCGATGAGGCGCGCGCTCTCGCCGGGGATCGCCTCCCGCAGGTTGACTTCGGTGACCCGGCCGTCGGCGCCGATCATGAGGTCGAGCCGGGCCGTGACGTTGTGCGAGACGCGGATGCGCGGGATGGGCTGGTACTCCGGAATGGGACGCGTGACCGCCGCGGGACGGGCCACCGGGGCGGGCGGCGGCGGGGCGGCGGAGATCATCGGCCGCGGCGGCGGAGCCGCGCCCTGGTTGTACGCGGCGCCGCTGAGCGTGCGCGGATCGATCAGCGCATCCATCTTCTTCTTCCTCGCCGCCTTGTCGCGGGCGGCCATCTGCGCGTATTCATCCGAGGCGACGGCGGTGGCGTCGGTGCGCTGGTATTCGGTGGGGACGTTCTCCGCGGAGTTGGTGGCCGGCGCGCTGGTGATCGGCGCCTCGATCAGCTCCGTCGAGGTCGGCATCTCGCTGGTCGGCACGAGCTTCACGTCCGAGCTCGGCCGCGCCGGCGGCGGCGCCACCTCCGGCACCTCTTCCTTCACCTCCGGCTCCTTGGCCAGGGAGGTCTTGTGGTTGATGATGGCGAAGCCGACCGCGAACATGGCGATGACCAGCACCACCGCGCCGCCCGCCATCAGCAGGCGCTTCCTCAACTTGTTTTCCGCCTTCGGCACGTACGTCGAAGCAGCATGGGCCGGATCGTCGGACGGCACCGGCGCCGTCTGGTCCTGATTGCAATAGGGGCAGATCTTCGCCCAGGCGTCGATGGCACGCCCGCAGCGGATACACGGTCTTCGTTCGCTCATCAGTGATCCTTTTCTGCAACCAACATACCGTTCCGCCAGAGGACGACGCCCTCCGCCGTGAGGGCGAAGCTGCCGGGCGCCACGCCGCGGGCGATCACCGAGCTCTTCGCTTTCGTGAAACGGTAGAGCGTGCCCGAGCTCGAATCGTACGCAAGCCACTGCGAGCCGCGGATCAGCACGCGGTCGATGCCGGTGGGAAAGGCGGAGTCGCGGTCGCCGCCGAGCCCCAGGCCGAGGAGGCCGCGGAGGAAACCGCGGGCGAAGGCCTGGCTGACGGACTGGGAGCCTTCCAGGAGCCAGACCCGCTTGGCGGATGGATCGGCGAGCGCGAGGGTGCGGCCGGCGAAGGCGAGATCCACCGGCACCGCGCCGGCGGCGAGCTCGCCGTTCGTGATCATCCGGCCCAGATCGAAGGTGCGGATCTTCGCTTCGCGCGGATAGACCAGGTAGCCGCTTCGGCCGTCGGTTTCGAAGTCCGAAGCGAACGGCGCGACGCGCAAGGTGCGGCGGATGGCGAACGGCGCGGTGGTGATCTCCTGCACGATGCCCGCGGAGCGCGAGTACGCGTAGAGGATGCCGTTCGCCTGGCGGAGAAAAGCCGGATCGGCGGCGAGTACCACGGACGCCCCCGCACCATCCGCGCCGATCCTTTCGAGGGCTCGAGCATCCCGCTCGAGGATATAAAGCGTGTTCCCTATGAATACGCCCGCGATGGGCGTCTCGTTGACCTTGCGCGACTCTGTTTTCCGTTTTGCAAAATCGACGATGCGCACCTCGTTCGCCAGCGCGTCGAGAACCGCCCCGCGCTCGGTGCCGACCACGATCGCCGTGGCGTTCGCCACCCCTGCCGTTTTCCAGCTGCCGAGCTCGATCACACCGTCGTGCGCCACGAGGACGCCTTTCCCGGTGCTCGCCACCTGCTGCGCGGCCAGCGGCGCAGCGAGCAGGAGCAGGAAAGCGAGCGCGACGCTCGCGCGCCGGATCACGGCAGGGCCTCCAGGCGCAGCGGCTCGAGCAGCAGCGCGTCGGCGCCGTGCTGCTTGGTCACGCCGAGGATGTGGAAGGTGAGGCGCGCGGTCGTGCCGAACTGGCCGTTGAACGCGGTCGGCTCGGAGAAGCGGAACGGCACTTCGTCGACAGTGCCGGACTCGAACACGGTCTGGCCCGGCTGGCCGGGCAGGGCGCTGTCGAACGTCGCCGGGTAGGTGAACGTCCGCTGATCGAGCGCGGCGCGGTTCTCCGGCGCGATGCTGTTCCAGGTGAGGAGCAGGCCGCGCAGCTCGTTCGTGGCGATCTCCCCCTCCATGTCGTGCTCGTTCGCGGCAAGGAGGGAGCGCAGCGTTTCGTTCTCCGGGAACTTCGCGGCCAGCGCGTTCAGCGTTTCCCGCGCCGCGATGTGTTCCCTGCGCGTCATCTGGTCGATCGCCATCCGCATCCGCGCGCCGGTGGACGTGCCCGTGGGCGCGGCGTGCGGCGTCCGCCGGTACTCTTCGATCAAAGCGAGGGAGAAAGGATTCGCATCGAAAGCCTCGGCGAAGTAGCGGTCCCGCTCGTCGCCCTTGGTCAGCCGGGCCAGGGCGGCCAGCGCGGTGGCGTCGTCGCTGCGCGCTTCGAGGACGCCTTCGTACGTGGCGCGCGCTTTCGCCACGTTGCCCCGTGCTTCGTAAAGCGCGGCCAGGCGCAGCTGGGAGCGGTTGAGCAGGGAGAGGTACGCCGCCTCGTCGCCGCGTGCCGTGGAGTAGATCTCGAACTGTTCTTTCTTCGCCAGCGAGCGCCGCAGCGGATCGAAGGAAGGGGAGCGGAGGTCGGCCACGATGCGGGCCAGCAGTTGCTCCGCCTCCGCACGCTCGCCCGCTTCGATCAGCGCGGAGGCGAGGGAGTAGCGGTAGACGGCGAGGTCGAGCGGCTCGCCGCCGATGGCCACCGCATTGCGCGCCGCGCTCACCGCCTTCTTCGGCTGGCGCAGCAGCGACATGGCCGTGGCGTAGAGGTTCCAGCTCTTCGCGTCGTCGCTGGCATAGCGCAGCGCTTCTTCGAGAAGGGCGAAGGCCTGCGCCTTGTCGCCGAGCTTCGCCTGGGCCAGACCGGCGTAGGCGGTGGCCGAGGCGTAGCGGGTGTAGTCGGAGTCGCGGCGGGCTTCGAGCCGGCCTTTCATCGCGATGTCCACCGCTCGCGCATACTCGGCGCGGGCGAGCGCGGCTTCGTTGCGGGTGAGGCGAAGGTCGCCCAGGTTGAGATGGGCGGAGAGTTGGGCCAGGAAGTCGCGCTGCCCGGCGGCCTGGCGCTCCATCTGGGCGATTTCGAAGTCCGACGCGATGCGCTGTTGAGCGAGCAGCGATCGGCGATCAGCGATCAGGAGAACGAGTGCCAGTACGAGGCCGGCGCTCCTGACCGCCGATCGCCGATCGCTGATCGCTTTACTCGGCAAAGTAGCCCCTCCTCGCGTCGCCCACCGTCACCCCTTTCTTCGCCGTGATGGTGATGGCTCGCCAGCCCGGCTTCGCACCGTGGCTTTGATAGGCGAGCGTGTAGCGGCTGTTGATGTCCTCGATCAGCTCGTGCAGCGCGGTCCCGAGCTCGTCGCGCTCCACCTCCACCGCCCGCCCGCCCGTGTTCTTCGCGGCGGTCTCCAGGAAGCGGCTCCGGTCGCCGAGGACCAGCCCATCGACCACCGTCTTGGTGTTGCTGATGCGGCGCAGCGCCGCCTCCTCGGAGAGCTCGCTGTTGCGGTCGCCGCCGTCGGTGATCACGATCGCGTACGTGCGTGGGCGGGAGGGGATCGAGGCGAGCGCATCGCGCAGCGAGGTGCCGCCGCTCGGCGTCGTGCCGGCGAAGAGCGTGGCCACCTTCTCGCCCTTGCCCACCTCGCGCGGCGCGGCGACGTTGTGGTTGAAGAGGATCACCGAAACGCTGTCGCCTGGCCGCAGGAATCGCGTCTCGGAGTCGACGGCGCGCAGCGCGGCGGCGAGGCGCCCCTCGCCCATGCTCAGGGAGCGGTCGATCACGAAGACGAAGCGCGCCGGGCCGCGATCGGGCGCGAGCTCGCGAATGGTTTGCTCGATGCCGTTCTCCGTCAAGCGCAGGTCCTCCGCGCGAACGGTGCGCGAGGAGCGGAGCCGCAGCGGCACCTCGACCAGATCGACGTTGAACGTCTCACCCACCGCCGTGGTGATGGAGGCCGATTCGCTGCCGCGGTAGCCGTTCGACAGCACCTTCGCCGTCACCACGTGCGGCGCGAGCGCGGCGCCGAAGTCATGCGCCACGCGCCACGGTGCCTTGCGCGCGACTCCGACCAGCACGCCATCCACCGAAAGCTCCACGCGATCGACGTTCGCGGCATCCGTCGTCACCTCGAGCCACTGCGGTCCGACCGCCTGCGCGCCCTGCAATGGGGAGACGAACGTCACGCGCGCCAGGGCGGGCAGCGCGACGAGCAGCAGCGACAGAAAGGCCGGGCGCACATCGGAAGCAAACCGGACGCGCGGCGTAAGGTATTTCGATTCTGTGGGTTGCCCTCCGGGGGGTACAATGTGTCCTTCCATGCTTTCTTCCGGACAGCAGCTCGGCGCCTACCTGCTGGAGGCGCGCATCGGCGCCGGCGGCATGGGCGAGGTGTGGAAAGCGGAGGACACGCGCCTCGGACGCGCCGTCGCCATCAAGATCCTTCCCCCCGCGGTCGCCGCCGATGCGGACGCCATCAACCGGATGAAGCGCGAGGCGCGCACGGCGGCCCAGCTCTACCACCCCAACATCGCCACCATCCACTCCATCGAGCAGGACGGCGAGGTGCTCTTTATCGTGATGGAGCTCGCCGCGGGGGAGTCGCTGAAGAGCCTGATCGGCGGTCGGCCGCTGCCGGAGGCGGACGTCTGCCGCATCGGCCGCGCCGTTGCCGATGCGCTGGCCGAGGCGCATGAGAAGGGGATCGTGCACCGCGACATCAAGCCGGAGAACATCGTGGTGAACGGGCATCGGGTGAAGGTGCTCGACTTCGGCATCGCCAAGCGCGTCGGTGCCGAGGTGACGCCGAATACGCCGACCACGTTCGTCACCCAGCAGGGGATGATCGTCGGCACCGTCTATTACATGTCGCCCGAGCAGGCCCTGGGCAAACCGATCGATGCGCGCAGCGATCTCTTCTCCCTCGGCGTCGTGCTGTACGAGGCGGCGACGGGGCGGATGCCGTTCGGCGGCGACACCATCACCGAGACCATCACCCGGATCATCCGCGACGAGGCGGAGGAGCCGCGCCGCGTGAACCCGGCCATCTCCGCCGGCCTGAACGCCATCATCGCGAAGTGCATGCGCAAGAACCGCGATGAGCGCTTTGCGAGCGCGGAGGAGCTCTCCGCCGCGCTCGATCGCCAGCTGGCCGCGGTGACGACGGCGCGCAGCGCTGCCCTGGTGGCGCCGACCGAGCCGTATCCCGCGCCCGCCGCGCCGACCCTGATCGTGCCGCCGCCGCGGCGGCGTTTGGTGTGGCCGTGGGTGGTGGGGACGCTGGTGTTGTTGATGACGATGGCGCTGGCTGCGTTGATGACCATCGTTCCGGATCCGGTGGTCGAGAAGCCGAAGCCCGCGGCGGCGGCGGTGGCGTCGCCTCCGCCGACCACGACCACCATCACCGTCACCGAGGAGCCGGCGGATGCGGAGCCCACCATCGCCGAGCCGGAGGCCCAGCCCGCCCCCGCTCCGGCCCCCGCGCCGCCCACCCCGGAGCGCACCGCGGACGAGGCCTACAACGAAGGCCTGGCCCGCCTGGTGGACGGGCGGCGCATGGAGGCGCGCGCCGGCTTCAGCGAGGCGCTGCGCGTCGATGCCGACTACGCCAAGGCCCACTTTCGCCTGGGAGAGCTCGACCTCCTCACCGGCAGCCGGGAGGAGGCGCGCGAGCACTTCAACGCCGCGATGGAGAACAGCGACGGCCTCGACGAGCGCGAGCAGAAGCTCGTGCACCTCGGGCTGGCCATCCTGGACGGCGACCGCTTCCGCGCTCACGCCATCGCGCGGGAGTTGCGTGAGAGCAACCCCCGCGACCCGGACGTGATGGCCTTGCAGCGCCCGCTCAACGCGCTGGGCGGGCCGGGCGGGCGGCGGCGGGGCTGGCGGCCGTAGAAGCAGTTGTCGGTGGTCAGTTGTCAGTTATCAGTGCCGTCGTACGCCGTCGTACGACTGACAACTGACGGACAACCGACAACTGACAACCGACAACTGGTCCGCCAACTACCTGCCGATCTGATTCTGCAGGTCCCTGGCGTGCTGGAGGTGCATCTCCACCGTGCTGCGCATATTGCCGAGGATGTTGCGCAGGTCGGGGTCCTGGGCGCTCGGCTGCAGGTTCTTGCCGACCATGGCCAGCGCGTTCTGGTGCATGTCGATCTGGCCGGAGATGTACGCCCGGTCGAAGCCGGGGCCGCTGCTCGACTGGAGCATGTTGCGCATGTGGTCGACCTGCTGGTTGAGCGCGTTCACGGCGGAGTTCGGCTTGGCGGCATAGCCTTCCCGCTCCAGCATCGCATTCGCGTTCGTGTGGTCGGTGATCATCATCTGCGCGAAGTCGCGTACGGCCGGGTTCGTCGCGTTGGCGACGGCCATGCGGGCCAGCATGATCTCGCCGTCGTTGAGGGTGTGGGCGATGGCGCCCGCCTCGACGTCCGTGAGCGGGTCGAGCCCGGACGACGTCATGGTCCGGGTTTCATTGACGGCAGCCTGCTGATGCTGGGTCGCGCACGAGACCGTCAGCAGCAGCGCGATGGACAGAAGCGCAAGCGGAAGAGTTGTCTTTTTCATGTTTGCGTGTAGTGCAAAGGAGGGGCCTGCGCAGTTGTCGGTTGTCAGCGGTCGGTTGTCGGTTGTCAGTAGAGCTACCGACAACCGACAACTGACAACTCGCCACTACAATCCACCGCCATGCCCTTCGCTCCCATCGCCTTCGCCCGCCGGCTCATCGAGATCCCGTCGCCCACCGACCAGGAGCACCACGTCGGCGTCTTTCTCGACGAAGAGCTGCAGCGCCTCGGCTTCACCACCCGGCGCCAGGAAGTGACCGGCACGCGCTTCAACCTCTTCGCCTCCGCCGGCGGGCGGCCGCGCGTGGTGCTCAACTCGCACATCGACACCGTGCCGCCGTGGTTCGCCTCGTATGAAGACGACGAGCACATCTACGGCCGCGGCGCGTGCGATACGAAAGGGATCATCGCCGCCATGCTCGCGGCCGGCGTGCGCCTGCGCGACGAGGGCCATCGCGACTTCGCCTTCCTCTTCGTGGTGGGGGAGGAGACCGACTCGATCGGCGCCAAGTCGGCAAACGTCGCCTTCAAAGACCTCGGCAGTGAATACGTGCTGGTCGGCGAGCCGACCGAGTCGCGGTTCGCGCGCGCTTCGAAAGGCGCGCTGACCTGCTTCGTCCGCTTCGACGGCGTGGCGGCGCACTCCGCCTATCCGGAGCGCGGCGACTCGGCCATCACCAGGATGGTGGCGGCGATCGCGGAGATCAATGCGGCCGACTGGGGCTGGCATGACGTGCTCGGTAAGGCGACGGTGAACGTGGGCGTGGTGCGCGGCGGCGAGAAGCCGAACATCATCCCCGCCACGGCCGAGTGCGAGATGATCTTCCGCACCGCCGGCCCGGAGCAGGACGTGGAGAATCATCTCGCCGCGATCGCGGCCCGCCACGGCGGCCGCATCGTGTTGCGGCGGGGCAATCCGCCGCAGTTCATGCACGTGCCGGACGGCGCGCCCTCGACCGTGGTCGCCTTCAACACGGACGTCCCCCACCTGGGCAACCTCGGCAAGCCGCTGCTCTTCGGCCCCGGCTCCATCCTCGACGCGCACGGCGCGAAGGAAAAGATCGGCAAGCAGGAATTGTTGCAGGCGGTGGAGACGTATCACCAGACCGTGCTGCAACTTACCTCATGAACGAAGACCTCTACCTGATCGCCGCCGTCCGCACGCCCATCGGCAAATTCGGCGGCGGCCTGGCTTCCCTCACCGCCGCCCAGCTTGGCACCGCCAGCGCGCAGGTCACGCTCGAGCGGAGCGGCATCGATCCCACCGCGGTGGATGAAGTCATCTTCGGCAACGCGCGCCAGGCGGGGGTCGGACCGAACCTCGCGCGGCAGGTGGCCATCAAGAGCGGATTGCGCCACGAGGTGCCGGCGTACACCGTCAATCAGGCTTGCGGCTCCGGCCTGCGCGCCATCATCAACGCGGCCGATCAGCTCCGCCTCGGCAACGCCGCGGTCGTGCTGGCGGGCGGCGCCGAGTCGATGTCGAACACGCCGTACCTGCTGACCCGCGCCCGCTGGGGCAGGAAGATGGGGCACGACGAAGTGGTCGACGGCATGTACCGCGACGGCTTCCTCTGCCCGCTCGCCGACGAGATGATGGGCGCCACCGCGGAGACGCTGGCCGACCGCTACGTCATCACGCGCGAGGAGCAGGACGCGTACGCGCTGGAAACGCAGCGCCGCGCCGCCGTCGCTTACGCCGAGCAGCGCTTCGCGGACGAGCTCGTGCCGCTGAACGGCATCGAACAGGACGAGCATCCCCGCTTCGACACCGACCTCGGCTCGCTCGCCAAGCTGCCGCCGGTCTTCCGCAAGAATGGGACGGTGCACGCCGGCAACTCCTCCGGCGTCACCGACGGCGCTTCTTCGATGCTCGTGGCCTCGGCAACCGCGGTGAAGCAACACCGCCTCCAGCCGCTGGCGCGCATCGTCGGCTATGCGCAGGCGGGCGTCGATCCGAAGGTGATGGGCATCGGCCCGGTGCCGGCCACGCGCAAGCTGCTGCAGAAGAGCGGCGTGCGCCTGGAAGACGTCGACCTCATCGAGCTGAACGAAGCGTTCGCCGCGCAGGTGCTGGCCTGCGACCGCGAGCTGCACCTGGACCGCGAGAAGCTGAACGTCCACGGCGGGGCCATCGCCCTGGGCCACCCCATCGGCGCCACCGGCGCGCGGATCACGACCACGCTTTTGCACGCCATGCAAACGCGCGGCAAGCGCCTGGGGCTGGCCACGCTCTGCATCAGCGGCGGCATGGGCCTCTCCCTCCTGGTGGAGCGCGCATGATCTTCACCGACTCGCACTGCCATCTCACCATGTCCGACACGGCGGCGAATCTCGACCGCGCCCGGGCCCAGGGCGTGCGCGGCTTCGTCGTGCCGGGCACGAAGCTCGACGATGCGCCGGCCGCCGTCGGCATTGCGCAGCAACATCCCGATGTCTGGGCCGCCGTCGGTTTCCATCCGCACGAGGCGAAGGACTGCGACGACGAAGCGTTCGCCGCCATCGAGCAACTGGCGCGCGCCGATCGCGTGGTGGCCATCGGCGAGTGCGGCCTCGACTACCACTACGATCACTCGCCCCGCCCCGTGCAGCGCGCGGTGCTGGAGCGGCACATCGAGCTGGCCCGGCGGCTCGACAAGCCGGTGATCATCCACAACCGGGAGTCGACCGCCGACCTGGTGGAGATCCTCGGCAAGGCCGGCGCGCGCGGCATCATCCACTCCTTCACCGAGACGGCAGAGGTGGCGAAGAAGCTGATCGACCTGGGCTACTTCATCAGCTTCTCCGGCATCGTCACCTTCCGCAGCGCCGAGCCGCTGCGCGCCGCGGCGAAGTCGCTGCCGCACGACCGCGTGCTGATCGAGACCGACACGCCGTACCTCGCGCCGGTCCCCTTCCGCGGCCGCGACAACGAGCCGGCCTACGTCATCAAAGTGGCGGAGCTCCTCGGCCAGCTTTGGGGCCTGCCCCTGGAGGAGGTCGCGGCCCGGACCACCTCCAATTTCGAGGCCGCCTTCTCGGTTACACTCCCGCGCTGATGCAGCCCGACCTCTCCGTCGTCTTCCCCGTCTACAACGAGGAAGAGAACGTGCCGATCCTGCTCGACCAGATCGCGGCCGCGCTGCGCGACCAGGGCTGGACCTACGAGATCATCGCCGTGGACGACGGCTCGAAGGACCGCAGCCTGGAAGTGCTGCGCGCGGCGAAGGGCAAGCACCCGACGCTGCGCATCCTCGCCTTCGACAAGAACAGCGGCCAGACCGCCGCGCTGGACGCCGCCTGGCGGGCGGCGCGCGGCAAGTACGTGGTCTCCCTCGACGCCGACCTGCAGAACGATCCGGCGGACATCCCGCCGATGATGCGCAAGCTGGAGGAGAGCGGCGCGGACATGGTCATCGGCGTGCGGGTGAACCGGCACGACACCTGGTCCCGCAAGATGCAGTCGCGCATCGGCAACGGCGTGCGGAACTGGATCACGAACGACGACATCACCGACACCGGCTGCTCCCTCAAGCTGGCTCGGCGCGCCGCCATCGAGCCGGTGCGCCTCTACACCGGCATGCACCGCTTCCTGCCGACGCTGGTCCGCCACGCCGGCTTCAAGGTGGTGGAAATGCCGGTCAACCACCGCGCGCGCCGGTTCGGCGTCTCCAAGTACGGCGCCATGAACCGCGCGTTCCGCGGCCTGGCGGACTGCCTGGCCGTGCGCTGGATGGGCAAGCGGATGCTGCAGTACAAGGTCCGCGAGGACTCCCCGAATGAGTAACCGATGAGCAACTGGCACTGGGACCTCTGGCTGATCGTCGGCTTCGCCGGCCAGTTCCTCTTCGCCGCCCGCTTCATCATCCAGTGGGTGTCGTCGGAGCGGAAGAAGACCAGCCACGTGCCGGTCCAGTTCTGGTATCTCTCCCTGATCGGCGGCTCGATCACCGCCGTTTACGCAATTCACCGCCGCGACCCGGTGTTCGTCATCGGGCAGCTTTCCGGCCTCATCGTCTACGTTCGCAACCTGATGCTCATCCGCCGCCACCATGCTCCTACCGGAACAACGCCAGACACTCCTGCGCATCGCCCGTGAATCGATTGCCGGCTCCTTCGACGGCCGGCGCCCGGCGCTCTCCGCCGCCGACTTCGACGAGACGCTCCGCCGCCCCGCCGGCGCGTTCGTCACGCTGACCGAGCGCGGCGAGCTGCGGGGCTGCATCGGCTCGATCCAGCCGGTCGCGCCGCTCTTCCAGGCCGTGGCCCAGAGCGCGCTCAACGCGGCGTTCCGCGATCCGCGCTTCCCGCCGCTGCGCCGCGAAGAGCTGCCGCTCATCCATCTGGAGATCTCGGTCATGGGGCCCATCGAGCCGACCTCGCCGGATGAGGTGGAAGTGGGGCTGCACGGGCTGATCGTCAGCCGGGGCCAGCAGGCCGGCCTGCTCCTCCCCCAGGTGCCTACCGAATACGGCTGGGACCGGGAGGCTTTCCTGCAGCACACCTGCCTCAAAGCGGGGCTGCCGCGGGACGCCTGGCGCTCGCCGGAGGTCCGGCTGGAGCGGTTCGCGGCCGAGGTTTTCGGCGAATAATGGCGGGTAGGGAAGCGGCGCCGTCCGGACTCTCCTGAAGCGTGATTACGCTCCGTGCAGAGCAGGTGCAGGTGATCGCGTCCGCGAAGGAGGAGGCCTTCCTCACCCAACTCGCGTGCGAGGTGCGCAAGCACTTTCCTGCGCTGACGGCGAAGCTGGATGGGCCCGCGTTGCGCACGAAAATCACCGCCGCGCTGGAAAGAGCAAAAGCAGCGGGCGTGACCAGCGAGCGCGATTGCGTGCGTCTGGTCAACGTGGCCGCCGCGCTGGAATGGCGGCTGGAGGATCATCCCTGGCTCGACGCGCAGCTCGCCGATCCGGCGGTGGACGACGTTTCCGAGCGCGTCCGGCTCGTCGTGGCCCGGGCGCTCCGGGACAAGCAGCGGGAGGAGCAGAACCGCGCCGCGCGGCGTGAGCTGGAAAGGGCCACGCGCCGATGACGAGCATCCTCGACGACATTCCGCTGCGCGACGTCGGCGATCTTGAGGCGGAGTGGTTCCGCGCGCCGCATCCGAAGCCGGAGGATGTGGAGGAGCCGCCGCCGGCGGTCAGCAGCGAGCAGTTGGCCGCGGCGGACCAGGCGGCCGCGAGCCGAAGCGCCACGGCCCCTCCGGCCAGCCCCGTCTCCTCCTGCGCGAAGAAGCTGCAGGCCATCGTGATCACCATCGCCGGCGAAGACGGCCGGCCGATCGAGCATGTCGCCTTCGAGCTGCGCAAGAGCGCGACCGAGATGTCAGGGACGAAGAGCGGGGCGGATGGAACGGGGCAGTTCGCCGGGATCGAGAGCGGCTCGTACGAGCTGGCCCTGCCGGCGCTCGATCAGGACGCGTGGGAGATCCTCTCCAGCGAAGCGACCGTCCCTGAGCAGAGCGCTTCGCCGGCGGCGTGGAGCGCGCCGGCGGCGGCAGCGGCCGCGGCGGAGACGACGCACACCATCGCGGAGGGAGAGAGCATCGCCGCGCTCGCGCTGCGGTACGGCTTCGCGCCGGAGACGATCTGGGACGACGCGGCGAATGCGGCGCTGAAGGAGAAGAGAAAGGACCCGAACATCCTCGCCGCGGGCGACTCGGTGACCATCCCGGCGCTGCGCGTGGTGGCGCGCCCGGTCAATGCCGGCGCGAGCGTGCGCATCCGGCGCAAGGGACTGCCGCAGGTGTTTCGCGTCCGCTTTCTCGCGCCGGACGGCACGCCGCGCAAGGAGTTGCCGTACCTCATCGACCTGGAGGATGAGAGCGGGAAGGAGCAGCGCAGCGGTACCACCAGCGGCGAAGGCTTCGTCATCGAGAAGCTCTCGCCGCTGGTGCGCACGGTCACCATCACGCTCGGCCCCACGGGTGAGGTTCATCGGTTCCGGGCGGAGCTCGATCCGCTGGACACCGACTCCGGACTGCAGGACCGTCTGCGCAACCTCGGCTACTCCTGCGGCGAGGAAGACGGCGCGATCGGGCCCGCCACGGCGGAGGCCATCCGCGCCTTCCAGCGCGATGCAGGACTGGCCGGGAACGGGACCGCCGACACCCCCACTCGCGAAGAACTGAAGAAGCGGCACCTCTCCTGATGCCGGCCACCTTCACGAACATCCAGCCGACCTCCGGCAGCGTCAAGGGAGGGCAGACGCTCACCCTCACCGGGACCGGCTTCCGGGCAGACGTCGAGGTCCGCTTCGTCGCGACGGACGTGGACGTGGAATTCGTCTCCGCCACGCAGCTGAAGGTCGTCACGCCTCTCGCGGCCTACGCGCGCAGCATCACCGTCACGGTGCAGAACCCGGGCGAGCCGGCGGTGACGCGGCAGTTTCACTTCACGCCCGTCATCGACTCGGTGATGCCCGAGGCCTGTGCGCTCGGAGCGGCCCCGGCAGTGATCATTCGGGGCGAGGGGTTCGACGCCGGCCATACGATCACCATCGGCGGTGCTGCCGTCGCGGCGGTCAACGTCGTCTCGCGGCAGGAGGTGCGCTGCAACGGCCCGATCCTCAACGCGGCCGTGCTGGCCGACGTAACGATCAGGATTGCCGGCGGCTCCGGCGCAGGGACCAGGAAACGGCGCTCGATCGCCTACTCGGCGCCGCAGGTCACCGCCGTGGAGCCGAAGCTGCTCCCCCTGACCGGCGGCAACCTCGTCATCCGGGGGCGCTTCTTCACCGGCGTGAACTCGGTCGACGTCGACGTCACGAACGTCATCCCGGTGGTCAACTCCGACACGCAGCTCACCCTTGTCGCGCCGGCGCATGCGGCGGGGGTGGTGGACGTCACCGTGACGAATGCCGGCGTGCCGGTGACGCTGACGAGCGCGCTCCGCTACGAGGGGGCGAAGATCGCGGAGATCAATCCGAAACGCGGTCCGGCGAATCAGGCGACGGCCGTCGTCATCAGGGGCGAACGGTTCGCCAACGCCGGGGTGGCCGTCACCATCGGCGCGGCGGCGGTGGTCAACGCTTCGAACGGAACGACCATCAATGCGACGACGGCCGCGCAGGGGCCGGGCGTCGCCGATGTGGTGGTGCAGGTCGGTGCCGAGCCCGCGGTGACGCTGCCGAACGGGTACACCTTCGTCGAGGCGGCGACGGTCACCGCCGTCGATCCGCCGGTCGGCATCACCGCGGGTGGACACCCGGTGACGGTCAGCGGCACCGGTTTCGAGCCGGATGTCGCGGTGACCATCGGCGGCAACCCGGCCGTCGTGGCCTGGGTCAGCCCCACCACCCTGACCGTCGTCCCGGCGGGGCACGCCGCCGGAGCGGTGAACGTCGTGGCCAGGAATCCCCAGGGGGCGGCCGGGACGCTGGTGAACGGCTTCACGTACACGGACGTCACTTCCGTCGAGCCGAAACGCGGCCCCACCGGCGCGCTCACGAACGTGGTGATCCTCGGCGCCCGCTTCCAGGGGATGCCCGCGGTGACGTTCGGCGGCGTGCCGGCGACGAACGTGGTGGTGGCGAACGCCGGCCGGATCACCGCGACCGCTCCGCTCCACGCGCGGGGCACGGTCGACGTGGCGGTGGGGACGAGCGTGCTGCGCAATGCCTTCACCTACTCCACCGTCACGAAGCTCGATCCGGATGAGGGGCCGCTGGCCGGCCTCGCGGTCACGATCGACGGCGAAGGCTTCGGCGAGGGGATGGCGGTCGATTTCGGCGGCACCCCCGGCCTGATGCCGAACGTCGTGTCGGCGACGCAGCTGACTGTGACCGCGCCGGCCGTGCTGGCAGCGGGGGCGGTCGACGTCACGGTGGTGCGGGAGACGCGCTTTGCCAACGCCTTCACCTATTTCGATCTCGCCCAGCCGAGCGTGGGCGACGCGGCGATCACGGCCATCCTCCCCGCCAGGGGGCGGACGGTCGGCGGCACGCGCGTGGCCATCCGCGGCCGCGGCTTTCCGGATGACGCTGCCGTCAATTTCGGGATCACGGCGGCGCCAGTGGTGTCCCGCTCCCCCATCGAGATCGTCGTGACCGCGCCGCCCGGCGCAGCCGCGGCGGTGGATGTCGAAGTGCGCGGCACGGTGGCGGGCGCGGAAGGGGAGGGGCGAGTCCCCCAGGTGCTGACGTCCGCGGGAGGCTTCACCTACCAGGCGGCGATGGACGTCGATCCCGCCGCCGGGCCGCTGGCCGGCAACAGCGTGCTCGTGATCGCCGGCGGCGGCTTCGGCGATGGCGTGGCCGTCACGATAGGTGGACTTCCCGGCACGGCCCTCACCATCGACTCCGCCCAGGCGCTGCGCATCACGACGCCGCTCGCCGCGGCGGCCGCAGCGGTGGACGTCGTGGTCCGCCGCACCGGGACAGCCGCCGCCGGCTTCACTTACTACGACGTGGCCCAAGTGACGGCGATTGACCCGATTGACGGGCGGACGACGGGCGGCCGCACGGTCACCATCAGCGGGACCGGCTTCGCGAAGAATCCGCGCATCGACATCGGCGGCACGCAGGCCACCCTCATCAACCGCCTGTCCGCGACCACCCTCACCGCGCGGACCCCGATCCATGTCGTGGGGCCGGCCCACGTCGACGTCACGAACCCGCATGCGGCCGCCGGCCAGCTGGCGAACGACTTCACTTACCGCCTGCCGCCCGCCGTGACGGCGGTGGTGCCGCCGAACGGGCCGGTGGAGGGGGGGCGATGGATCACCGTCACCGGGACCGATTTCATCCGCGGCGCGGCGGTGCTGGTGGATAACGTCGCCGTCGCCGCGGCGGATACGGTCTTTACGAACGGGACGACGATCTCCGTCCGTGTCCCGCCGCATACCGCGGCGGCGGTCGACGTCGCGGTGCGCAATCCGAACGAACCGGCCTCAGCGCCTCTGCCGGGAGGCTTCACGTACGTCGCCACGCCGGCCGAGACGGGGAACAACCAGGCCCATTTCCTGATGGACGGCGCGGCGTACTTTACCGAGCTGCAGACGCTGATGAACGATGTGCGCAGCGCGCCGCCCCATCCGCTCACCTACGTGCGGCTGGCGTTCTGGATGGTGGAGAAAGACGTTTGGCTGGGCGGCGCCGCCTGCCAGGGCTTTCCGGCGCACCTGCTGCGGACTTATATCGATCAGGTCATCCGCGCCGGCCACGACGTCGACATCATCCTGTGGGATCCCGGCCAGGCGGAACGGCAGGTCAGCGAGGCGGCCGGCGTCCGGCCCCTGAACATCGCTTTCGGCGAGGCGGTGGCCGCGCTCGATCAGGCCGTGGTGGGGCTGGCCGGCGCCGGCCGGGCCCGCGTTTTCCACGAGCGCTACGAGGGGCCGCTCGGCTCCTCTCTCCACCAGAAGATCGCCATCTTCTCCATCGCCGGCCAGCGCACGGCGGTGATCGGCGGGATCAATCTGGCCTCGAACTACTTCTCCGACGCCGCGCACGCGAACGGCACCTGGCACGATGCGGCGGTGCGGCTGGTCGGGCCGGCGACGGACGATGTGGAAGCGGAGTGGGTGCGGCGCTGGAAGAAGGCGGACGTGACGGCGCGGCAGTGGATGTGGGATGCAATCGGAGCCGCCGGTACGGTCCGCGCCCGGAACTTCGCGTGGTCCTCAGCGGTGACGGTGCGGCAGACGGCGGTGACGATCCGGGAGAACACGACAAAGCAGAACAACCACGTCGACAACCGTACGGTGACGATCGCCACGACGCGTGCGGTCGGCGAAACGCGGTACACGCACATCCTCGATCTGCTGCTCGCGAAGATCAATGCCGCGAACACGTTCATCTACATGGAGAACTATCACTTCGGCGATCCGCAGATCGTGCGCGCCATCTACACCCGCCACGAGACGCGGCGCCTGGCCGGGGTGGACATGCCGGTGGTGATCATCGTGCCGCGCCAGGGCGGCGGCTCCGGCTATCTCAACCGCCGCTCCTGGCTGCAGCTGGCGCTGCGCCTGCGCACGCTCGCCGGGGCACAGAAGGTGACGCGCGTCCACTATGACCTCGGCGCCGGCGCCGGCCCCCAATCGGTCGACCCGGCGCTCTGCAACGCCTGGACGGTGGACGACGCGTTCGTCACGGATCCCGACACGGTATGGTTCGAAGAAGACAGCCTGACCTTCCAGCTCATCCTCGGCGGCGGGCCGGTGGTCGTGCCGTTCGGAAGCATCCTCAGCGTGGAGGCGAATTTTCACCTCTATGCCTGCCTGAGCAAGGCGCGGCAGGACTTCATCTACACGCACGGCAAGATCGCCATCATCGACGACACGCTGGTCGTCGGCTCGGCCAACTGGTCGTATCGCAGCATGCAGTACGACGCCGAGATCTCCGCTTTCATCGACTCGCCTGCCGTCGCCGCCGCCGCCCTCGGCCTGCTCCTCGGCCACTACGACCTCGTCACCCCGCTGAACGTCAACAACATCGAGGCGGAGGCGATGACGAATCTCCTCGCCGTGGACGACAACACGCATCTTCGCCACGGCGCCTTGCAGAACTCGATCTTTATCCTCCCGCTCTCCCCGCACGGAGGTCCGGGGGTGCTGACGATGCCGTCCGCGGTGCCGGGAGTGGCCGAAGCCGGGCTCGACTATACATGGATCTAAAAATCTAAATAATTGTGCGCATGGAGCTTACGGGCAAACTGGGCCAACCCGGCAATAAGCGGTCCGGGCGGGTCGTTACGCTGCGAACGGAAGCCACTTATTTGAATCGACCGGACGCCTCATGAGGAACGCTAGATGACCAGACGGACCCTGATGGACTCGCTCACGATTCGCATGGCCAAAGCGCGACGGAAACAGCAGTCCAACCGGGTCCTCCGCCTCCTCGGCGGACGGGGCGCCGCCACCCTCCTCCTCGGCGCGGCGCTCTCCATCGGCGGCGTCACGGAAGCCGTCGACGGCGTGCACTTCCTGATCGAGAAGGACCTCGATGCTGTCCGCGTGGTCAGGCAGAACGGCAATGACCAGAAGGTCGTGGCCAGGCTGGGCGACGGCTTCGCCGCCAACTCCGTGTTCAAGCTCTCCCAGGTTTTCCCCGACTCGCTCGTCTCGCGCGAGCGGTCGATGTTCGACTCCGCCTGGCTGCCCGTCGATCGCACCGCGCCGGCTCCTGCCGCGAAGCGCGATCTTTTCCACGAAGAGATGGCGCGCATCAATCACGCGATCCGCCGCCAGTTCTTCGAGGACTCGATGCCGTACGGCGACCTGATTCACGCCAAGGCGGTGAAGTACGATGTCGATCCGGCCCTGGTGGCGGCGGTGATCGAGCAGGAGTCGAAGTTCCGGGAGCGGGCCCGGTCGCAGGTCGGCGCGCGGGGCCTGATGCAGCTGATGCCCCGCACCGGCCGCTGGATGGGCGCCCGCGATCTGTACGATCCGGAGCAGAACGTCGACGCCGGCGTGAAGTACATCAAGTACCTGCAGAAGCGCTTCAACGGCAACGTGAAGCAGACCATCGCCGCGTACAACGCCGGTGAAGGCAACGTGAGGCGCTACGGCGGCGTCCCCCCCTTCCGCGAGACGCAGACCTACGTGAGGAAGGTCATGCGCAACTACGAGAAGCGCAACGAGCAGCTGAAGCGCTACACGGGCGCCGCGGCGGACACGCCGGACGGGACGCTGACGCTGCGCTAGGCTGCAGGCTGACGCGCTCCCGCGCGCAGCTGAGCCGATGGTCATGCGCTTCGACGCTGCTCAGAAGGCGCCGGCAGGCAAATCTTTAAACCGCGGCTCAGCTGCGCGCGCAGCGCGTCCGCTGCAGCCGCCTCTTCGCACCCCCTCCTAACTTGCCTCTTCCCTGCACTTTGCGCTAACGTTGGGCGATATCTGGGAGGGGATGATGGTCAGTGTGCGTCGGGTGGTTCCCGTTCTCCTGCTCGTGATGGCGGTTCCGGCCCTGGCGGCAAGGCCCAAACAGTCGTCACATCCGCCGCGCGAGCTGCATCGCGTCGGCGATCACTTCACGGCCTACAACCCTCCGGATCCGGCCACCTATCCACCCAGCGCGAAGACCTACGCCATCAAGCATGGCGACACCCTCTGGGCGCTGGCCAAACAGTTCTACGGCAACGCCTACCTCTGGCCCCAGCTGTGGGAATCCAACACCTGGATCACCGATGCCCACTGGATCTACCCCGGCGACGTCCTGCTCGTGGAAGGGGAAGTCTCCAACGCCTCCACCACGACCACCACCGCGGCCGGAACGGTGAGCACGGCGGGCGGCGCAGCCGCCGGCACCGGCGCCGAGACCACGCTGGCCGGCGGCAACCCCGTCCCCGGGGCCGCCCAGGAGACGGACCTCAACACCGGCGCCGCTCTCGGTACCATCGTCCCCGCCGCCCTCACCTCCGCCCCGATCCCCCTGGGCACCGACGCCGACCTTTACTGCTACGGCTACATCGGCGATCCGAACGAGCCGATGCCGAACTTCATCGAGTCCTTCGAAGACGTGGAGATGCTCTACCAGCCAGGCGCGCTGGAGCAGACCAACGGCGTCTCGCAGGGAGACCTGATCTTCATCAGCGGCGGCACCTCCACCGGCATCGTGGCCGGCGAGACGTACATCATCGTCGAGCCGGGCGAGCTGGTGAAGCATCCCCGCACCGGCGAGACCCTCGGCCGGCACTGGGACTTCCGGGGCCAGGTGCGCGTCCTCTGCGCGGACGACACTAGGGCCCGGGCCATCATTTCCCAGTCCTGCAAGGAGGTCCACGCCGGGGCGCGCCTCAAGCCGCTGCCCCAGCTGCCCATCCCCATCGCCCGCATCCCGGAGATCGCCGGCTTCTGCGATCCGCCCAGCGGCAAGGTCTCCGGCTACATCGTCCAGTCCGACGGCTGGGACTTCGGCCTCGGCGTCGGCAATCTCCTGCAGATCAATCTCGGCCGCGACGACCAGATCCAGCCGGGAGATTTCCTCACCGTCTACCGCGAGAGCCCCGTGCGCGGGCAGCCGCGCCAGATCCTGGGGGAGATCGGCATCCTCACCACCGAAAACCACACGGCCACCGCACGCGTGGTGTCCATGCGCAGGACGATGGAGATCGGGGACAGAGTAGAGGCCCGATAGGCGATCAGCGATCGGCGATCAGCGATCAGGAGAAGACCGGGCGAGAAGGTGGATCACGTTCTCCTGATCGCCGATCGCCGATCGCTGACTCCTGATATAGAATCGCCCGTCCGGGTCCATAGCTCAGCGGTTAGAGCTACCGGCTCATAACCGGCAGGTCCCAGGTTCGAATCCTGGTGGACCCACCACGAGGGGCGATGCACATTCGAATCCGAGACGACAGACCACTCGCATCCGCAACAGGCGTTCCGACCGAGGAACGCCTTTTTTGTTTCCCAGGGACATCGAAACGGTCGGTGAGAGGGGCAACCCTCGTGAAGGCTTGGCCGACCGACGCCGCCGGCCGTGCCGGCTCAGGAGGTGCCGTTGAGCGACGTTGAAAAACTGTGGGAGCTGCAGGTCGTGCTGACGCAGCTTGCCGAGCGCGAGAAGCTGATGGAAGTCAAACCCGAGTCCTTCGCCGCGGTGGATCGGGAGTGGGAAGCGGCGAACGAGGAGGTGGCCCGGCTCGACGCCGCGCTGGAGAGCCTGGCCAAAGAGCGGCGCCGCGTCGACGGCGAGCTGTCGGACCAGCAGGAGCTGCTCAAGAAGTACCAGGGCAACCTGATGCAGGTCAAAAACCAGCAGCAGTACGCCGCCGCCTGGAAAGAGATCGACGCCACGCGCAAGCACGTCAAGGAGCTGGAGGACTCGTCCCTCAAGCAGATGACCGAGGCGGACGGGATCCAGAAGCAGCTCGATGAGCGCAAGGCCGGCCACGAGGACCTCAAGCTCCGCCACGACGCCGAGCACGAGTCGTGGCAGCACTCCCTGGGCGACCTGCGCAAGGAGACGGCAGCTCTGCGCAAGCGCGCCGCGGAGATCGAGGCCACCGTCCCCGAGCCGCTCCGCCGCGACTTCCAGAAGATCTACTCCCAGCGCGGGAAGATCGCCGTGGCCAAGGTCATGAACGATTCCTGCACCGCCTGCCGCTCGCGCGTCCGCCCGGCGCTCATGCAGCGCCTCAAGCGCGGCGAGATGGTGCACTGCGAAGGCTGCTACCGAATCCTCTACCAGGAGAAACCCACATCCTGAAGATCATTGCCTATGTCGACGGCGCCTCCCGCGGCAACCCCGGCCCGGCGGGCTACGG
>DASYMJ010000008.1:0-3602 GCA_036009105.1 Thermoanaerobaculia bacterium | reverse complement strand
TCGCTCCAGGTGCGCGTGCCGCGCCGCGCGGTGTCCGACGTGGCGACCTCGGGATAAACTCGAACGATGCCGGGCATTTTCGACACGGTGATCGACCCGAAGGTGCAGGCGCTGCTGCGCCGCGAGCAGCGCCTGCTGGTCGAGCTGCGGGAGACGCTGGAGCGCGAGCAGGCGGAGGACCGGCGCCGCGTGGACGAGCTGCTGGCCACGCTGGAGGACCTCTTCACCATCGTCATCGTGGGCGAGTTCAACGCCGGCAAGTCGTCCCTGATCAACGCGCTGTTCGGCGTGAAGCTGCGCGCCGAGGGACCCATCCCGGTGGACGACCGGATCTCCATCCTCCGCTTCGGCGAGCAGCAGTCGCAGAAGACGCTCTCCGACTTCGTGGTCGAGCAGTTCTATCCGATCGACTTCCTCCGCAACATCACGCTGGTCGATACGCCCGGCACGAACTCCATCGTGCAGAGGCATCAGGAGATCACCGAGGACTTCGTGCCGCGGGCGGACCTGGTCCTCTTCGTGACGTCCTTAGATCGGCCGCTCTCCGAGTCGGAGCGGCGCTTCCTCGAATACATCCGCGAGTGGGGCAAGAAGGTCGTCTTCGTCCTGAACAAGATCGATACGAAATCGGAGGAGGAGATCGGGCAGGTGATCGACTACCTGCGCTCGAACACGCGCACCATCTTCGGCTTCGATCCGGTCATCTACCCGGTCTCCACCAAGACCCGCGACCGCTTCGGCGCGCTGGAGGACTACATCTTCCGGGTGCTGTCGGAGAAGGAGCGGGTGCGCATCAAGCTGCAGGCGCCGCTGGATACGATCGAGAGCCTGGCCCGCAAGCAGTTCGCCATGATCGAGTCGCGCCGGGCGCTGCTGGCCGACGACATGGCGCGCATCGACTCCATGACCGGCCAGCTGACCCGCGCCCGCGACGACATCGAGAGCAACTTCCAGCAGTTCGTGGTCCGCATCGACAACCTGATGATGGACCTCGAGCGGCGGGGCATCGACTTCCTGGACCGCTACGTGCGCATCCAGCACGTGATGATGCTTCGCGACGCGCTCCGCTTCCGGGAGGAGTTCGAGCGGCAGGTGTTCCAGGGCTGGAAGGGGAGCATCGACGCCACGATCCAGGAGTCGGTGGACTGGCTGATCAAGGAGAACATGAAGCTGTGGAACGGCACCGTGGAGACGTTCCACCGCCGGGCCGACGCCGAGGCGCGCAATCCGGATGTGGTGGGGCGGGTGGGGCGGGAGTTTGCCTACAACCGCGAAGAGGTCTACTCGCGCATGCGCGTGCAGGCCGAGCAGCGCCTCGCCTCGTACGACGTGACCATCGAGAGCCGCCGCATCATCGATACGGCCATGCGCGGCGTCTTCCACTCCTTCGGCCTCGGCGCCGGGGCCCTCGGTCTGGGCTACCTCTTCACATCGGCGGTGAGCAGCATCGCCCTCGACGTGACCGGCCTCACCGCCGCCACCATGCTCCTCGTGACCAGCTTCCTCATCCTGCCGTACAAGCGCAGCCGCGCGAAGACGGAGTTCCAGAACCGGATCGAGGAGCTCCGGACGCAGCTTCGCGAGTCGCTGGCCCGTGAGTCGAAGGTGGAGATCGACCGCATCGTGCGCACCATCACCGGCGCCTTCGAGCCCTACCAGCGCTTCTACGAGGCGGAGTCGGAGAAGGTGGACCGCTTCGCCACCAAGCTGGAGGGCGTGCTGGGGGAGGCGCGGGAGGTGGGGGCGGCGGTGGGACGGCTTTAGCGCTCGCGAAAGGTCTTCGGCGCGTCGGAGAGGGTGGCGAGGTTCAGCTCGAGGAGCGTGTTTCCGCCGTCCGCGATGGCGCCGATGGTGAAGGCGCCCCAGGCCTGGAACTGGTACGACGCCGAGCCGTTCTCCGCTGTCACCTTGCGCACGGGGCTGGGGAAGGTCGAGGGGTCGAGGTGGAATTGGACCTCGCCGTTCAGCGGATCGGTGGAACCGGCCACCGTGACGCGTACGCGGAACCAGTCCTCGGTGATCTTCGTGACTTTCGCGGTGAGCATGCGCCCGTTCGCGGTCGATGCGCCCCCGAAGCGGCCGCGGTTGAGGTCGTCCGGATCGAGCGTCGGTTTCTCTTCCTTTGCATCGCGATCGAGGAAGCGGCGGATGCTTTGCGTCAGCGAGGCGAGATCTTTGTCGAGGCTCGTCTGGTTGATGGTCGCGGCGAAGGTCGTCCCGACGATGGTCGGATCGGCCGCCGAGGGGCTCGCGTTGACGACGACCGGGATCAGCCGTTTGCTGCTCTTCCGCGCGAGCTCGACCTCCCGTCGCTGATTCGGTCCCGCGGTTCCCGCTCCCAACACCGCCAGCACGACCACACTCCTGGCGATCGCGTCCCGCGACACCGCGCTCCAGTCATCGCCGGGGATGAGCTCGAACTGGTCCAGCCAGGCCTCGGCGCCGGCCGAGCGCACGGCGTCCGCAAGCTCCGGGAGCAGCCCCACCACGCCCTCGTCGCCTGCCGCGTAGCTGATGAAAACCAGCGGCCGGGACGTGCTCAGCGGCACGGCCGCGCGCGGCGCTCGCTGGTACTTCGCCAGCATCGACAGCCGCTCCGAATCCGGGATCCGGAACGACGTCGGCAACCCGGCGATGCGGGTGGCCATCGTTTCCATGGCCGAGAGCAGCGAATTCGTCAGCCCCGGCCGATCCGCAAACGTGGCGAGCACCTCTTCGTAAGCGTAGTACGGCTGATACAGGATCTCCGCGTGGCCCCAGTAGTCGTTGCGCTCGGCGCGCGGCATGTGTTTGATGAAGCGCTGGAACGTCGAGCGGGCCAGGTCGCGCGCGGCTTCCAGGCGCTCCTTCTCCGCGAGCTCCACCCGCGTCGCCACCGGCCAGATGCGCAAGGCCGGCTCGCCGGTCGGCTTCAGCCGCTGCTGCTCCGCCGAGTCCGCAATCGCGTACGCGCCTTTGATGGATTGCTGGTTCAGCGTGAACAGCACGACCAGCTCGTCCGGCATCTGCACCGTGCAGATGCCGGCCGTGTCGGAGAGGCCGGTGCGGCTGTCGATGAGGATGAACTCGTAGTCCTGCCGCAGCCGGCGCTTGAGCGCCTCCAGGAAAATCCCGCCGCCCAGCGCGTCGTAGAACTCGCGCCAGTCGAAGGAGCTCGTGCGCACCGCGTAGCCGGCATCCTGCCGTCCGGCGGGGACCAGATCGAGGCCGCCGCCGCTCCCGAAATTGCCGGTGACCGGCGTCGCGTAGCGCAGCACGCTCGCCGCCGACTCGTACCACTTCTCGTCCTTCGCCGTCGAGGTCCTGGCAATGCGCGCCGAGGCCGAGAAGTCGACGAACAGATCGATCAGACCCGGCGTCGACGTCAGCTCCGGATCTTCCAGGAAGGGATGAAGGTAGCGGTGCAGGCCGGGAGCTTCGAGGTCCCAGTCGATCACCAGCACGCGATAGCCCGCCGCCGCGAGGATCCAGCCGACGTTCGCCAGCGCCATCGTGCGGCCGGTGCCGCCCTTGTACGAATAGAAGGTGATGATGCGGCCCGGCTTGCGCGTGCGGATGGCGTCGGTCATGGCGCCTTCCCCGGCCCGCTGTTGATCGGGTGC
>DASYMJ010000007.1:0-7442 GCA_036009105.1 Thermoanaerobaculia bacterium | reverse complement strand
TTTCCCCCCGGACGCGCTGCGGCACATGGAAGGGGCCTTCCGCACCTCCGAGCTGATGGTGAGCGACAGCCTCTTCGGGGCCGACGACCGGACGGACCTCTACTTCCCGCTCGACGGCGTGATCTCCATTCTCCGCACGCTGGAGAGCGGCGCCGAGGTGGAGGTCGGCATGATCGGTCCGGACGGCTTCGCCGGGATCAACGCCCTCCTCGGCGTCGAGACCAGTCCGCATCACGGCCTGGTGCAGGGCCGCGGCTGGGTGGCACGCATCGACCCCGAGATCATGCGCAACGAAATGCAGCAGGACCGGCGTGTGAGCGACGTGCTGCTGCGCTTCGTGCACGCGTTCTACGCCATGACCACGCAGCTCGCCGCCTGCAACCGGGTGCACCTGCTGGATGAGCGCCTGGCCCACTGGCTGCTCATCCTGGCCGACCGCGTCGGCGCGCCGGAGATGTCGGTCACGCAGGAGTTCCTCTCCCGCATGCTCGGCGCGCGGCGCGCGGGCATCAACGAAGGCATCCGCCACCTGCGCGAGGCGGGCGCCATCGAGCATTCGCGCAACCGCGTCCGCATCATCGACCGGCCGCGCCTCGAGGAGCTGAGCTGTGAGTGCTACGCGGCCATGCGCGAGGACTACGAGCGCGCCCTCGGCTTTCCGCCCCTTGCCAACGGGCGGATCACGGATGTGGATTGAGGCAGGCAGATGAAAACCATCTTCGAAGGCAAGCACCTGCTCGTGCGCGAGCATGACGGTTGGGAGTTCGCGGAGCGCAAGTCGGCCACCGAGGCGGCGGCCGTGGTGGCGATCACGGAGGACGGGCGGGTCGTGCTCACCGAGCAATACCGCCGCGCCGTCGACGCGCGGGTCATCGACTTCCCGGCCGGCCTGGTGGGCGATGAAAAAGGGAGCGGCGATCCGGCGGAGACGGCGAAGAAGGAGCTGGAGGAAGAGACCGGCTTCGTCTGCGACGGGGTGGAGAAGATCGCCGCCGGGCCGAGCTCGCCCGGCATCACGTCCGAGCTGGTGACGCTGTATCGGGCCAGCGGGGTGCGGCGGCGGGGGGAGGGCGGAGGGGTGGGGGGCGAGGACATCGAGGTGCACCAGGTGCCGGTGGCGGACATCGCCCACTGGCTGCAGCGGAAGCGTGGCGAGGGCGTGCTGATCGATTTAAAAGTGGCGCTCTACTTTTCATCAAAAAGTACTTGACCGCACGCCTCGGGCGGCACTAAGTTGCAGGCATGCAACGCCTGATCAAGGCCACCTTCGTGCTCGTCGTCTTTTTCGCCTGCCGCGGCGGACGCTTCGCCGACGGGGTGCAGGCGGACCTCATCGATGCCGCCCGCGGCGGCGACGTGCGCGCGCTGCAGGGCGCGCTCGCCCGCGGCGCGAGCCCGAACGCCATTGACGATGGCCCCAACGGCTGGACGCCGCTGCTGCACGCCATCCACAAGGGGCAGGCCGGCTCCGTCACGGCGCTGCTCGACGCCGGCGCCGATCCGAACCGCTCCAGCCGGGAGGGCACCACGCCCCTGACCATGGCCGCCGGCTACGGCTACGCCCCGATCGTGCGCGAGCCGCTCCACCGCGGAGCCGACCCGAGCCTCGCAAACGCCCGCGGCGAGACGGCGCGCGACCTCGCGCTGACCGGCGTCACGGACATCGACCGCTTCACGTACTTCAGCTGCCAGGACGAAACGGCCGCGCTGCTGGCGAACGTGAAGGCACAAAAGTCGGCGCTGCGGTGGGCGAAGATGAAGCGGTGCGCTACCGGGTCGTCCTGAGGCGCGCAGACGCCGAATGGATCTCCTCGTGCTTGCCGGGAGTCCGTTCGCTCTCGGCGGGGCTCAGGATGACACGGTGAGCACGATCTTGCCGAAGTGCTCGCTCGACTTCATCAGCCGGTGCGCCTCGGCCGCCTCCTCCAGCGGCATCACCCGGTAGATCACCGGGCGGATGCGTCCTGCCTCCAGGTCGGCGCCGAAGCGGGCGAGAAATGAGGCGACGATCTCCGCCTTCGCAGAAGCCGGACGGGGACGCATCACCGAGCCGAGCACCTGCAGCCGTTTGTGCAGCAGCATGCCGACATCCACCGCTGCCGTGCGCTCGCCGCCCATGGAGCCGATGATCACGACGCGGCCGCCGTCGCCCAGCGCTTGGAGATCGCGGGGAAGATAGCTGGCGCCGAGGTGGTCCAGGATCACGTCGACGTTGCGGGCTTTCTCGACGAAGTCCTCGGTCTTGTAGTTGATCGCCACGTCGGCGCCGTGGGCGAGGCATTGGCGCGCCTTCTCCTCGGAGCCGACGGTGACGAGCACGCGCGCGCCGGCGAGCCCCAGCAGCGTGGTGGCCGCGGTGCCGACGCCGGAGCCGCCGCCGTGAATGAGGGCGCGCTCGCCCGGCTTGATGCGCGCGAGGTCGAAGAGATTGTGGTGCGCGGTGAGGAAGACTTCCGGCACGGCCGCCGCTTCTTCGTCGCTCAGCGTCTCCGGCACGTGCATCGCCGAGCCGGCGTGCACGACCGCTTCCTCCGCGTAGCCGCCGCCCGGCAGCAGCGCCATCACCCGCTCGCCGACTTGCCAGCCGCGCACGTTCGCGCCGACTTCGCTGACCACCCCCGCCGCCTCGAGGCCGAGGATCTCGGAGGCGCCGGGCGGGGGCGGGTAGTGGCCCTGGCGCTGGAGGAGATCGGCGCGGTTGACCGCGGTGGCGCGGACCGCGATGCGCAGGTCGTCCGCCGCAACCTTCGGTGCGGGCACGTCCGCGATACGGAGGACGTCTTCATCGCCGAAGTGGTCGAAGGTGATCGCGCGCATGGGATGTGGGGCCGGCCCGTCGTCACTTTACTGCGGCCGGCTGAAAGCCGGCCCCACATTTTTCGCCACTCGCCCCAAGCTTGTGCGGAATGGCGCGCGCGGCGCCGTACGCTCACGTACACGTGAGCGGCCCGGTGAAGGACCCGCTGCCGATCGGCATCAGGCGGCTCGGCGTGCGCGCCTCCAGCTTCGTCGGCAGCCGGCCGCTCGCCGCCCGCCGCGCGCTCTGATATGGTGCGCCGGCTTTGTCCGCGAACGACTTCGCCATCAGCTGCAAGGGCCTGAAAAAGTACTACCCCGACGTGAAAGCCGTCGACGGGCTGGACCTCTTCGTCCAGCGCGGCGAGTGCTTCGGCCTCCTCGGTCCGAACGGCGCCGGCAAGACGACCACCATCGAGATCCTGGAGGGCCTCACCAGGCCGGACGGCGGCGAGGTGATCGTCCTCGGGCTCGACTGGCGCCACAGCGCGCGCGAGCTGCGGGAGAAGATCGGCATCTCGCTGCAGGAGACGCAGTTCGGCGAGAAGCTGACCGTCATCGAGACGCTGCGCCTCTTCCGCTCCTTCTATCGCAACGGCCCCGATCCGGACGACCTGCTACGCGACCTCTCCCTCGACGAGAAACGCGACGCGCGCGTCGGCAAGCTCTCCGGCGGCCAGAAGCAGCGGCTCGCCGTGGCGACGGCGATCATCGGCGATCCCGACATCCTTTTCCTCGACGAGCCGACCACCGGCCTCGATCCGCAGAGCCGGCTGCAGCTGTGGGAAGTGGTGGCCCGCTTCCGCGCGAAGGGCGGCACGGTGCTGCTGACCACGCATTACATGGACGAAGCGCAGCGCCTCTGCGACCGCATCGCCATCGTCGACCACGGCCGCCTCATCGCCCTCGGCACCCCGCAGGAGCTGATCGCACGGCTGGAGGCGCCGAACATCATCGAGTTCACCAGCGAGCCGGCGCTGCCGGCGGAGACGTTCGGCGCGGTGCCCGGCTCGCACGGCATCGCCAAGCGCGGCGATCGCTGGCAGGTGCGCGTCGACTCGCTGGCCGACGCGGTGCCGTCGCTCATCAACGCCATCGAGAAAAGCGGCGCGAAGCTGCAGACGCTCACCACGCACGAGGCCACGCTGGAAGACCTGTTCGTCGCGCTGACCGGACGGGAGCTGCGCGATGTATAAGCCGCGGCCCGCGCTCGTGGAGCTGGCCATCGTCCGGACGAAGGAGTTCCTGCGCGAGACGGAGGCGGTGTTCTGGGTCTTCGGCTTCCCGCTCCTGCTCGCTCTCGCGCTCGGCTTCGCCTTCCGCTCCAAGCCGCCCGACCAGATCCCCATCGGCGTCGTGGCCGGCCCGGAGGCGGCGCAGCGGCTCGCGGCGCTGAAGAAGTCGCCGATGCTGCTGCCGCATGTCCTCAGCGAAGCAGAAGGGCGCGACCAGCTGCGGCGGGGGAAGATCTCGCTGCTGGTGGAGTCGGGGGCGGCGCCGGTGTACCGCTTCGACCCGACCCGCCCGGAGGCTCGGACGGCTCGGGTGGAGGCGGACGATGCGCTGCAGGGGGCCGCCGGCCGCAAGGACGTCTTCGCCGCGCGCGAGGAGAAGGTGCAGGAGCAGGGCTCGCGCTACATCGACTTCTTGCTGCCGGGGCTGCTGGGGATGAACCTGATGGGCACCGGCATGTGGTCGATGGGCTTCACCATCGTGAACGCGCGGATGCGCAAACTGCTCAAGCGCTTCGTGGCCACGCCGATGCGGAAGAGCGACTACCTGCTGTCGCAGTTCCTCTCCCGGCTCGTCTTTCTCTGCCTGGAAGTGTCGGTGGTGGTGATCTTCGGCTGGCTGGTGTTCGGCGTGAAGATCCACGGCTCGCTGCTGACCTTCGCCGTGCTCTGCCTCGTCGGCGGCTACGCGTTTGCCGGCATCGGCATCCTCGTCGCGTCGCGCGCGCAGACCATCGAGGCGGTGAGCGGGATGATGAACTTCGTGATGATGCCGATGTGGCTCTGCTCCGGCGTCTTCTTCTCCTACGAACGGTTCCCCGACGCCGTGAAGCCGGTCATCCGCGCCCTGCCGCTGACCGCGCTCAACGACGCGCTGCGCGCCGTGATGAACGACGCCGCGCCGCTGTCGCGCCTCCTGCCCAACCTCGCCATCCTGCTCGCCTGGGGCCTGGTGAGCTTCGCGGTGGGGCTGAAGATTTTCCGCTGGCAGTGACCATGTAGGGCCGGGTCCCGGCCGGCCCGCAGTAAGGGCATGGTTGCGGCGGGCTGAGCCCGCCGCGCCGTTTGATCACTGCGGCCGGCTGAGAGCCGGCCCTACATCAACTCGAGATGCGGATCACTGCGGCCGGCTGAGAGCCGGCCCTACATCAACTCGAGATGCTAGAAGCGGAAGGCCAGCCCCACGTTCGTCTCGCCCTGATAGAGGTCGTGATCGTAGTTGTACGAGCAGCGGTTGCAGTTGCGGTTGTCGTTGTTCGAGAGCGAGGTGAAGTAGCCGCGGGCATCGATGCGGATGGCCAGGTTGCGGCTCACCGGCAGTTTCACCCCGACGCCGGCCGCCGCGGAGAAGCGGTTGTCGGCCGAGACGTTGTTCACGTGCGGATCGAGGTTGGCCACGCCGGCGCTGAACAGGAGGAACGGCTCGGCGCCGCGCGAGGTGGCGAAGGGGATCTGCACGCCGGCGTGCAGGTAGGTGATGTCGATGTCCGCCACGGTGTTGCCCGGATCGAAGAGGCCGCCGCTGCCGGTCTGGAGGCGCGACTGCTGGCGGTCGGCGAGAAGCTCGAGCTTGAGCGGCGTGTTGCCGAGGGGGATGCCGACGGAGGCGCCGAAGTTCACGCTGCTCTGGACGTCGACGTCGCGGGTGAAGAGATTGGTCTGGTCGGCGAAGATGGTGCCGCCGTAGCGGTAGCCGACGAACGGCGTCAGCTCGAACATGTTGCTGCTGCCGCGATACGGCTGGCGATAGCCGCGGTTGCGCCAGTCCTGGGCGAAGGCGGAGACGGCGAAGAGGGAGAGGAGCAGCACCAGGGAAAGGGTCGATTTGCGCATCGTGATCTCCTTTGATTTCCATCGCTCGCAACCACGCGCGACGCAACTACAATCCGGCCGATGAAAATCGCGACATGGAACGTGAACGGCATCCGGGCGCGCGAACAGCAGTTCGCCGATTGGCTCGCCGCGGAACAGCCCGACATTGTCTGCCTGCAGGAACTGAAGGCGTCGCCCGCGCAGATTCCGCAATCGATCTGTGACCTGGAGGGCTACGCCTGCTACTGGCACGGCGGCGGCGGGTACTCCGGCGTCGCGCTGCACGTGCGGCGCGCCTCGTTCGAGGAGGATCCGCAGTTCACGCATCCCCATTTCGATCGCGAGAACCGCATCGTGCAGACGCAGCTCGGCGGTACCGTGTTCGCCTCCGTCTACGTCCCGAACGGAGGCAAGGATTACGCGGCCAAGATCGCCTTCCTGAACGAGATCCTCGCGTACGCCGACGCGGTGCATGCGGAAGGGCTGAACCTCGTGCTCTGCGGCGACATGAACATCGCGCGGGCGGAGATCGACGTGCATCCGAAGGAGCGGAAGCCGCGCACCATCGGCCAGCTCCCCCAGGAGCGCGAGCTCTTCGAGCGCATCCTCGGGCGGGGGCTGGTGGATGTGGGCCGGATGCTCTATCCCGATGACGAGAACTACTTCAGCTGGTGGGCGCCGTGGCGCAACATGCGCCAGCGCAACATCGGCTGGCGCCTCGACTACGTGCTCGCCACCGAGGCGCTCGGCAAGCGGGCGCTGGCCTGCCCCTCCCTGCGGGAAGTGGGGACGAGCGATCACGCGCCGGTGGTGGCAACGTTCGGTTGATGTAGGGCCGGCTCTCAGCCGGCCGCGGTCATGCTTTTACTGCGGGCCGGCTGAGAGCCGGCCCTACATTCCGGGCCGGCTAGAACGGGCCTTCCATGTGGTCCACCACCCACTGCCCGTCCTGCCGGCGCAGCGAATAGAGGTACGTCTTCGCGCCGCTCGGTTTCACCAGCGTGGCGCTGATCACGGCCGTGTTCTGGGAGCGGTCGAAACCGGGGCGGGAGAGCTCGACGAGCAGGTCGGCATCCGGGTACCTGGCCACGACCTGCTGCCAGTCGTAGCCGTTCGCGCCGCGCAGCGAGGCAACGTCCGCCACCTTGACCGGCGGCTGCATGGCCGCGAGGGTGGCGGCCTTCTCATTCTTCGACTTGTAGTCGGCGCGGAGCTCGTCCGCGATCTTCGCCGCGGGGATGGCGAAGGTGCTGGTGGCGGCGGCGAGGAGGATCACCTTGTTCGCGCGCAGGCGGGTCACGCGCTGCTGCGACTGGAGCACGGCGCGCATGACGTCGGCTTCGGTGGAAGGAGTCGTTTGCGCGAGCAGAGGGAGGGCGGCGAAAACGGCGAAAACGGCGAAGGCACGGAGAGTTCGCATGCCGTTAAGACGAAGGGGCCCGGCATTGGTTCCGGCCGGCACGGCCGGCGGCGTAGGTTGGCCAAGCCTTCACCAGGCCTGCCGTCCTACACCGCCTGCCGTTTCCGGGAACTATTCGAGCACCGTAACGTAGGGCCGGCTCTCCAGCCGGCCGCAGGGAAGGACGATGGGCCGGCTGGAGA
>DASYMJ010000006.1:0-5226 GCA_036009105.1 Thermoanaerobaculia bacterium | reverse complement strand
CCGCCGCCCGGCCCGCCCGCCTGGCCGCCGAACGCCGCCGGCCCCTCGACCTTCGAGGTCGCCACGCCGACCGCGATCAGGTCGCCCGGCTTGATGTCGCCGTCCACCACCTGCGTGTAGCGGCCGTCGCTGATGCCGGTGCGCACCTGCACCGGATGGAGCTTCTTGTCCTCGCCCATGGTGTAGATCGTCTGCGGGCGCTTCGGCTTGGAGGGCGCGGGACCGCCCACGCCGCCCGCTTCCATCGCGCCCGCCGCGCCGCCCAGGCCGCGCCGGCGCTGGCCCATCTGCCTCGCGGCGCGCTCCTCGCCCTGCGGCGCGTTGTCGGAGCTGGCGGTGCTCGTCGCGGACGCCTTTTCGCCGCCAACCACATCCTTCGGATCGGCCGGCTTGAAGCGGAGCGCCGCGTTCGGGATGCGCAGCACGTTGCCGACGTTGGCCACATCGATGGTGACGTTCGCCGTCATCTTCGGACGGAGGCGCTCGCCGGGATTCGACACTTCGATGATCACCGGATAGCTGACCACGTTCTGGTTGACCTGCGCGTTGAGCCGGATCTGGGCGATGCGGCCGCGGAACTCCTCGTCCGGGTAGGCGTCGACGGTGAAGCGCGCCGGCTGGCCGACCTGCACCCGGCCGATGTCCGACTGGTCGACGTCCGCCTGCACCTGCATCTTGGTCAGGTCCTGGGCGATGGAGAAGAGCGTCGGCGCCTGGAACGAGGCGGCAACGGTCTGGCCGACGTCGTACTGCCGGTCGACCACGACGCCGTCGATGGGGGAGACGATCTTGGTGTAGCGGAGGTTCGTCAGGGCCTGGGACAGCGCGGCGGTGCTCTGCTGCACGCCGGCGTTGGCCCCTTCGTATTGCGCCCGCGCGGCGTCGAGGTCGGCCTGCGCGGAGAGGCCGGCGCCGACCAGGCGCCGCTGCCGCTCGTAGGTGATCCTGGCGTTGGCCGCCTCGACCCGCGACTTCGTCACGTCGGCCTGGCGCTGTTCGACCTGGGCCTGGAACGGCGTCGGGTCGAGCTCGGCCAGCAGCTGGCCCTTCGTCACGTGGCTGTTGAAGTCGGCGTAAAGGCGGGCGATGACGCCCGAGACCTGGCTGCCCACCTGCACGGTGGTCACGGCCGAGGCGGTGCCGGTGGCGGTGACCGTCATGGTGATGTTGCCGCGGTCCGCCTTTTCGGTTTTGTAATCGGTTTTTTTACTGCCGCTGCGGCATGCGAGGAGGGTTGCCGCAAGAAGAACTGCCGTCGTTTTCCGCAATCGAAACTCCCACTGCCTCTACGAGTAAGCTCCGGTTCCGTTGAAGCCGCCAAATGGTAATGCACGCCGCGTGTCATCCTGAGCCCCGCAGAGGCGAACGGATCTCCTCGCCAGCGCCGGGGGGATCCATTCGGCCTCTTCGCGCCTCAGGATGACACCTGTTCCTCGCATGCTATGCTTTGCGGCCCATGGCGCTTTTCTCATCCAGTAAAGACCCGAACCCGCCTCGTCCGCAGCCGCGCAGCGCCGACGGCCAGCCTCTGCCGAGCGGCACGTTTTTCGGCCCGAACGTGGTCATCGAAGGCACCGTGACCGGCTCCGAGCCGGTGGTGGTGGAAGGGACGATCCGCGGCAAGATCAACCTCTCGGGCGACCTGCGGGTCGGCACGCAGGCCCGGGTGGAAGCCACCGTGCACGCCAAGAACGTCACGGTCGAGGGGCGTCTCACCGGCGACATCTCCGCCGACGACCGGGTCGAGCTCGTCACCACGGCGACCGTCGACGGCAACATCCGCGCGCCGAAGATCGTGGTGGCGGAAGGGGCGCGCTTCCGGGGCAACGTCGACATGGGCTCCACCAAGCCGAACGCCGAGCGCGAGAACAATCACAACAACCACGGCCCCGCCAGACAACATCGCAATTAGAACGATGAAGGATGAACGATGAACAAAAGGCAAGCGGCCTCTGTTCATCGTTCATCCTTCATCGTTCAAAAAACCCTTAGGAGTCCTCTGATGTCCACCAACGAAGGTCTGCGCGCCACGCGCGACTACCACAACTACATCGACGGCCGCTGGGTGCCGTCCTCGGGCGGCAAGACGTTCGAGAACCGCAATCCGGCCAACCACGATGACCTGATCGGCACGTTCGCCGAGTCGAACGCGGACGACCTCAATGCGGCCGTCGACGCGGCCGACCGCGCCTTCAACGCCTGGCGCCTCACCCCGGCCCCCAAGCGCGCCGAGTATCTCTACCGCGTCGGCGACATCCTCAAGCGCGACAAGGAAAAGATCGCCCGGGAGATGACGCGGGAGATGGGCAAGGTCCTGCAGGAGACGCGCGGCGACGTGCAGGAAGCCATCGACATGGCCTTCCTCATGGCCGGCGAAGGGCGCCGCCTGCATGGCGTGACCACCCCTTCCGAGCTCCCCAGCAAATTCAACATGGCCGTGCGCATGCCCCTCGGCGTCGCGGGCCTGATCACGCCGTGGAACTTCCCCATCGCCATCCCGGCCTGGAAGGGGATGGCGGCGCTGATCTGCGGCAATACGGTCGTCATCAAGCCGGCCTCGCTCACGCCGCTCTCCGTGATCATGCTGGCCGAGGCTTTCGAAGAGGCCGGGCTGCCGAAGGGCGTGTGGAACGTGGTGACCGGCGGCGGCCGCGAAGTGGGCGAGCCGATGACGAAGCATCCCAAGGTGGCGGTGATCTCGTTCACCGGCTCGACCGACGTCGGCCGCGACATCTCCGTCGCCTGCGCGCCGCAGTTCAAGCACGTCCATCTGGAGATGGGCGGCAAGAACGTCATCCTGGTGATGGACGATGCGGACGTCGACCTCGCCGTCGACGGCGCGCTGTGGGGCGCCTTCGGCACGGCCGGACAGCGCTGCACCGCCGCCTCGCGCATCGTGGCGCACAAGAAGATCTACGGCGAGTTCGTGGAGAAGCTCGCCGCGCGGGCGAAGAAGCTGCGCGTGGGCGACGGCCTGGACGAGAAGATCGACATGGGCCCGAACGTCTCCGCCTCGCAGGTGAAGACGGTCGAAAAGTACGTGCAGATCGGCAGGGACGAAGGGGCGCAGGTGGTGGCCGGCGGCTCCGCGCTGACCGCCGGCGGTTACGCCAACGGCTACTTCCACGAGCCGACCGTGTTCGCCGGCGTGAAGCCGGAGATGCGCATCGCGCAGGAAGAGATCTTCGGCCCGGTCACGGCGGTGATGCAGTGCGAGTCGCTGGAAGAGGCGATCGCCATCGGCAATGGCGTGAAGTACGGCCTCTCCTCCTCCATCTACACGCGGGACATCAACAACGCGTTTGTGGCCATGCGCGACATGTACACCGGCATCTTCTACGTCAACGCGCCGACCATCGGCGCCGAGGTGCATCTGCCTTTCGGCGGGACGAAGCAGACCGGCAACGGGCATCGCGAGGCGGGCATCGCCGGCATCGACGTGTTCAGCGAGTGGAAGTCGATCTACGTCGATTACAGCGGCGCCCTGCAGCGCGCGCAGATCGATACCGAAGAGATCTGAATGTAGGGCCGGCTCTCAGCCGGCCCGGCATCGATATTGGGCCGGCTGAGAGCCGGCCCTACATTTCCCCCCAGCGCGATCCTGGGGTGAGTCCGGGCTCGTCGCTTACACTACCCGGCTGCATGAGAACGCTGCTCGCCGCCCTTCTTCTCGCCTCCCTCCCCCTGGCCGCCCAGACCGACGCGGACCGGCTCGTCTCCACTGCGGCCGGCAGCACGCGCGCGTACGACACGCTCTCCTATCTCACCGACAACATCGGCGCCCGCCTCTCCGGCTCGCGCGGCGCGGAACTGGCCGTGAAGTGGACCACGCGGCAGTTCAAGACGTGGGGCATCGACGTGCGCAACGAGCCGGTGATGGTGCCGCATTGGGTCCGCGGCGTCGAGCGCGCCACGCTCGTCTCCCACAACGACCAGCGCATCGTCCTCACCACCCTTGGCGGCAGCGTGGCCACGCCCGCCGCCGGCATCACCGCCGAACTGGTCGAGGTCAATAACTACGACGAGCTCAAGGCCCTCGGCAGCAAGGTGAAGGGGAAGATCGTCGTCTACAACAACCCGATGAACCTGGAGATGGTCCGCGGCGGCCGCGCGTTCGAGGCCTACCGCGAGGCGGTGGAGTATCGCGGCCGCGGCGCCAGCCGCGCGGCGGAGTACGGCGCCGTCGCGGCGCTGATCCGCTCCGTCGCTTCCGCTTCGCTGCGCACGCCGCACACCGGCGCCATGCGCTACGACGAGAAACTGCCGAAGATCCCCGCCGCGGCGATGACGGTGGAGGACTCGCTCCTCGTGCACCGCCTGCTGGCCAAAGGGGAGAAGGTGCGGATGCATCTGACCCTCACGCCGAAGACGCTGCCGGACGTGCAGTCGGCCAACGTCGTGGCGGAGATCCGCGGCACGGAGAAGCCGGAGGAGATCGTCCTCATCGGCGGCCATCTCGACTCCTGGGACCTCGGGCAGGGCGCCATCGACGACGGCTCGGGCGTGGTGATGGTGATGGAGACGATGCGCCTGCTGGGGGAGCTGGGCCTCAAGCCCCGGCGCACCATCCGCTGCGTGCTCTTCATGAACGAGGAGAACGGCCTGCGCGGCGGCCGCGCGTACTTCGACAAGCACAAGAACGAGAAGCACGTCGCCGCGATCGAGACGGACGCGGGCGCCGCGGCCCCGACCGGCTTCCGCACCTCGCTCAAGGGCGGTGCGCTGGCCGCGCTCGAAGCGCGGTCGAAGGCGCTGGCCGCGGTGGGCGCGGACCGCTTCGAGTCGACGCCGGAGACGGGCGCCGATACCTCGTTCCTGGTGGAGGCGGGCGTGCCGGGCTACGGCTTCGTCCCCGACGCGCGCCACTACTTCGACTATCACCACACGCCGGCCGACACGCTGGACAAGATCGACCCGAAGGAGCTCGCCCAGGACACGGCGGCGGTGGCGGGCCTGGCCTGGTTGCTGGCGAATGAGTAGAAAAGTGTAGGGCCGGCTCTCAGCCGGCCCAACCATTCGTTGACGACGGGCCGGCTGAGAGCCGGCCCCACATTTCCTACGGCACTACGTCGAAGTCGGTCTTCAGCACGTACGGCTGCGTCGTGGCCTGGTCCGCCTTGAGGTCGCGGATCAGCACTTCGATGGTGTAGTGGCCGGGCTTGAACGTATCGGCCTCGAACTGATTCCCGACGAGGTAAGTGTGCGGGCCGGTCTGCGTGGCCTGCA
>DASYMJ010000005.1:0-6286 GCA_036009105.1 Thermoanaerobaculia bacterium | reverse complement strand
AGACGACGCGGCGCGCCTGCCAGCGCTACCGGGAGATCCCGGTGGCGGTCCTGAACTTCATCGAGGGCACCCGCTTCACCAGAGAGAAGCAGGCCGACCAGGGCTCGCCGTTCCGCCACCTGCTCCGCCCGCGCATCGGCGGCATCGCCTTCGTCTTCGCCTCCCTCGGCGACCAGCTCGATGCCTTCCTCGACGTCACCCTCGCCTACCCCGGCCACGACATCCGCTTCTGGGATTTCGTCACCGGCCGGGTGCCGCGCATCGCGGCGCACGTGCGGCGCATCGCCGTACCGCCGGAGTTCTGCGGCGCGATGGTCATCCAGCCCGCCACCTCCCGCGCCTTCAAGCAGTGGATCGAGCAGATCTGGTCGGAGAAGGACGAGCTGCTGGAGGGGATGCTCAGAGCATAGAATTGCAGCCGATGCAAATCGGGGCGGAGGTTCTTTACAAGGCACTCTTCGAGACGACGCCGGACGGCATCATGATCGTCGACGACGCCGGCACCTACGTCGACCTCAACCCGAGCATGTGCCGCATGCTGCGCGGCACGCCGGAGCAGCTCGTCGGCCGCCACTTCCGCGACTTCATCCCGCCCGATCACCTCGAGGCAGCCATCGCGGAATTCCAGCAGCTGAAAGGCGACGGGGCGCTGGCCGTGCAGTTTCCCATCCGCGCGCTCGACGGCACGGAGACGACGCTGGAGTGGCGCTCGCGCGCGAACTTCGTCCCCGGGCTGCACTTCTGCATCGCCCGCGATCTCAGCGCGCTGCGCCATTCCGAGGAGCGCTACCGCGCCTTCCTGACCACCACCAGCGAGGCCATCTGGCGCTTCGAGCTGGAGCAGCCGGTGCCGACGTCCCTGCCGCCGGAGGAACAGATCGACCTCTTCTACCGCCACGGCTACCTTGCCGAATGCAACGACGCCATGGCCGCGATGTACGGCTTTGCCAGCCGGGAAGAGCTGACCGGGGCCCGGCTGGGCGACCTCCTCCTGCCCGAAGAGCCGGCGAACCACGAGTATCTCCGCGCCTTCATCGAGTCCGGCTATCGCCTCGCCGATGCGGAGTCGACGGAGGTGGACCGCGACGGCAACATCAAGTACTTCGCCAACAACCTGATCGGCATCATCGAGAATGATGCGGTCGTGCGCGCCTGGGGCACCCAGCGCGACGTGACGGACCGCCGCCGCTCCGATGAGGACAAGGCGGGGCTGCTCGCCACCGCGTCGTTCGTGGCGCAGGCGGCGGAGGTGCTCAGCTCTTCGCTCGATTACGACCAGACGCTCGCCGCCATCGCCGCCATCGCGGTGCCGCAGTTCTCGGACTGGTGCTTCGTCGACGTGGTGGACGAGCAGGGAGCGGTCCGGCGCCTCGTGATCAAGCATTCCGATGAGCGGCAGATCGCGCTGGCGGAAGAGGCGGAGCGGAAGTACCCCACGCTGGGCGATCCGGCCTACGGTCCGCCGCGGGTGATCCGGAGCGGCCGCCCGGAGGCGACCGATATCGACGACGCGCTGCTCACCCGCCTGGCCCGCAGCGAGGAGCATCTGGACATCCTGCGCCGCCTCGGTTTCTGCTCCGCGGTCATCGTGCCGCTCATCGCCCGCGGCCGCACTCTCGGCGCGCTGACCTTCGTCAACGCGGAGTCCGGCCGCCGCTTCGACGAGGCGGCGCGACGGACCGCGAACGACCTCGCGCGGCGCGCGGCGATGGCCGCCGACAACGCGCGCCTCTATCAGCATCTGGAGAGCGCGAACCGGGCGAAGGACGACTTCCTGGCCACCCTCTCCCACGAATTGCGCACCCCGATGACGGCCACGCTCGGCTGGGCCTCGATGCTGCGCATGGGCGGGCTGGCCGAGGAGACGGTGAGGACGGCGGTGGAGACGATCGCGCAGAGCACCGCCGCGCAGTCGCGCCTGATCGACGACATCCTCGACGTGTCCCGCATCGTGACCGGCAAGATGCAGATCTCGCTGCAGCCGGTGCGGCTGGCCGATCCGATCCTGGCCGCGCTGGAGACGGTCCGTTCCGCCGCCGACGCGAAGCAGATCATGATCGATGTGGAGCTGCAGGCGGAGGGGGCGCGCGTGAGCGGCGACCCGGCGCGGCTGCAGCAGGTGCTCTGGAACCTGCTCTCCAACGCGGTGAAGTTCACGCCGCGCGGCGGCCGGGTGCGGGTGACGCTCGACCAGCCCCAGCCCGGCACGGCGCGCGTGACGGTGGGCGACGACGGCGAAGGGATCGCGCCGGAGTTCCTCCCCTTCGTCTTCGAGCGCTTCCGCCAGGGCGAGACGGGGATGAACCGCCGCCACTCCGGCCTCGGCCTGGGGCTGTCCATCGCGCGCAACCTGGTCGAGCTGCACGGCGGCCGGATGACGGCGGCCAGCGACTGGCCGGGCCGCGGCGCGACGTTCACCATCCTGCTGCCCCTGCTCACTCCGGCCCGCGAGGTCCCCCCGCCCGACGCCGCCCGCCGCGCCACCCCCGCCCTGCTGCGCGAGGTGCGCGTGCTCATCGTGGAGGACGAGGATGCCACGCGCACGATGCTCGGCGTCGCGCTGCGCCAGTTCGGGGCCATGGTGGTTGCCGTGGCCACCGCCGAGGAGGCGCTGCGCGCTCTGGGCACGGGGACGTTCGACGTGGTGGTGAGCGACATCGGCCTGCCCGGCGAAGACGGCTACTCCCTCATCCGCCGCATCCGCCAGGGCGGCGACGGCACCAGCTCCATCGGCGCCATCGCCCTCACCGCCTACGCCGCCTCCAACGACCGCGACCGCGCCCTCGCCGCCGGCTTCCACGCCTACCTGTCGAAGCCGGTCGAGCCCGCGGCGCTGGCGGCGGAGGTGCGGAGGGTGGCCGGGCGGCGGTAGGGCTTCGCCACTATTCTGGCTCCAACTGGCGCACGCATGGCCTATTCACTGCAGATCTCAGCCCGGATTCTCCGCTGGCCGCGCGCGTGCGTGTGTTGCTCCGGCAGCGCAGAGCGAGTTTCGCACGGCGGCCTCGCGAACGACGGGTAAGAGAGTTCAACACACGACGACGTCCTGGTGGGACGTTCCGTATTGTTCGTCCTGCGTTCGCCACGCCGCCGGCTTCGCACGAGCGCCGAAATAACTGGGGGCGGCGATCATTGCCGGGCTCGCACTCTGGTTCATCGCCGCGACGCTTGGCCATCCCGTGACCGGCGCTCTGCTCGGCATCGTGATCCTGATCGCCGGGATCTGGGTGTTCCACAGCACGCGTCCCGACGCCGAAAACCATCTCCAGGCAACGTGTTCGGCGAAGACAGCCGCGATTCGCTACAGCGGATGGTACGGGACCTTCCACACCTTCGTCTTTGCCAATCGAACCTATCTCGACGCCTTCATTGCGGCGAACGGACGCAAAACGATGTCCGATGTACGCGAGGTGTGAGAGACATTCACTCGGGCACCACGCCGGTGACCGTGCAACCGGACGAAGCGGCCTGGCTGTGAATGAATCCCATGTTCACCTCGCGGAACGTGCGCTTCTTGTGAGGCTTGATGGTGTCGTAGATCGTGTGCGTGTTGCTATCGATCTCCGTGCCGCTCTTGGCCGAGTGCGTACATTTGACGGTGATGTCTTTGATGGGAAAGTCGTTGTTGTTCTTGATGACGAACGTCGCGAGCATCACGTTGTCGAAGCCGCCTTTACTCCAGGAGAAGTCGACGAGCTTCGTGTTGTTGAGCGCTGTTTCTTCACGCGAAGGAGGCGGAGGGGATGCGGCAGGCGAACTCGGGCTGGATGACCCGCCGGAGTTGCCGCTTCCACCGGCAATCATCCCGATGATCACGAGCACTCCGAAGATCACGCAGCCGGCGGTGAGACAGCTGACGTTCTTCTTCGCAGGCGCCTGCACCGCCGGCAGGAAAGGGCGGCTCGCCGGCGAAGCGATCGGTGCGCCGCAGTGCGGGCAGGTCGGGGCCTTCCCGGAAACCTGGCGTCCACATTCGGGGCAGTTGATGATAGTCATGCGTTCGTAGAGACACCATTGCATCGCCATTGTGGCGTCGTTGTTACCATGGTACACTCGTACCATGATCGAGATCGAACGCGTCCAGACCGGCGTGCGCATGGAGAAGCGCATCCTCAAGGTGCTCAAGGGCCTGGCCGAGTACCACGACATCTCGCTGGGCGACCTGCTGGAGGGGATCGTGCTGCATGCCTTCGAGGGGAAGGCGCCGTTCGGGGCCAAGTCGCTGCAGAAGATCGGGGAGCTCAAGCAGGTCTACCACCTCGACCTCGACGCCACGGCCAGCCATCAGCTCAAGGAGACGAAGCGCCGTGCGAAGTGACCGGCAGTTCCTGGAGGCCTTCGAGGCGTGCACGCTGCCGGCGGAGGAGTTCCACCACCCGGATCACGTCCGGCTGGCCTATTTCTATCTGCGCGACTTCCCGCCGGCCGAGGCTTTGATGCGGTTCGTGGAGGGACTGCGGCGGTTCGCGGCGAGCCTGGGCAAGCCGGGGCTGTACCACGAGACGATCACGTGGGCGTACCTGCTCCTCATCCGGGAGCGGATGGCGCGCGGCGGCGCGGCGGACTTTGCCGAGTTCCGCCGCCTCAACCCGGACCTGTTCACCTGGCAGCCCTCGCTGCTGGACAGCTACTACAGGCCGGAGACGCTGTGGTCGGAGCTGGCCCGGGAGGTGTTCGTGATGCCGGACCGCGGAGTTGTCGGTCGTCAGTTGTCGGTTGTCAGTAGTTCTACCGACAACTGATAACCGACAACCGACAACCCGCTACTGCGGCTTCGTCGGCGTCGTCACCCTCGACGACACATTCATCAGGGCCACGCCGATGAAGTACTGGCGGAGGTTCTGCAGCACCGGGCCGAACGAGCCGTTGGCGAAGGAGGTCGTCACCTTGAAGGGCGAGCTGGCCGTCGGCGCATACCAGATCTGGGCCTTGAAGTTGTGCTGCGTGCGCGAGGTGCCGGCCGGCAGGTTGTCCACGTCGTTCCAGGTCGTCGTCGCGGAGAGGTCGATCTGGTACTGGTCGCCGGCGAAGATGTGGTACAGCGCCGTGCCGCTGAAGACGCGGCCGTTGTCGTCCGTCGTGCCGACGTGCTTGCGGCGCAGGCCGTAGGAGACCGTCAGCGCGAGGGGCGAGCCGCGGCGGACCGTCTCGGAGAAGAGATTCAGGCTCTGGATGGCCGGGATCAGCCCCTCCAGCGTCGCCGTCGCGTCGAGATTGCTGTCGCTGCCGTGGATGGCCCGCTCGTACTGCACCTGCCCGCCGATCTTCCCCTGGGCCAGGAGATTGCCGGCCGCGATACGGGGCAGAAAGAGGCCGCCGGAGATGCTGTTGTCATCGATGAAGCCCTGCTCCTGATCGGTCGTATCGATCGACAGCGCCAGAGAGCGCTCCAGCCGGGCGAAGAACGGCAGGTTCGGCGTCGGCACGAAAGGGGGGACCTTGATGTAGTTCGCCTCGTAAACGAGGTGGAAGGCCTGCGAGTCGCCGGGGGTCGCCGTCGACTGCGCGTTCCCCTGGGTGTCGCCCGCCGTCACCGGCCCCACGCTCAGCGTCTGCGCGAACTGGCTCAAGGCATTGATCAGCTTCAGGTTCGTGGTGGTGCTGCCGGTCACCAGCTGCGCCGTCGAGGCCGAGTAGGTATTGGTCGGCGAGCAGGCCGGCGGAACGGAGAAGGTGACGCCGGCGGAGATCAGGCTGGTCGCCGGGTCGTACCTCGTGACCGTGCCGGTGCACCGGGCCGAGCCGATGATCAGGGTCAGCTGGTCGCCGGTATTGAAGGTGGGGGGCGTGGGGCAGCCGGTGTAGTCGACCGACCACTGCAGCGTGCCGGCGTTGTAGGCCAGCGTCGGCGCGCAGGTCGCGGTGACCGGTGGCGTCTGCGCGCCCAGCGGCAGGGCGAGGAGGAGCAGGAGCCAGAGGCGCTTCACTGCCCGGCTCCCGCCTGCAGCGACCAGGAGAAGGAGACGAGCGCGCTGACCAGGTTGTCAACGCTGATCTGCGTGCCGGCCGCGCGCAGCTGGATGAAGGGGCCGGAGAGGGCGCGGATGCCGTAGCCCCTGCCGGCCAGGCAGGTCTCGATGGAGTGCGCCAGCTCGATGCAGAGCTGATCGCTGTTGATGGCGCTGAAGGCCAGCATCGTGTTCTGCGTGGCGTCGATGCCGATGAAGGAAAGGCCGGCCAGCAGGCAGGCGGTCACGGCGTCGCGCTGCTGCTGGGCCGGCGTATCGAGCGCGGCAAAGGCCTGGAGCATGTCGGTGGTGTTCTGGTCGTTGTTGTTCTGTTCTTC
>DASYMJ010000004.1:0-2808 GCA_036009105.1 Thermoanaerobaculia bacterium | reverse complement strand
CCCGCCCAGCTCGGGCGACAGGTTGTCACAGGATGCCGCGGTTACCGCGACCGCGACTCCCATCGCACAACCAACGATCCGAGATGATCGCAACACACTGTCGTGCCTAGCCCGTAACGTACCGACCTGTCAACAGTTCCTTGTGGTGCAGCAACACGACGCCGTGCGGCATAGCGAGGCGGATCGCGCCGTGATACCAGATCGACGTGAAGCCACCCTCGTCATGAGCGACGCGGCACGTTCGGAGGGGACTGGCGCGTTCCGCGTGCCGGGCCACCGTGCCCGGAACAGCCCCGGACGCAAGGAGCTCGCAGCGCTGTCCCTGGGCGCGCTCGGCGTGGTCTACGGCGACATCGGCACCTCTCCCCTGTACGCCCTCCGCGAATGCTTCCACTCCGAGCACGGCGTGGCCGCCACGCCCGGCAACGTCCTGGGCATCCTCTCCCTCATCTTCTGGTCGCTCATCATCGTGATCTCGGTCAAGTACCTCGCCTTCGTGATGCGCGCGGACAACCGCGGCGAGGGCGGCATCCTCGCCCTCATGTCGCTGGTGCGGCCGATGTCGCGCAGCGGGAAGGCGTCCTTCCACCGCGGGACGCTGATCGCGCTCGGCCTCTTCGGCGCCGCGCTCCTCTACGGCGACGGCATGATCACGCCCGCCATTTCCGTGCTCAGCGCGGTCGAGGGTTTGGAAGTGGCGGCGCCGGGCCTCACGCCGTATGTCGTGCCGCTCACGGTCCTGGTCATCCTCGTGCTCTTCCTCGTGCAGCGCGTCGGGACGGCGAAGGTCGGGGCGATGTTCGGCCCGGTGATGATGGTCTGGTTCTTCGTCATCGCGGCCATCGGCGTGCCGCACATCGTCGAAGAGCCGCACGTGCTGCTCGCCGTCGTCCCGACCCACGCCATCCGCTTCTTCATCGAGAACCAGCTGCACGGCTTCCTCGTCCTCGGCGCGGTCTTTCTCTGCGTCACCGGCGGCGAGGCGTTGTACGCGGACATGGGGCATTTCGGCGCCCGGCCCATCCGCATCGCCTGGTTCACGCTCGTCTTTCCCGCGCTGCTGCTCAACTACTTCGGGCAGGGCGCGTACCTGCTGCACGCTCCGGCCGGCGCGGCGGATCCGTTCTTCATGATGTCGCCGAAGTGGGCGACGTTCCCGCTGGTGATCCTGGCCACGCTCGCCGCCGTGATCGCGTCGCAGGCGGTGATCTCCGGCTCGTTCTCGCTCACGCGCCAGGCGGTGCAGCTCGGCTACCTGCCCCGCATCCGCATCCGCCATACCTCGGCGCGGGAGATCGGGCAGATCTACATCCCCTCCGTGAACTGGGCGCTGATGATCTGCGCCATCGGCCTCGTGCTCGCGTTCGGGAAGTCTTCCAATCTGGCCGCCGCGTACGGCGTCGCCGTCACGGCGACGATGGCCATCACCACCATGCTCCTCGCCGTGGTCGAACGGGAGCGCTGGCACTGGAAGCTGGGCGGCGTGCTGGCCATGGCCATCACCTTCCTGGTCATGGACCTGGCCTTCTTCGGCGCGAACATCATCAAGATCTGGGACGGCGGCTGGTTCCCGCTGGTGATCGGCCTGTTCGTCTTCACCATGATGACCACCTGGCGGCGCGGCCGGGCCATCCTCAATCAGCGCCTGGCCGAGCAGTCGCTGTCCATCGATGACTTCCTGCGCGATCTGGCGCGGAACAAGATTCCACGCGTGCCCGGCACGGCGATCTTCATGTCCCGCATGACGGAAGGGACGCCGACCACGCTGCTGCACAACATCAAGCACAACAAGGTCGTGCATCAGCGCGTGGTGTTCCTGACCGTCGACTCGGAGGAGACGGCGCATCTGGGGGAGGACGAGCGCTACGAGTGGACGGAGCTCGGCCACGGCGTGTTCCGGCTCATCGTCCGCTTCGGCTTCATGGAGGAGCCGGACATCCCCGAGCTGCTGGAGCGCCTCGGCCACGCCGCCGCCGTCCCCTTCAACCCGATGGCCACCAGCTACTTCCTCGGCCGCGAGACTCTGATCCCCACCAAGCGCCCCGGCATGGCCATCTGGCGCGAGCACCTCTTCGCCTGGATGGTGCGCAACGCGACCGGCGCCTCCGCCTTCTTCTCCCTGCCGCCCAACCAGGTGATCGAGCTGGGCGCGCAGGTGGAACTGTAAGCCGCTCTCGCCCCGCCGCCGTTTCTGCGGACAAACGATGAACGAGGAAGGATGAACGATGAACGGATGACGGCGGTGACTCCCGTGTTCATCGTTCATCGTTCATCGTTGACTTGACACGTCCGTTTTCCCCTTTGCCTCGTAACTCCCCGCAAAGGAGAAACCATGAAACGCATCCTGCTCTTCGTTTGCCTGCTCCTCGTCTCCCTCTCCGCGCTCGCGGCGGACGCGCCCAAACAGCCGTCCCTCTACACGCGCCTGGGCGGCTACGACGCCATCGCCGCCGTGACCGACGACTTCATCGGCCGTCTGGCCACCGACAAGGATCTCTCCCGCTTCTTCGCCGGCCATAGCCAGGACTCGCTGATGAAAGTGCGCCAGCACGTGGTCGACCAGATCTGCGCCGCGACGGGCGGGCCGTGCATCTACACCGGCCGGGACATGAAGACGAGCCACAAAGGCATGGGCATCACCGAGGCGGAGTGGAACCAGTCAGTGGTCTACCTCACCGCCACCCTCGACAAGTTCAAGGTGCCGGCCAGGGAGCAGGGCGAGCTGCTCGCCACCGTCTCCACGCTCAAGAAAGACATCGTCGAGAAGTAAGCGCATCGGCCGCGGCGGCTCGTATCATCTCTCGCGAT
>DASYMJ010000003.1:0-24312 GCA_036009105.1 Thermoanaerobaculia bacterium | reverse complement strand
TACTGGTGGCTGCCCCCTTCCAGCTGATCGACGAACCAGAGGCGCTGCTGGGAGAAGGAGAGCGGGATCGCCGTCCGGTCCGTCACCTGCTGCAGCGGAGCCTGCTGCGTCTCGCCCGCGCCGTCGACGCGGGAGAGGAAGGCCACGATCTCCGCCTTCCGGCGGACGATCTGCTCCTTCAGCCCGGCCGGGAACCCCCCTTTGCGCACGGAGAACTTGAGCGCGCCGTTCTCGACGTAGAGCTGCACGCCGGCTTCCAGAGCTTCTTTGACGAGGTTCGGAATCATGGGCTGGATAAAGGGCTCCTGACGTGTAAACGAGTCTTGATCGGGCCAGCGCGGGCGCCGGCTGTCCTACAGGCAAAACGGTTGTATTCGTGGACGCTTGGTCGACGAGGGAAGCTATTCTTCCGGGGTGCAGTCCATAATGTTATTTGACCTGTACGTAATTCCACGCCGCAACCCCTCCGCACCCGGGTGCAGAGGGGTCGAGCGACATTGAAATAACTATGATGGAGCGGCGGTTCGGGGCGGGCCTTCAGGAACGATGAACGAGGAAGGATGAACGAGGAACAAAAACGGCTACCCGTTCATCGTTCCTCGTTCATCGTTCCTATGACTCAGCTCGCCTACCTCCATCTCCACCTCGTCGCCGAGCGCGGCCGTAGCGGACTTGCTCCGCAGCAGCTCGGTGCTAGGCGATGCCGGTCACGGTACGCGATGAAGGACGAAAGGATGAATGAGGAACAAAAGCGGCGCTACCCGTTCATCGTTCATCCTTCCTCGTTCATCGTTTCTGTGACTACAGCTCGCCTACCTCCATCTCCACCTCGTCGCCGAGCGCGGCCGTGGCGGACTTGCTCCGCAGCAGCTCGGTGGCCAGGGCGATGCCGGTCACGGTGGGGTACTCGAAGAAGAGGCGGGTCGGCACCTCGATGCCGAAGGCGCTCTCCACGTGGGCCTTCACGCGCAGGAGGGTGAGCGAGTTGCCGCCGAGGTCGAAAAAGTCGGCGTTGGCGCTGACCTTGCCGTCGAGCTTGAGGATGTCTGCCCAGATGGCGGCGATCATCACCTCGGACTGCGAAGTGGGCGCGATGTAAGCGGCCTGGGCCAGGCGCTCCGGCTCGGGCAGCGCTTTCTGGTCCACCTTGCCATTCGCGTTGAGCGGCAGCGCGCTCATGCGGACGAAGGCGGTGGGGATCATGTGCTCCGGCAGCGTCTGCCTGAGCGCCACGCGCCAGTCGACCTCCTCCTCGGCCACCAGGTACGCGGCGAGGTACTTGTTCGTCCGGTCGCCCTTCGCCACCACGAACGCGTCGCGCACGCCGGGCACGAGGAGCAGCTTGGCCTCGATCTCCCCCAGCTCGATGCGGAAGCCGCGGATCTTCACCTGGTTGTCGGCCCGGCCGAGGAAGGCCAGGTCGCCGCCGGGCAGCATGCGCACCAGGTCGCCGGTACGGTAGAGGCGCTGCTCATCGATGGTGATGAACTTCTCGCCGGTCAGCGCCGGCTGGCCGAGGTAGCCGCGGGCCAGGCCGGGGCCGCCGCAGTAGAGCTCGCCGATGGCGCCGGCCGGCAGCTCCTGCCGGGCCCGGTCGAGCACGTGCAGCGAGGTGCCGTTGATCTTGTTGCCGATGGGCAGCGACTGGGCAAAGTCGGCGTCGCGGGCGATGGGGAAGTAGGTGCTGAACGTGGTGTTCTCGGTGGGGCCGTAGATGTTGCTGATGTGCACGCCGGGCAGCGCCTCGTACACGCGCTGCACCGAGGCCGGGCTGGTCACGTCGCCGCCGGTGAGGATCCAGCGCAGGCAGTCGCGCCTGGGCAGCTGGTAGCTCCACTGGTCGAACAGGCCGGTGGTGACGAAGAACGTGTTCACCCCGTGCTGCTCGATCTGCCGGTTGATGGCGCCGAGGTCGATGCGGCTCTCCGGATAGAGGATGAGCCGGCCGCCGTTGAGCAGGGCGCCCCAGATCTCGAAGGTGGCGGCGTCGAAGGCGCTGGTGGAAGCCTGCAGGATGCGCGTCTCGGCGCTCAGCGGGACGTAGTGGTTGTTGATGACGAGGCGCACCACGCTGCGGTGCTCGATCATGGCGCCCTTCGGCGTGCCGGTGGAGCCGGAGGTGTAGATGACGTAGGCCAGGTTGCGCGCCGTTGCCGTCGCGCCGAGGTTCTCGGTGGAGTAGCGGGCGAGGAGGACGTCGCGGAAGCCGCCGTCGATGGGAAGGGCCGCGTAGTCGTTGAACATCGGGTTCAGCTCCAGCAGCTCGGCCTGGGTGAGGATCATGGAGACGCCCGAGTCGGTCAGGATCTGCTCGATGCGCTCCTCCGGGTATTGCGGATCGATCGGCACGTAGCCGGCGCCGGCCTTGAGGATGGCCAGCATGCCGACCACCATGTCGAAGGAGCGCTCGGTGCAGAGCGCCACGCGCGCGTCCGGCTTGACGTTCTTGTCCACCAGGTAGCGCGCCAGCTGGTTCGCCGTCGCGTTGAGCTCGCCGTAGGTCAGCTCCTCGCCATCGAAGACGATCGCGACGGCATCCGGCGTTTCGGCCGCGCGCTGCTCGAACAGCTCGTGCACGCAGAGGTCGGCGGGGAACGGCAGGTCGGCCGGCTGCCAGCTCGCGCGGCGGGCGCGGTCGGCGTCGCTGACGATGCCGAGCTGCTCGATGTGCGTCTCCGGCGCGGCGATCGCGTTGCGCAGCAGGGTCTCGAAGCTCTCGCCGAGGCGCTCGATGGTGGTGCGCTCGAAGAGGTCGGTGGAGTAGCCCCAGGCCAGCTCCAGGCGGTCGGCGTGCTCGGTGACGAGCAGCTCGATGTCGAAGCGGCTGGAGCCGAGAGAGTCGCCCAGCGGCTCCAGCTCCAGATCGGGGAGGCTCACCTCGGCCCGCTCGTTGTTGCGGAAGGTGAAGACGAGCTGCACCAGCGGCGCGTGGGCCAGGCTCCGCTCCACCTTCAATTCTTCGACCAGCATCTCGAAGGGGATGTCCTGATTGGCGTGCGCCTCGAGGCTGGTCTGCTTGACCCGGGCCACCAGGTCCCGGAACGATGACGCGGAGGCCAGGTCGGTGCGGAGGACGACGTTGTTGACGAAGAAGCCGATCAGGGCCTCGACGTCCTGGTGGGTGCGGCCGGCGATGGTGTTGCCGATCACGACGTCCGTCTCGTTGCTCCACCGCCCGACCAGCAGCGCGAGCGCGCTCTGCAGGACCATGTAGAGGCTGGCGTTCTCACCTCTGGCCAATGCGTTGAGGCCGGCGTGCAGGGCCCGGTCGAGGTTCTGCACGTAGCGGTCGCCGGCGGAGCCCTGGAGCGTGGGGCGCGGCTTGTCCAGGGGAAGGCTGTGCACGGGCGGCGCGCCGGCCAGCTGCGTCTTCCAGTAGGCGAGCTGCGCTTCGAGGACGTCGCCGGTCAGCCAGTTGCGCTGCCACGACGCAAAGTCGGCGTATTGGACCGGCAGCTCGGGGAGGGCGTCGCCGCGATAGAGGGCGGTGAACTCCTGCGCCAGGAGCGCGTTCGACCAGCCGTCCGTGGCGATGTGGTGAGTGGTGAAGAGGAGCACGTGATCGTTCTCGCCGAGGGCGATGAGGGCGGCGCGGACCATGAGGTCGTTGGCCAGATCGAACGGCTGCTGCGCTTCCGCTCTGGCGATCTCCTGCAGCGTCGCTTCCGTGGCGGCGAGGCGGGTGATGGGCACCGCTGCGGCGGCGCGGATGACCTGCCTCCCCTCCCCCAGCTCGCTGATGTAGTTCGTGCGCAGGACCTCGTGGCGGCGGACGATCTCGTCGAGGGCGTGTTGCAGCGCGTCGTGATCGAGACGGCCGCGCAGGCGGAAGGCGGCCGGCATGTTGTACTGCGCGCTGGCACCGGTGAGCTGATCGACGAACCAGAGGCGCTGCTGGGCGAAGGAGAGCGGCAGCTCCTGATCGCGGGGGACGACTTCGATTTTGTGGTGCTCGCTCGCGCCGAGGGCGTCCAGATGCGCGGCGAGGGTGCGGACGGTGCTGTGCTCGAAGAGCGTGCGCACCGGGATGCTCTTGCCCAGCTCCGCGCTGACCGCGCTGGCCACCCGCGTAGCCAGCAACGAGTGCCCGCCCAGCTCGAAGAAGTTGGCGGTGACGCCCGGCTCGGCGTCGAGCTTGAGGATCTGCTGCCAGATGGCGGCGAGCCGCGTTTCGGTCGCCGTCTCCGGCGCCACGAAGGCGACCGCCGCGCGCTCGATGGCGGGCAGCGCCTTGCGGTCGATCTTGCCGTTCGCGTTCAGGGGGAAGGCCTCCAGCAGGCACCAGCCGGCCGGCACCATGTACTCCGGCAGCGCGGCGCGAAGGCGAGCCTTCAGCGCGTCGATGGAGACGTCGCCGACGACGTAGGCGACGAGCTGCTTGTGCTCCCCTTCGCCCTGCACCGTCACCAGCGCATCTTTGGCCAGAGACTTGAGCACGCTCTCGATCTCGCCCGGCTCGACGCGGAAGCCGCGGATCTTGATCTGGTTGTCCACGCGCCCCAGGAACTCGAGGTCGCCGCTGGGGAGCAGGCGTACCAGGTCGCCGCTCTTGTAGACCCGCGCGCCGTCGTGCATCACGAACTTCTGCGCGGTGAGCTCGGGCTGGCCGACGTAGCCCCTGGCCACGCCCGCCCCGCCCATACCTTTGGTGATGTGCAGCTCGCCCGGCACGCCGACCGGGTTCGGCTGCATGGCCTCATTCAGGACGAAGAGCGAGGTGTTCTCCATGGCCCGCCCGATGGGGAGCCGCGCTTTCGCGTTCGCGAGATTGGCCGTGACGTCGTACATGGCGCAGCCGACCACGGTCTCGGTGGGGCCGTAGTGGTTGTGGATCTGCGCATGTGGAAATCTTTGTTGCAGATCGAGGGCGAGGGATGTGGGGAACTGGTCGCCGCCGATCACGAAAGTTGCTCGTTGCTGGTTACTGGTTGCTGGCAGAAGCGCAAGCAGACCGGCCACGTGCATCGGCGTCATGCGGACGAGGCAGGGGCGGTCGAGGTTCGCGGCCAGTTCCTGCAACTCGTTGCCGGGGGTGGCGAACCGGACGTGGCCGCCGTGCATCAGCGGCACGTAAAGGCTGGGGATGGTGATGTCGAAGCCGTGGGACGTCACCACGAACGAGCCTTCCAGGTGCGAGGCGTAGTAGTGGCGCGAGGCGAAGGCGAGGTAGTCGATCAGGCCGGCGTGGGTGATCTCCACCCCCTTGGGCAAGCCGGTGGAGCCGGAGGTGTACATGACGTACGCGCTGTCCGTCAGAGCCACCTCGGCCGCGGGGTTGTGAGACGGGCCGTCCGCATCGAACGACAGCACGTCCACAGCGGAGAGGTTGTGTGCGAGGTGGGGCTGGGCGAGGACGGTGGTGATCCCCGCATTGTCGATGATGTGGCGGAGGCGCTCCGGGGTGTTGCCCGGCTCGAAGGGGACGTAGGTCAGGCCGGCCTTGAGGATGCCGAGCATGCCGGCCAGCACGTCCGCGGAGCGCTCGGCGTAGAGTCCGATGCGCGCGCCGCGTCCCGTCACGGCGTGGGCGATGCGGTTGGCCCGCTGGTTCAATTCGCGGTAGGTCAGCGCGCCGGCCGCCGGCGCATCCGGCGTCTTCGCGGCCTGCTCCTCGAACACGCGGTGGATGCAGCGCTCGCGGCCTTCATTGGTGGTGAGGCCGCGCAGGGCGGGCGTCTCGCGGACGAGCGGCAGTTCGTAGACGTTCGTCGCCGGCTGCTCGGCCAGAGCCTGCAGCAGGACGGCGAAGCTGTCCGCCATCCGCTCGATCGTCGCCTGCTCGAACAGAGACGTGGCGTACTGCCAGTGCAGTTGCAAGCCCTCCCCGCTTTCCGTCGCGGTGAGGTTGAGGTCGAACTTGGTCAGGCCGAGGTCGCGCGGGAGGGGGGTGACCTCGAGGCCGGGCAGTGCCAGCGACCGCGCCTCTCCCTGGACCAGGGAAAACATGATCTGGAAGAGCGCGCCGTGGCTGAGGCTGCGCTCCGGCTTGAGCTCATCCACCAGCGTCTCGAACGGCACGCTCTGGTTGGCGAACCCGTCGAGCGCGGTCTGCCTGGCGGCGTCGAGCAGCTGCCCGAACGTCTGCTTCTCCTCGATCCGGGTGCGGAGGACCAGTGTGTTGACGAAGAAGCCGATGAGCGGATCGAGCGAGCGGTGCTCCCGGCCGGCGATGGGGCTGCCGATGGCCACGTCGTTCGAGCGGCTCCAGCGGGCCACCAGCAGCGCGAACGCGCTCTGCAGGACCATGAACAGCGAGGCGTTGCGGCCGTGGGCGAGCCCGTTCAGCTTCGCGGCGAGGCGGGCATCGATGGTCCGCTCCACCTTGCCCCCCTCGAAGCGCTGCTGCGCGGGGCGCGGCTTGTCGAGGGGGAGGCTGTGCACGCGCGGCAGATCGGCGAGCTGGCTCTTCCAGTAGTCGAGCTGCGGCGCCGTCTCCTGCGCGCGCTGCCAGTGCGCAAAGTCGGCGTACTGGAGGGCCAGCGGAGGAAGCGTTTCGCCGCGGTACAGCTCGCGCACTTCATCGATCAGGATGTCCACCGACCAGGCGTCGGAAGCGATGTGATGCATGGTGCAGACGAGCACATGCTCCTCGGCGGCCAGGCGGAACAGCGCCACCCGCAGCATGAGGTCGCTGGCGAGGTCGAACGGGCGCGCCGTCTCCTCCGCGATGAGCGCCTCCAGCTGCTCCGGCGCGACGTCCACCATGCGGATGGGGAGCGAGGCCGCGGCGCCGATCGTTTGCGCATCCGCCGTGTAGGTGGTGCGCAGGATCCCGTGCCGCTCGACGATCGCGTCGAAGGCCTGCTGCAGCGCTTCGCGGTCCAGCGGCCCAGAGAGGCGCAGCGCGGCAGGCATGTGGTACTGGGCGGAGCCGCCCTCCAGCTGGTCGATGAACCAGAGGCGCTGCTGGGCGAAGGACAGCGGCAGCGGCTCCGTCCGCGGCGCGGCCGGAATGGCGCGATGGGCCGTCTGGCCGCGAGCGTCGAGATAGGCGGCCAGCGAGCGGACGGTGTTGTGCTCGAAGATGGCCCGCACCGGCACGGCCTTGTCGAGCCCCTCGGAGATGGCGCTGACGATGCGCGTGGCGAGCAGGGAGTGCCCGCCCAGGTCGAAGAAGTTGGCCGTGACGCTGACCGGCTCTTCCAGCTTCAGGATCTGTTGCCACAGCGCGGCCACGCGCGACTCGGTGGGCGTCGCGGGCGCCACGTAAGCGACCACCACGCGCTCCGGCTCGGGCAGCGCCTTCTTGTCGATCTTGCCGTTCGCGTTGAGCGGCAGCGCGTCCAGCGGCACGAAGGCGGAGGGCACCATGTGCGCGGGCAGGGTGCGCTCCAGCGTCGCGCGCAGGTCATCCACACCGTCGCCGACCACGTACGCAATCAGCCGCTTCTCGTTCCCCTCCCCTTTCGCGATCACGACCGCCTCGCCCACGCCGGGCACGCGCAGCAGCGCCGCCTCGACCTCGCCGAGCTCGATGCGGAAGCCGCGGATCTTGACCTGATCGTCCGTGCGCCCGAGGAAGGCGATGTTGTGGTCGGCGCCGCGGCGGACCAGATCGCCCGTCCTGTAGAGCCGCTCGCCGTGCAGGGTGACGAACTTCTCGGCGGTCAGCTCCGGCTGGTGCAGGTAGCCGCGCCCGACGCTGCCGCCGCCGATGTACAGCTCGCCCGGCATACCGATGGGGCAGAGCGCGCCGGCCGCATCGAGGACGTGCGTGGAGTAGTTCGGTAGCGAGCGGCCGATGGAGGGCAGCCCCTCGCCGTCCCACTCCCGCATGTCATATGCGGTGCAGATCACGGTGCACTCGGTCGGGCCGTAGACGTTGAAGAGCGCCACGTCCGGGCCGATCAGGCGCCGCCACTGCAGCATCGGCTCGCGCAGCAGCGCCTCGCCGCCGACGAGCACGAGGCTCAGCGTCTGCTTCACCGCCGCCGCCACTTCGCTCGTCAATTCCGTACACAGATAGTGAAAGTACGCGGTGGAGAGTGCCAGGACGGTGATCCGCTCGCTGACCACCAGCGACCAGAACTGCTTCGCGCTGATGGAAAGGCCGTCCGCCACCAGGACCATCGTCCCGCCGGAGAGCAGCGAGAGCGCGGTCTCTTCCACGAAGACGTCGAAGCTGAACGAAGAAACGGAAAGCACCCGCTCCTCGGCGCCGAAGCCGTAGCGGGCGCGGATGGAGGCGACGTACGACTGCACGTTGCGGTGCTCGATGACCACGCCTTTCGGCCTGCCGGTGGAGCCGGAGGTGTAGATGACGTACGCGGTGTTCGCGCTCGTCGCTCTCACCCCCGGGTTGGTCACCGGCCTGTCGGCGCACAGCGCGGCGACCTCGTCCTGGCGGAGCACGATCGGCGCGCCGCTGTCCTCGAGCATCTGCGCGATGCGCGAGGGCGGGTACTTCGCATCGAGCGGCACGTAGCCGCCGCCGGCCTTGAGCACGCCGAGCATGGCGATGACCATCTCCGCGGAGCGCTCGGTGGCGATGCCGACCAGCGTCTCCGCCTGCACGCCTCTTTCGATGAGGGCGTGGGCGAGCTGGTTGGCCCGCTCGTTCAATTCGCGATAGGTCCACTGGCCGGCGCCGGTGCGCAGCGCGATGGCGTCCGGCGTCCGCGCGGCGTGCTGCTCGAACAGCTCGTGGACGAGCTCCCGGGGGACAGCGACCCGCTCGCCGCGGCCTTCGCTCAACAGCGCCGTGGGATCGGTCAGCAGCGGCAAGGCATCGACTCGCGTCGCGGGCGCCGCGGCGATGCCGCGCAGCAGCACCTCGAAGCTGTCCGCCATCCGCTCGATGGTGGTCCGCTCGAAGAGCGAGGTCGCGTACTCCCAATGCAGCCGCGGGCTCGCGCCTTCGACCGCGGTGAGGCTGAGATCGGACTTCGTCAGCGTGACCTCATTCTCCAGCGTGGTCACCTCCAGGCCGGGCAGGTTCAGCGTGCGCGCCTCGACCTGGGAGAGCGAGAAGGTGAGCTGGAAAAGTGCGCCGTGGCTGAGGCTGCGCTCCGGCTCGAGCTCGTCGACCAGCGTCTCGAAGGGAACGGTCTGATGGGCGTAGGCGTCGAGCGCGGTCTGCCGCGCCTGGTCCAGCAGCTGCTCGAACGTCTGCGCGCCGTTCACACCCGTGCGCAGGACGAGCGAGTTGACGAAGAAGCCGATGAGCGGGTCGAGAGCGCGATGCTCCCGGCCGGCGACCGGCGTGCCGATCACCACGTCCTCGCTGCGGCTCCAGCGGGCCACGAGCAGCGCGAACGCGCTCTGCAGCAGCATGAAGAGGGAGGCATTGTGCTGCTGCGCGATCCCGCGCAGCTGCTCCAGCAGTTGCGCGTCGAGCGCGCGCACGAAGGCCCCGCCTTCGAAGCGCTGCTGCGCCGGGCGCGGCTTGTCCAGGGGCAGGGCGTGCACGGCCGGGATGTCGGCCAGCTGCGCCTTCCAGTAGGCCAGCTGGCGCTCGTAGGCCTCGCCCTGCAGCTGCTGGCGATGCCAAGCGGCGTAGTCGGCGTACTGGATGGGCAGCGGCGGCAGCGAGTCGCCGCGGTACAGCGCCTCGATCTCCCTCACCATCACGTCCACCGACCAGCCGTCGGCGGCGATGTGATGGATGGTGATGAGCAGCGCGTGGTCGTCCGCACCGAGCTCGATGAGCGTGACCCGGAGCATCAGATCGTGGCGCAGGTCGAAGGGGCGGAGCGCCTCTTCACGGGCCAGCGTTTCGAGCTCGCCGCGCAACGTGCGGATGCTCACCGGCTCGGCGGCCTGGATGACCTGCTTGCCGTCGACAAAGCGGGTACGCAGCACCTCGTGGCGCCCGACGAGCGTGTCGAACGTCCGCTGCAGCGCGTCGCGGTCCAGCGCGCCGCGAAGCCGCAACGCGGCGGGGATGTTGTATTGGGCGGAGCCCTCTTCCAGCTGGTCGATGAACCAGAGGCGCTGCTGCGCGAAGGAAGGCGCGAGCGCGCCGTCGCGCGGCACGACCGGGATGGCCCGGTGGGCGGTGACGCCCTGCGCTTCCAGATGCGCGGCCAGCGAGCGGACGGTGTTGTGCTCGAAGAGCGCCCGCACCGGAATGGCCTTGTCGAAAGCCTCGGAGACGGCGCTGACGATGCGCGTGGCCAGCAGCGAGTGCCCGCCGAGGTCGAAGAAGTTGGCCGTGACGCTGACCGGCTCTTCCAGCTTCAGCGTCTCCTGCCACAGAACGGCCAGGCGCGCCTCGGTTTCGGTGGAAGGCGCGAGGTAGGCAACCTCGACCCGCTCCGGCTCGGGCAACGCCTTCCGGTCCACCTTGCCGTTCGCGTTGAGCGGCAGCGCGTCCAGCTGCACGAAGGCGGATGGCACCATATGGGCCGGTAGTGCCTGTTCCAGCGTCGCTCGCGCGGCATCGGCCTCGCCCACAACATAGGCAATGAGGCGCTCGCCGCGCACCACGACCACGGCCTCGGTCACAGCAGGCGCGCGGAGCAGCGCCGCCTCGACTTCGCCCAGCTCGATGCGGAAGCCGCGGACCTTGACCTGATCGTCCGTGCGGCCGAGGAAGGCGAGGTTGCCGTCGGCCAGGCGGCGGACCAGATCGCCCGTCTTGTAGAGGCGCTCGCCGCGGATGGTGACGAACTTCTCGACGGTCAGCTCATCGCGATGCAGGTAGCCGCGGGCGACGCTGTTGCCGCCGAGGTGCAGCTCGCCGGGGACGCCGATGGGGCAGAGGTTGCCGGCCGGGTCGAGGACATGCGCGCTGTAGTTCGGCAGCGCGCGGCCAATGGGCGGAGCAACGTCACCCAGCTCGCGCAGGTCGAAGACGGTGGCGATGATGGTGCACTCGGTCGGGCCGTAGGCGTTGAAGAGGCCGGCGCTGGTACCGACGAGGCGCTGCCACTGCAGCACCGGCTCGCGGAGCAGCGCCTCGCCGCCCACGAACACCAGCTGCAGCGTCTGCCCGGCCGGCTCTTTCAGCTCGGTACAGAGGTAATGAAAGTACGCGGTGGTCAGCGAGAGGGCGGTGATCCGCTCGCCGGTGATGCGCGACCAGAACTCCTCCGCGCTGATGGCCAGCCCCTCGCGGACGAGCACCATCGTGCCGCCGGTGAGCAGGGAGAGGGCGAGCTCCTCCACGAAGACGTCGAAGCTGAAGGAGGTGACGGAGAGCACGCGCTGCTGGCCCGTGCGGGGGCAGCGGCTCGCGATGGCCGCGACGTGCGACCGCAGCTGGGCGTGCTCCACCACGACGCCCTTCGGCGTGCCGGTGGAGCCGGAGGTGTAGATGACGTACGCGACGTTCGCGCTCGTGGCGCGGCGGGGCGGGTTGGTGGTGGGGCGGCCGGCGGCGAGACGCGCCACATCGTCCTGGCGGAGCACGATCGCGGCGCCGCTGTCGTCGATCATCTGCCGGATGCGCGCGGCCGGGTACTTTGCGTCGAGCGGCACGTAGCCGCCGCCGGACTTCAGCACGGCGAGGAGCGCGACGATCATCTCGGCCGAGCGCCCGGTGGCGATGCCGACCAGCACCTCGGCGCCGACGCCCTGCTCGATGAGGGCGTAGGCGAGCTGGTTGGCCTGCTCGTTCAATGCGCGATAGGTCCACTGGCCGGCGTCCGTCTTCAGCGCAACCGCCTCCGGCGTGCGGGCGGCGTGCTCCTCGAACAACTCGTGCACGAGCTGCTCCGGCACCGCAACGAGCGCGCCGCGATCGGGCTGCACGGCGGAAGCGATCGGCAGCGCATCGATGCGGGCAGAAGGGGCGGCGGCGATGCCGCGCAGCAGCGTCACGAAGCTGTCCGACAGCCGCTCGATGGTCGCGGCGTCGAAGAGGGAGGTAGCGTAATCCCACTGCAGATGCGGCTCGCTGCCCTCGAAGGCGGTGAGGTTCAGGTCGAACTTGGTGAGGCGGGCGTCCGCCGGCAGCAGCTCGACCTCCAGGCCCGGCAGCGACGGCGTCTGCCCCACCGGGGAGAGGGAGAACATCAGCTGGAAGAGCGCGGCGTGGCTGAGGCTGCGCTCCGGCTTGAGCTCATCGACCAGCGTCTCGAAGGGGACGGTCTGATTGGCGTACGCGTCGAGCGCGGTCTGCCTTGCCGCGGCGAGAAACTCTGCGAACGTCTGCCCGCCGTCGATGCGGGTGCGCAGCACGAGCGTGTTGACGAAGAAGCCGATGAGCGGATCGAGCGCGCGATGCTCCCGGCCCGCGATCGGGGTGCCGATCACGACGTCCTCGCTCCGGCTCCAGCGCGCGATGAGCAGCGCGAACGCGCTCTGCAGCAGCATGAAGAGCGAGGCGTTGTGCGCCTGGGCCAAAGAGCGGAGCTGCTCCACGAGCGAGGCGTCGAGCGCGTGCACGAGGCTCGCGCCGGCCGGGTCGAACTTTGCGGGGCGGGGGCGGTCCAGCGGCAGGGCGTGCACCCGCGGCATGTCCGCCAGCCGGGCCTTCCAGTAGGCGAGCTGCCGCTCGTACCCGGCGCCCTGCAACTGCTCCCGATGCCAGGCCGCGTAGTCGGCGTACTGGATGGGCAGCGCGGGCAGCGTGCCGCCGCCGTACAGCGCCGCAATTTCCCGGATCATGACGTCGACGGACCAGCCGTCGGCGGCGATGTGGTGGAGGGTGACGAGCAGCGCGTGCTCGTCCCTGCCCAGCTCGATCAGCGTCACGCGGAGCATCGGATCGCGGCGCAGATCGAACGGCCGCAGCGCCTCCTCGCGCGCCAGCGTCTCCGGCGAGCCGCGCAGCGTACGGATGTGCACCGGCGCGGGCTCATCGATCACCTGCGCGCCGTCGACGAAGCGGGTCCGCAGCACCTCGTGCCGCCCGACCAGCGCGTCGAACGCGCGCTGCAATGCCTCGCGGTCGAGCGCGCCGCGGAGGCGCAGAGCGGCCGGCATGTTGTATTGCGCGGAGCCTTCCTCCAGCTGATCGAGGAACCAGAGGCGCTGCTGGGCGAAGGAGAGCGGCAGCGCGCCCTCGCGCGGCACGGCCGGGATGGCCCGATACGCCGTCACGCCCTGCTCGGCCAGGTACGCGGCCAGCGTGCGGACGGTGTTGTGCTCGAAGAGCGCGCGCACCGGCACGGCCTTTTCGAAAGCGTGGGAGATGGCGCTGACGATACGCGTGGCGAGCAGCGAGTGCCCGCCCAGGTCGAAGAAGTTGGCGGTCACGCTGACCGGCTCTTCCAGCTGCAGGATCTCCTGCCACAGCGCGGCGAGGCGCGCCTCGGTCCGGTCGGCGGGGGCGACGTACGTCACCGCGATGCGCTCCGGCTCGGGCAGGGCCCGCTTGTCCACCTTGCCGTTCGCCGTCACCGGGAAGGCGTCCATCAGCACGAAGGCCGCGGGCACCATGTACTCCGGCAGCTGGCGCTTCAAGGCGTCCTTCAGGTCGTCGAGGAGCAGGGGCTCCTGGGGAACGATGTAGGCGATGAGGCGCTGCTCGCGGGCGAGCACCAGCGCTTCCTTCACGCCGGGCTGCTCGAGCAGCCGGGCCTTGATCTCCCCCAGCTCGATGCGGAAGCCGCGGATCTTGACCTGGTCGTCCATGCGCCCCAGGAACTCGAGGAGGCCGTCGGTGCGGTAGCGGGCCAGGTCGCCGGTGCGGTAGAGGCGCTCGCCCGCGCGATGCGGGCTGCGCAGGAAGCGCTCCGCGGTCAGCTCGGGGCGGCCGTGATAGCCGCGGCCGACCTGCACGCCGCCGATGTACAGCTCGCCGGTCACGCCGTCCGGAAGAGGGCGGAGATGCGCGTCCAGCACGTACATGCGCGTGTTCGCCACCGGATGTCCGAGCGGGGTGATGATCTCCTCGTGCTCCGGCTTGCACTGCCAGTGCGTGACCTCGATGGCCGCCTCGGTGGGGCCGTAGAGGTTGTGCAGCTCGCAGCGGAAGTGGGTGAAGAACTCCTTCACCAGCTCCGGCGGCAACGCCTCGCCGCTGCAGATGACGCGCTCCACGGTCGTGAGCCGGTCGAGATGCGGCGTGCGGAGGAAGGCGCTGAGCATCGACGGCACGAAGTGGACGAGGGTGATCCGCTCGTCGGCGATGAGCCGGGCCAGGTAGTCGCCGTCGCGGTGGCCTTCCGGCCGGGCGATGACGAGGGTGGCGCCGCTGATCAGGGCGTTGAAGAGCTCCCATACCGAGACGTCGAAGCTGAACGGCGTCTTCTGCAGGAAGCGGTCGCCTTTCCGGATCGAGAAATGCTCGCGCATCCAGAGCAGGCGGTTGACCACGGCGCGGTGCTCGTTGAGCGCCCCCTTCGGCTTTCCCGTCGATCCGGAGGTGTAGATCATGTAGGCCAGGTCGCCGAGCCGGGAGGTGACGCCGAGGTTCTCCCGGCTGTACGCGCCGATCCCGGCGAAGAGCTCGGGGGTGACGACGATGGCCACGCCGCTGTCCTCGCGCATGGCGTCGAGGCGGTCATGGGGATAGGTCGGGTCGAGCGGCACGTAGGCGCCGCCGGCCTTGAGGATGCCGAGCAGGCCGATGAGCAGCTCGAAGGAGCGCTCCATGGAGATGCCGACCAGCACCTCGCGGCCTACGCCGCGGCCGCGCAGGTAGTGGGCGAGCTGGTTGGCCCGGGCGTTCAATTCGCCGTAGGTGAGCTGCTCCCCTTCGAACACGAGCGCGGTGGCCGAAGGGTCGAGGGCGACCTGCTCCTCGAAGAGCTCATGGATGGTGCGGTAGTCGTAGTCGCGCGTGACCCCTTCGCGGGCGAGGATGGTGCGCGCCTCGTCCGCCGTGAGGATGGCCAGTTTCCCGCTCGCGGTTTCGGGCGCGGCGGCGATGGCGTGCGTCAGGACCTCGAAGCTGGAGGCGAGGCGCTCGATGGTGCGCGCGTCGAAGAGCGCGGCGGCGTAGGTCCACTCGCAGTCGAGCCCTTCCTCCGTCTCGTGGACGGAGAGCTGGAGATCGAACTTGGCCGGCTCGTGCTCGCCGCGCTCGTGCGCGATCTCCAGGCCGGGGAGCTGCAGGGAGAAGCGCTCGTTGTTCTGCAGCACGAACAGCAGCTGGAAGAGCGGCGTGTGGCTCAGGCTCCGCTCCGGGTTGAGCGCGTCGACCAGCATCTCGAACGGCACGTCCTGATGGGAGAAGGCGTCGAGCGCGCGCTCCCGGTTCTTCCGCAGCAGGTCGAGGAACGGCTGCTCGTCCGCCACTTCGGTGCGCAGGACCAGGGTGTTGACGAAGAAGCCGATCAGCGACTCCACGTCCCGGTGCTGCCGGCCGGCGACCGGCGTGCCGATCACGACGTCGGGCGTGCCGCTCCAGCGGCTGACCAGGAGCGAGAACGCGGTCTGGAGGACCATGAACAGCGTCGCGTCGTGGCGCGCGGCCAGCTCGTTCAGCGCCGCGAGCAAGGAGCGGCCGAGGCGCGTGCGGAGCGTGCGGCCGGCGAACTGCTGCCGCGCGGGGCGGGGATGGTCGAGCGGCAGGCCGTGCACGGCGGGGGCGCCGGCCAGCTGCGACTTCCAGTAGGCGAGCTGCGTCTCCAGCGTCTGGCCCTGCATCCGCGCGCGATGCCACGCCGCGTAGTCGGCGTACTGCGTGGGAAGCTCCGGCAGGTCCTGGCCTTCGTAGAGCGCGGCAAGCTCGCGGACCAGCAGGCCGATGGACCAGCCGTCCGCGGCGATGTGATGCAGGGTGACGAAGAGGAGGTGCTCCTGCTCGCCGAGGGTGAGCAGCTGCACGCGCAGCATCCGGTCGTGCGCCAGATCGAAGGGCGTCTCCGCGGGCGGAGCGTCGACGCGCTCGATCTCCAGCGGCGTAGCGGGGTGGATCACCTGCACGCCGTCGTGATAGGTCGTGCGCAGGACTTCGTGGCGGCGGACGATCTCGTCGAAGGCGTGCTGCAGCGCGTGGAGGCGCAGCTCGCCGGTGAGGCGGAGCGCGAACGGGATGTTGTATTGCGCGCTGCCGCCTTCCAGCTGGTCGAGGAACCAGAGGCGCTGCTGGGCGAAGGAGAGCGGGAGCTGCTCCTCGCGGGAGACGCGGGGGATCGGCGCGTCGGTCGTCGAGGGCTGCGCGTCGAGCCAGGCGGCCAGCGCGCGGATGGTCTTCTGCTCGAAGATGGCGCGGACGGGAAGCGCGCCGCCCATGAGGTTCGCCACCCGCGCCGCGAGCAGGGAGTGCCCGCCCAGGTCGAAGAAGCTGGCCGTGACGCTGACTTGGTCCAGCTTCAACACGTCCTGCCACACGGCGGCGATGCGGCGCTCCGTCGCCGTGGAAGGCGCGACAAAGTCGTGCGCCGCGGAGATGCCGACGTCGGGCAGCGCCTTGCGGTCCACCTTGCCGCTCGCGTTGAGCGGCAGCGCGTCCATCCGCACGAAGGCGGAGGGGATCATGTGCGCCGGCAGCAGCGTGGCCAGCTCGGCGCGCGGGTCGGTCTCGCCGACCCAGTAGGCGGCGAGCGTCTTGTCGGCCCCCTCCCCGCGCACCACCACGGCCGCCTCCCGGACGCCGTACACCCGCAGCAGCTGGGCCTCGATCTCGCCCGGCTCGATGCGGAAGCCGCGCACCTTGACCTGCTGGTCGGCCCGGCCGATGAAGGTGAGGTTGCCGTCCGGCAGGTAGCGCACCAGGTCGCCGGTGCGGTAGAGGCGCTCGCCATCGATGGTGACGAACTTCTCCGCCGTCAGCTCCGGGCGGTTCCAGTAGCCGCGCGCGACGCCCGGGCCGCCGACGAGGAGCTCGCCGACCGCGCCGGCCGGCAGCGGCTGGAGGTTGTTGCCCAGCACGTGCAGCGACGTGCCGTTGATCTTCTTGCCCAGGGGGATGGCGCGCCCAAAGTCGCCCTCGCGGGGGACGGTGTAGCAGCAGGCCATGACCGAGTTCTCGGTGGGGCCGTAGGCGTTGATCACCGTGACGTCCGGCATCGCCGCGTAGACGCGGGCCACCGCGCCGGGGCTGACCACGTCGCCGCCGGAAAGGACGGAGCGGAGCGTGCCGTTCTTCGGCAGCTGGTGGCTCCACTGCTCGAACAGGGCGGCGGTGAGGAGGATGGTATCGATGCGGTGCGCGTCGATCTGCTGGTTGAGGACGTCGAGATCGAGGTGGCTCTCCGGATAGAGCACGAGCGTGCCGCCGTTGAGCAGCGCGCCCCAGATCTCGAAGGTGGCGGCATCGAAGCCGTAGGAGGAGACCTGAAGCATGCGCGTCGTGGCCTGGAGCGGCGCGTAGTGGTTTCCGACCACCAGGCGGACCACGCCGCGGTGCTCGACCATGACGCCTTTGGGCTGGCCGGTGGAGCCGGAGGTGTACATCACGTACGCGACGGAGGGATCCACCTGGCTGTCGCCCGCGAGATCGGCCACGCCGTGCGCGGTGATCATCCGCCGCGCGCCGCTGTCTTCCAGCAGGTACTGCCGGCGCGACTCCGGGTAATTCGGATCGAGCGGCAGGTAGGCGGAGCCGGCCTTCAGGACGGCCAGCGTGCCGACGATGGCTTCGATGGAGCGTTCGCAGCTGATGGCCACCAGCTCGCCGGCTCGCAGCTGCTTGGCCAGCGCGTCCGCCCGCTCGTTCAGCTCGCGGTAGGTGAGCGTGCGCTCCTTCGCCACGAGCGCGATGGCGTCCGGCGTCCTCGCGGCGTGCTGCTCGAACAGCGTCTCGATGCGCCCCTCGGGGAACGCCGTATCGGGGGCGTTGGCGGCGATGGCGCGGTCGGCCGGCGAGAGCAGCTCGCCGGTGGCCAGCAGATGCGCAAAGCGCGAAACGAGCAGCTTCGCCTCGGATGCATCGAAGTAGTCGAGGCGGTAATCGAACTGCACCTCCACCGGCAACGCGTCGCCGTTCTCGAAGAGGGTGATGCTGAGCGGGGTCGGCTCGTGCCCGTGGCTGAGATAGTGGATCTCCACCTCGTTCTTCATCTGCAGGTAGTTGAAGCCGATGTCGTGGAGCCGCTGCTGGCCGAGGTTGCGCAGGGTGTGGCCGATGGGGAAGCGGGCGTGGCGGAGGTTCTGGCGCTGGGTCTGCTGGATGCGCGCGGCGAGCGTGGCCAGCGTGTCGGCCTCGCGGACGTCGATGGCCAGCGGGTTGATGCCGAGGGCCACGCCGATCTGCCGCTTCTGCGCGTGGGTGCGGCGGTTGTGCGAGGGGACGCCGAGGATGATTCGCTCGCGCCCGGCGAGCCGCGCGATGTGGGCCATGAAGTAGGCGGCGATGGAGACGCCCATTTCCGCGGCACGGGCGGCGTGCCGCGCGTACTCCTCCCGGGAGAGGACGAGCGTTTCCCGCTCGCTCGGCACCAGGCCATGGAACCGCGAGCGGTGAAACGGCGTCAGCGCCGCCTCGGGCAGCGGCTTGCAGTGCTCCGTCCAATGCTGCCTGCTCTCCTCGTAACGCTCGCTGGCGGCGTAGGCGGCATCGTCGGCAGACCGCTCGTGCCATGGCAGCGCCTGTTCTTCCCCGACTTCGGAGCACACCACCCGCGCGAGGTTGGAGAAGCCCCAGCCGTCGATCATCAGGTGATGGGCCACCACCGCGTAGCGCCACTCGACGCCGGCGATCTTCAGCAGGAAAGCGCGGAACAGCTCCTCCTTCTCGATGACGAAGAGCTTGCGGAACTCCGCCCGCAGCCACTCGTCCGCGGCTTCGACCGACCCGAACTCCACAATCGGCAAGGCGGTGGTCCGCTCCGCGGCGAGGAACTGTGCGGCGCCGTCGATGCGCACGCCGAAGGCATCGTGGCTCCGCACCATGCGCGCGTGCGCGGCCTGCAGGCGCGAGGGGTCCAGCTCAGCAAAGCGGATGTAGCCGCCGATGTTGTAGCGCGGGCTTGCCGCGGCGTGGAGCTGGTCGAAGTAGATGTCCTGCTGGGCCAGGGTCAGGGGAAACGATTTCATGCAAACACCAGTTGTTCGAATTCGGATTCGTCGAAGGCGGGAACGGTACGGTCTTCGATGCGCTGGATGCGGCCGTCCTCCATCACGATGACCTTGTCGGCGCAGTCGAAGTAGCGGTCGTCGTGGCTGATCACCACCACGGCCTTCCCCTGCGCCTTCAGCTCCGGCAGCACCTCGCGGTAGAAGACGTTCTTGAAGCCGGGGTCCTGGTCCGCGGCGCATTCGTCGAAGAGGTAGAGCTGCTTGTCGTCGATGAAGGAGACGATCAGGGCCAGGCGGCGCTTCTGCCCGTCGGAGAGGGAGATGGTGGAGAACCGGCGGTCCTTGAAGACCACCTTGTGATCGAGGGCGAACGCCTTGAGGTAGGCCTCCACCCGCGGCTGCAGCAGCTGGTCGCCCAGCCGCGTGCCGGCCAGGACGCGGTCGAAGAGGTAGTAGTCGGAGTAGATGGCGGCGATGCCGTCGCGGTAGACGGCCAGGTTCTCCGGCGTGACCGGCTCGTCGCCGAAGCGGATCTCGCCGCAGGACGGCCGGTAATGCTGGGTGATCAGCTTGCTCAGGGTGGACTTGCCGGAGCCGTTGCCGCCGATGATGAACGTCACCTCGCCCTTGCGGATCTCGAAGTCGACCGGTCCGACCGTGAAGCCTTTCTCGTCGTTGCTGGCGTACTGGTACTGCACCCCCTCGAAGCGCAGCGCATCCCACTCCGGCACGCGCGGCCGGCGCTCCGGCAGGTGCTCCTCCGGGATCTGCCGGAACAGCGCGTTGACCGCGTTGAGGGAGACGCGCGCGACGGAGATCTGGGGGACGAAGTTCAGCAGGAGCGCGATCGGCCCGGTGACGTACATCAGCCCCATGATCACGCCGACCAGATCGCGGCTGCCGATGGCGGTGTGGTTGACGAAGACGAAGCTGACCGCGCCGATGACGAAGAAGCTGAGCAGGTCGCCGTAGTTCATGGCCACGCGCATGATGGTGTGGCCGGTCTTGTCCGCCTTCAGCACGGAGCGCTCCGCCGCCAGCAGGATTTCCTGGAAGTACGCCTCCCGCTTTTCGGAGTCGAGCTTCAGCTCCTTCGCGCCGTAAATGAGGCCGCGGATCGACTCCTGCAGCTCGTCGATGTGCAGGCGCCCCTTCTTGAGGTACCGCCGCCCGATGAGCATGGGGACCTGGTAGGTCGTGGCGCCGACGAGGATGGCCCCCATCACGAAGGCGAAAACGTCGGTGTTGAGGTACCAGAGGTAGCCCAGCATGCCGACCAGGGTGATGGCGCTGGTGAGGAGGTCGGGCAGCAGGCGCGCTCCCATCACCACCCGCGGAACGTCGGTGGTCAGGGCGGCGAGCAGCTTGGCCGAGCCGATCTTCTCCAGCGCGGCGATGGGCGCCTTGGCGATCCGGTCGTACATGGAGATGCGCAGCTCGGAGGTGACCTCCATGGAGACGCGGGAGAGCATCACCTGCGAGAGCGATCGCGCGGTGAGGATGAAGACGCAGGTGCAGAGGAAGAGCACCGCGAAGAGCGGGTTGCTCACCTCGAACCCCAGGACCCGCACGGTCTGGGGGAAGACCGCCTTCATCGCCCCGTTGTCCGCCGTGACGGCGGAGAGGACGAGAGGGATCAGCCAGGCGTAGCTGATCCCGGCCATCGCGCCGAGGAGGATGGACAGAAAGACCTTATTGGGCGACTTCTTGCTGAACGCCTCGAACAACTTCATGAGCTTTTCCTTATGACCGCGGCTTCAAAGTGAGAGTCGCGGTACCGGCCGGCGGCGCGGTGCGCGGGAGGGGGTAGAAGGAGACGTCGCGGAACGGCACGACCATGTCGTCGTAGTGCGCGCTCATGACGTTGCCGGACTGGCCGGTCGAGTTCATGTAGAGGTGCTGCTCGTGGCCGCCGAGGGAGATGATCTGGCGGAAGCCGGCGCCGAACGTCTGGACGTACCCTTCCGTGTCCCGGAAGCTGGCCGAGGCGACGTTGACGCTGTTCGGCGCGCCGCCGTTCGGCACGCGCCGCTCGAACACCCGGCGCAGCGTGTTGATCTGGCTGAACGGCGTGTGCTCGTAGCGCGTCTCGTGCAGGGCGCCCCAGGTCCAGCGGGCCATGTTCGTGCCGTGCGTCTTCTCCAGCTCGCGGAGCGACTTGCGCAGCGACCTGCTCATGGCCATCTCGCACGGCTCGACCACGTCCGCGGTCTGCTTGTCGTCGCACCAGCTCAGCGGGTCGTGGCGCAGGAGAGCGGCCAGCTGGTCGTCCGTCAGCTGCTGGTCGAGGCTGTCGATGTGGCGCGTCTTGTCCCGCTGGTTCCACGGCCCCTGCAGCTCGTCGGCGAAGATCGCCTCGCGCAGGTGGTGGGTCCAGGCGTAGTAGAGCGCCGCGCCGACGCTGTTGCGGTCCATGTCGCCGTTCCACTGCTGGAGGGTGCGGATGGCCTCGCGCTGCCGATCGTCGCGCGTGCCGACGGTGGCCAGCACTTTCACCAGCGCCCTGGACGGCTGGTTGGAGACGTCGCCCTGGATGGCTTCCATGTCGGCCACGGTCAGCTTGTGATCCGCGGCCTTCTGCCGGAGCAGCTCCTGGATGCGCGCGGCGCGCGTCTCCGGGGCCCAGCCGTGGGAGATGAAGTATGGATAGTCGGGGGCGGTGATCCGGTTGTTGGCGTTGATGATGAAGCCCTTCTCCGGATTGAAGCTGCGCGGCATCTCCGCGAAGGGGATCGAGCCGGTCCAGCCGTAGTCGTCGTTCCAGCCCGGCACGGGGAGGGTGCCTTCCCCCCTCGCGCGGAGCGGGATGCGGCCCACGCCGACGTAGCCGATGTTCCCCTGCCTGTCGCTGTAGAGCAGGTTCAGCGCCGGCGCCACGTAGTCCGCGAACGCGGCGTTGAAGGTCTGCCAGTCGCGCGCGTAGTTGACCCGGTAGAAGCCTTCGTAGCTGGAGCCGGTGTTGTCGTACGCCGTCCAGCGCAGCGCGACCGCCTCGTCGAAGACGCGGAACTGATCGCTGATCACCGGGCCGTGGCGGGTGCTGCGCACCTCGACCGTGACCGGCTTGAGCGGCCCGCGCAGGAAGGCGGGAAACTCGTTCCTGACCTGGATCTCTTCGCTGCGGGTGGAGAACTTCTCCCACCTGCCAGCCACCTCGTATTGGGTCGGGTTCTGCGGGTTGACGCGCTCGAAGTAGAGGTCCTGCTGGTCGGCCATCATGTTCGTGCCGCCCCAGGCGACGTCGCCGTTCTCGCCGAAGATGACCACCGGCAGGCCGACCAGGGTCATGCCCGCCACGTCGAGCCGGTCGCCCTTCATCCGCAGCGCGTACCAGAGGGACGGCATCTGCAGGGCGAGGTGGGGATCGTTGGCCAGGATGGGCTGGCCGTCCCTGGTCAGCTTGCCGGACACCACCCACCCGTTGCTGCCGACGTACTTGCCGCCGATCTTGAGCCGCGACTCGAGCTGCTGCTGGAGGTCGGCCACGGCGAGCAGGCTCTGCGCCTGCCGCTCGGCGGTGGTGACGGTGAGGGGGGCGTCGGCCGGGTAACCGGGGTAGAGCGCGGCGAGCTTGGTCTGAGGGAGGTACTGCGCCGCCACGAAGCGGGAGATCTCTTCCCGGAAGTTGCCGCCCAGGGTGAGGGCGAACATCTGGTTCCAGGCGAGGGAGTCGTACACGGTCCACGGCTCGGGCGTGACGCCGAGGAGCTTGAATTCCGCCGGCAGCTCATGCTTCTCGGCCAGGAAGGCATTGATGCCCGCCGAGTAGGCCGTCAGCGATTGCTGGGCCTGGGGGGTGAGCCGCGTCCACTGCTGTCTGGCCGCTTCCTGCAGTCCGAGGGTGCGCAGCCAGATGTCGTTGTTGAGGCTGGTCCGGCCGAAGACCTCGGACAGCCGCCCGTTCACCATCCGCCGCTGCAGCTCGAGCTGCCACAGGCGGTCCTGGGCATGGACGTAGCCGGCCGCGAAGAAGGCATCGTTGTCCGTCTTTGCGTCGATGTAGGGCACGCCGTGGGCGTCCCTCCGGATGGAAACGGACGCGCCGAGCCCATCGACGGAGACCGTCCCGTTCCGCGGCAGGCTCTTCCGCAGATCGCGATAGAACCAACCGGCCCCAGCCATGAGCGGCAAGCAGACGAAAATGAGGAACCGCCCCAGCAGGGGCCGTGACTTGAACAAGATTATTTGTACTCCCTTCGGTGGCCGCCGCAACGGCCGGAGGGGTCGTGATAATTCCGGACGTGCGGGGGCGTGGCGAGGGCGGCTTTAGGGCGCAACCGCCTTACGGAGTCACGCCAAGGTTGCGCAGAATGCGGCGCGTGAAGTCCTGCCCGAACTTCGCCGTGGGGATCGATTCGTAGAGCGCCAGAGCACGCCGCACCAGACCGATGGCCTGCCTCCGCCGCCCCTGCTCCTCGGCCAGCGCGCCCCACCTGCGCAGGAGATAAGCCTTCTCGAAGACGAAGCCGTACTTGTCGAGCAGGTTCATGGCCACGCGGCGCCAGTAGGCCGCCCGCCGGTGGTCGCGCGCGGCGTAATGGGCCAGGCTCAGGTTCGCGGCGGAGGTGGCGATGCCCTTGAGGTCGCCCGTGGCCTGCCGCTCGCGCACGCTCCGCTGCAGGTACGCCGCCGCTTCGCGCGGCTTTCCCGCGAATTGCAGCGCGAGCCCGAGACGGTTGTAAGTGCTGCCGCGGACGACGCGCAGCCGTTCCTCCGGCACCGCCGAGCGCGGCACACGGCCGAGCTCGCGCAAGGCCTGCCGCGCATACCGCGCCGCGGCGGGTGCGTCGTAGTCATCGCGGTAGAGACAGGCGTTGGCCAGCGCGCTGAGCGCCGCGGCCCGCTCGAAATGCGGCATGTCCGCCGCCTCGGCCACCCGTCGCGCCGCGGCGATGGCATCGTCGTACCGCCCTTCCACGGAACGGGCCGCTGCGGCGAGGTTCAGCGCGACCGCTTTCAGCTGCCGGTCCCGCGTCGCCGCGGCGGCCAGCCCCGCCACCTCTGCCGCCCGCGCGTACTCCTCGGCCGCGTACAGGAGCGAGGCGACGCTGCAGAGCCTCTCCGCCCGCGTCAGCGTGGCCGCCCAGCGATTCGCCATGCGCGTCTCCCTGGCTCGCGCGGCGCGCTCGGACCGGACGGCCCGCCCCGCCGGCACGGCCGCCGGCCGCAGCCCGCGCGCCAGGCGCTGTAGATCGCCGACCGCCGCAATGATGGGAGCCGCTTCCGCGCCGAAACGCGGCATGTTGCGCCACGCCGTGTCGCCATCGTTGCGGGCCAGCCAGAGAATGGCGGCCGGCCGGGCGGCGGCAATGGCGGCGGCCACGTCCAGATCGTTTCCGGAGTAGCCCAGCACGCAGAGAACACGGCCCCGCACGAGGTTGCGAATCGAGAGCCGAAATGACGACTCCAGCCCGCGGCCGACCTGATTGATCCGCACCACCATGGCCCCGACGTTCTGCAGGCTGCCGTGCAGGTGCAGGACGTCCTCCCGCCCCAGCGCCTCGATCAGCAGGTCGA
>DASYMJ010000002.1:0-5348 GCA_036009105.1 Thermoanaerobaculia bacterium | reverse complement strand
CATCGGCGAGCATGAGGATGACTCTCGCCCGGCGCACGTCATCGGCGCGAAACCGTCTTGATCGCACGCGCCGCTCCAGCTCTATCCGCTCGGCCTCCGACAGACGAAGCACGTTCAGTATCATGCATCGGAGAACATCGTTCGCCGCTGTCAAATTCACCGTTACAGGCCACTAGCCGGCATATGACGCTTGCTCACCGACGTGATGTTGGCCGTCGCGTACGTCGTTCCCTGCAACAGCACACGCGTGTTCGACACATAGATACCGCCATCGTTGAGGAACACTTTTTCTTCCGCCACCGTCCACCTCCGGGACGAGGGACACGGCTTCCGCTCGGTTGTGGCGCGTGCCGGCCGCTGTCGAAGCGCCGCCACAAAGGTTCCATAGCGGTGTCTCCCAAGTAAGGGAGACGCTATCGATGGCTCGTTACGCAACTCGGATCATCCTCTTTCTCACAGCGTTCGCACTCTCGGCGACGCCCGCACAGGACCGGATGCAGGCGGCGCGTGAGCTTCAGAGCACATTCGACGGTTCGCTCATCAAAGGCTTTGAACTGAACTTCGTCGTGCGCGGCCCGCGGTGTGATGTTCTCCACATCGAGGGTTACACCAATCTTTATGAGGGACAGATGCAGGCGCTGGCGAACGGCACGCTCATCTATGGCCAAATCCAACCGGGTGGCGTGAATTCGTTCGCGTTCCGACACGGCTTCCGGAACGTGATTTACACAAACACCGACAATCCGACGTCCGCGTCATTCGGCGAGCCGACCGTCACGCGAAGTCAGGTCCGGCGCATGCGGCGCTGTACGGAGGCCATCGCAGCCAAACTCTCCTCGGCCGAGCGCCCGGTCGCCGTTCCTGCCCCGCCCGCATTCGAGCCGTTGACATCGGCCACGGCGACCATGGGCCGGAAGCTGTACGACGGAGGATACCGTCATGACGCAACGATCGTCCGCGTCGATCGAGCGGAGGACCTCATCTACGTCAAATACGTGAGCTCGGGCTCGGTGGAACCGAAGCGGCTGAGGGCCGTGGCTCCGTACTGGTACGTGCGCAAATAGCCGGCTATCGCACCTGTTCGATCATGATCATCGCGCTGTTCGTGAACAGGCGGATGCTGGGCGGCTGGGCGCCCCCGCCCAAACGCAGGAACTTGCGGTTGGCGGCCCAGGTGGCGGAGCTGCACTTCTTGCAGAGGATCTCGCCCTGTTCGTCCGTGCGGGCTTCCAGGGCGGGGATGATGCTGTCGCGGAGCTTGAGGGAGATGGGGCCGGTCTGGGTGTTGGCCTCGAGGCGGCCGGAGATCTTCTCGATGGAGATGCCGCCGTTGGCCGTGGTCACGCGGCTGTCGCCGCCGCACTGGGCGACGGAGATGCCGCCGTTCGTCGACTGCGCCGTCACCCTGCCCGTCATGTTGCGGATGGCGATGCCGCCGTTGGCCGAGGCGACATCGACGTTGGACGCCTTCGGGACGCGCAGGATCATGTGCACCCACCACACCTGGTTCTCGCTGATCTCCGGGCCGGCGGAGACGATCTCGCCGTTGTGCACGGAGACGGTCACGGCGCCGAGGGCGCGCTGGGCGGCCACTTCGGTGAGGGCCATGGCGTACTTGCAGACGGTGAGGCGCGCCGTCGGCTTGTCCCAGCCGCGGACCGAGACGCCGCCTTCCTCGCTGGCGCGCACCTTCACCAGGTCGATGCCGGAGAGGGCCACGTCGCGCTGCTCCTCCTGACGCGCCTGTTTGGGGAAGGACGTCGTGTTCTGGGTGTGGAAGTGCTCGCAGTCGTCCCCTTCCTTGAGGGAGTGGTCCGCGGAGGTGACGATGAGGGGGCGCTGAGACGCGGCTGGCGCCGACGGCGGCGTGGTGAACGCCGTCACGAAGAACAAAGCCAGCGCAGCAGCTCTCATGATGTCGATAGCCTACTGACGTTACGGATCAGCGAAGGATAGGTTTCGATTGCGTGTCATCCTGACACACAGCGTGCGGGCTAACCCTTTCCGACCTTCCGAGTCTAACGCTTTCGAGATGGAGCAGACGACCGACGTCGCAACGGTCAGCCGGGCCCGGCAGGGAGACCCGGAGGCGTTCCGGCAATTGGTCGAGCGTCACAGCAAGCCCATCTTCCGAGTGGCCTATCGCATGACCGGAAATGAGCATGATGCCGACGACGTGGTGCAGGAGACCCTGCTCCGCGCCTACCGACAGCTCGAGCAGTTCGAGGAGCGGGCGAACTTCGGCACCTGGCTGCACCGGATCGCCGTCAACTGCTCGCTCGACCTGCTCCGCTCCCGCGGCCGTCACGACAAGCATTACGCCGGCGACACCTCCGACGAGCAGCTGCAGGGCGAGATCACGGCCGCCGATCCGCAGCCGGACCGCCTGCTGCTCAGCGTCGAGCTGCAGCAGCACGTCACCGCCGCCCTCGAGCGCCTCAGCGGCAACGAGCGGACGGCTTTCATCCTTCGCCATTTCGACGGCATGCCGGTCGAAGAGATCGGCAGAACCCTCGGCATCCAGGTCAACGCCGCGAAGCACACCATCTTCCGCGCCGTGCGGAAGCTTCGCGAAGCCCTGGAGCCGTTCGTGAGGTCCACCCAATGCAACACCTGAACGAAGAAACCCTGGTAGCGCACTACTACCACGACGACGATGCGCCGCCGGCGGCCGAGGAGCACCTGCGCGTGTGCGGCGCGTGCCGCGCGCAGTGCGAGACCATCCGCCGCGTGCTCGCTCTGGTCGATGAAGCTCCCGTTCCCGATCGGGGAGAGCAGTACGGCGAGCAGGTGTGGAACCGCCTCAGATGGAAGCTCGGACGCGAGCGCCGGACGGGCGTGCGCTGGCAGACCCTGGCCGCGGCCGCGGCCCTGGTGGCCATCGCGTTCTTCGGCGGCCAGCTGTGGCATGCCCGCAACACCGCGCCGTCTCAAGGCCCTCTCCCCGCCGGCGGGGATAGGGTGGCCGAAGCCCGGGTGAGGGGCGCGGGCGGTGACGCGGCGACCAGTCCCGACCGCATCCTGCTGGTGGTGGTGGGCGACCACCTCGACATGTCCGAGCGGATGCTCGTCGAGCTGGCCAACGCCGATCCGAAGAAGTCTCTCGATATCTCATCGCAGCAGAGGCGAGCCGTCGATCTCGTCGCGTCGAACCGCATCTACCGCCAGACGGCGGCCCAGCGCGGCGACGAACGGATCGCCTCCGTGTTGTCCGACCTGGAGCCGGTGCTCGTAGAGCTCTCGCACGCCGGTTCCTCGCTCACGCCGGAGGAGGTGAGCGCGCTGCAGAAACGCATCGATGCGAAAGGGCTCCTGTTCAAAGTGCGCGTCGTGAGCGCGCAGGGCGGCCGCGCCGAGCAACAGCGCACCGCGCCGATCGACTCGAATTCACTCTGAGGAAAACCATGAAAACACTCCGCACCCTCCTCCTCGCCGCCGCGTTCGCGATCTCCGCGATGGCCACGGCGACGCCCTACCTCGACGGCAGCGACGCCGGCGAGAAGTCGAAAGAAGCCAAGGAACGCCTCGTGGAGCGCGAGGAAGAGCTGTACGACGACGGCACCGACCTGCTCGACGAGCACGAGTGGCGCAAGGCCGCCGCCGCCTTCGACCGCGTCTACCAGATGAAGATGTCCCACGCGGACGGCGCCCTCTACTGGCGCGCCTGGGCCCAGAAGCAGATGGGCCAGCGCGCCGAGGCTCTGGCCAGCATCGCCGAGCTGCGCCAGACGTTCCCCCACAGCCGGTGGATCGAAGACGCCCAGGCGCTGGAAGTGGAAGTGCGCCAGCAGGCCGGCCAGAGCATCGAGCCGGAGCGGGTGGACGACGAAGAGCTCAAGCTGATGGCGCTCAACGCGCTGATGCACAGCGAGCCCGATCGGGCCATCCCCATCGTGGAGACGGTGCTCAAGAACCCGAAGTCCTCCAAAAAGATCAAGGACAAGGCGATCTTCGTCCTCAGCCAGACCTCGTCCCCCCAGGCCTTCGAGATCCTCGGCCGCATCGCCAAGGACAACGGCAACCGCGACCTGCAGGCCAGCGCCCTGCGCTACCTCGGCATCATGGGGGGCGACCGCAGCCGCGTCGTGCTCGCGGACGTCTACTCCTCGTCGAACGACGTGCGCATCAAGAAGTCGGTGCTCCGCTCCTACATGATCGCCGGCGACCGCGACCACCTGCTGGTCACGGCCAAGGCGGAGAAGGACCCGGACCTGCGCGGGGAAGCGATCCGCCAGCTGGGCATCATCGGCGCCCGCGCGGAGCTGGCCGACCTCTACTCCGTGGAGACGACCAAGAGCATCAAGAAGAGCATCATCCAGGCGATGTTCATCGGCGGCAACGCCGACAAGCTGGGCGAGCTCGCGCGCAACGAGAAGGACCCCGAGCTGCGCAGCGCCGCCATCCGGAACCTCGGCCTCCTCGGCGGCACCAAGTCCGGCCAGCTGCTGCTCTCCATCTACCAGACCGACCCGAGCCGCGACGTCCGCACCGCGGTCATCCACTCTCTCTTCCTGCAGGGCAACGCCAAAACGCTGGTCGATCTCGCCCGCGGCGAGAAGGATCCGGAGCTGAAGAAGGAGATCATCTCCAAGCTCTCCATCATGGGCTCCAAAGAGGCGACCGACTATCTGATGGAGTACCTGAAGGACTAGCTATAATCCGCGCACACGTCCGTGCGCAGATCGACCTTTTTCCTGCTGCTGCTATGCCTGGCGCTGCCTCTCCTCGCCGCTCCGCATCCGCCTCACGGCGCGGGCGGCGAGGGAGGCTTCTCGCTCTTCCGCACCATCTTCGCGTACGGCTTCATCCTCCAGATCGCGGCCCTGGTCACGTTCGCCAGGCGGGGCGGCGACCGCTACTGGATCTGGCTGATCCTGATCGGCGGCGTGATCGGCGCGGCGGCGTACTTCCTCGTGGAAGGGCTGCCGAACTTCAGCCGGATGCGCAGCACGTTCGGCGGCCCCACGCGGCGGAGGCGGATCAAGGCGCTACGCGCGATCGTCCGCGAAAATCCGGCGCCCGGCAATTACGAGGAGCTGGGCGAGCTGCTCTCGGAGGAGAGGAAGTGGGCCGACGCGCGCGAGGCGTTCGACCACGCGCTCGCCCAACGCACCGATTCGATCGATCCGTTCTACCGCCGCGGCGTCGCCTCCTTCCACATCGGCGACCACGCCTCGGCCGTCCGCGATCTGAAGCTGGTCGTCGAGGAGGATCCGAAGTACGACTACTCGCGCGCGCTGTGCATCCTCTCCCAGGCCCTGGCGCGCGGCGGCCACACGCCGGAGGCGGCGGAGATGTTCGAGCGCCTGATGCGGATCTCGACCGCCGCCGAGTCCCTCTGCGCGGCG
>DASYMJ010000001.1:0-9262 GCA_036009105.1 Thermoanaerobaculia bacterium | reverse complement strand
CCCGGGCGAAAGAAGTGCGATTAATTGTTGACAAAATCGGCTTCGATTTTATGATCTTATCACCTAGCCAGCAGGGTTCGTGATGGGTGAGGAGTCGGAGAATGGCTTTTGAAAAGTGGGATCCGCAGCCTGAATTTGAGCGCTTTCCTGCCTCCGCGACCATCGTCCAGTCGCGTCTGATCCGGTTACCCACGCCCGTCGCGTCGATGTTGCGGCTGCGCGGCAAGACCAACGCGAACCTCTACTACGACAAGAAGCGCAAGGTCATCGGCATCAAGCCGCTGGACAGGAAAGAGGAAGGGGCAGCCAAGATCCGCCAGTCCGACAAATCCACTTCCATCCACGTCCCCAGCTTCTTCCGCTTCTATGACATCGAAGTGCCCGGCATCAAGCGCTTCCACTGCTGGTACGACGAGAAGGAGCGGATGGCCATGATCGACATCTCGAAGCCGTCCCCGCGGGGGAGACCCTCGGGGACGTAAAAAATGTAGGGCCGGCTCTTCAGCCGGCCCATCCATCACGGATCAATGGGGCCGGCTGAGAGCCGGCCCTACATGTTTCTAGTGCTGCGTCTTTTGCTCGCCGATGACGTTCGTAGCCGGGTCGTCGTCGTGGGCCACCGCATGCAGTCGGCGGCCGCCGACCGGTGCGGCGAAGATGCGGATGGTCGACACCGCGTCGGGACTGAGCTCGAACGGCGAGCCGGCCGTGAACACCACGCCGAGGTCGTCCGGGAACGCGCCGTTGTTGGCCAGGAACTGCGAGAGCGAGGCGAGCGGGATCTTCGTGCCGTAGTTGCTGTTGATCGCCTTGATGTACTGGTTGGCGAAGAGCGTGTAGCCGATGTCGGTGAGGTGGAAGCCGTCCAGGCTGAACAGGCCGCCGCTGACGAAGGAGCTGTTCAGCACGATCGGGCCGATGGTGACGCCGTTCACCCAGCTGTCGAAGAGGCCCTTGATGTCGGCCACCGGGATGTTCCGCGCCGCTGCGGCGGTGTTGATGATGTCGTTGTAGGCCACCGCGCGGGCGGTGATGTCGGCGATCTCCGTCGGCGTCAGCACGTCGCTGTCCGCCAGCGGCTGGCCGGCGTTCGGCAGCGCGTTGAAGGGCGGGACGGCGGCGAGCTGCGGCGGGATGCCGAAGCCGGTGGCCAGCTTCGAGGCGGCGGTGAGCAGCACCTTGCTGCCGGCCGGCAGCTGGCCGACCGTGCCGTTGCCGAGGTCCGCGATGAGGAAGACCGGGTTGCCGCCGACGAGGACCGGCTGGCGGGTGGCGGGGTTGATGATCACCGGCTGCACGGTGTTGATGATGGGCAGCGCGCCGGCGTTCGTCGGCAGGTTGCCGACCACGATGCCGGCGTTCGGCGCGCCTGCCACCAGGCGGTCGAGCATGGCGTTGTAGGCGGTGCGGAACGTCTCCACCGGCGTCAGCGCCTTGGGCGAGCCGGAGAGGACGGAGCCGAGCAGGTCATTGCCGCCGATCCAGATGGCCACGAACGTTGGGTGCTGGGCGATGGCCTGGTCCACCGGGGTGCCGAGGCCGCGCAGGATGAAGCGCGCGTAGTTCTGCGCGGTGCCGACCGGCGGGTTCTCGTTGCCCTTGATGGTGGTCAGGTCCTGGACGTTCGCGCCCGGGATGGAGAGGTTGTTGTAAGGGCGGGGGAGGGTGAGGTTGAGCGGCTGGCCGGTGCCGGCCGCCGGGGTGATGACCGGCGGGAAGGAGAGGGCATTGACGAGCTGCAGCTCGTTGCCGATGCCGGGGAAGCTGACCAGCGGCTGCTGGAAATCGGGCGCGCCGGTCTGGCGGGCCAGCGTCGCGCCCCAGCTGAACGGCTGGTGCCGCTCGTTCAGCGACCCGCTCTCCACGCCGGCGCCGTAGCTGTCGCCGAGGATCACGAGGCGGGTGAAATCAGCCGAGCCGCGCGCGGCGAAGCCCGGAACGGCAGCCAGCAGCAGGACCGCGGCCGTGATGATCGAAAAGATCTTCTTCATGAGGGGTTTCTCCTTTGGTCTAGAAGCGCAGACCGACGTTGACGCTGATCAGGTTCGCGCTCGTCTTGTACGTCCCGTTGAACTCCGGATTCTCACCATTGGTGCTGCGATTCTTGAAGTGCAGGACCATGTCGGAGAGGTCGACGATGAACGGTCCCCTGTGATAGCCGATGCCGAAGGTCGCGCCGATGCGGTCGGCGTCCGGCAGCAGGGGGCTGACGGCGGCCGTCGGCTGCGGGTTCTTGTCGTACACCGCGCCCAGCCGGATGTCCCAGTCCGCCGTCACGCCGTGGTTCGCGCCGAGCCGGTAGGAGTAGGTGTCCTTCCAGTTCTGCGGCCGGTTCAGGTTGCGCTCCGGCGTCTGGTCGAACTGCACCAGCAGCGTCTCGAAGCGGCTCCAGGTGGTGTGCGTGATGTCGAACTCCACGTCCCAGTTCGGGATGAGGGTGGTGGCCACGCCCGCCTGCAGGGTCGCCGGGAAGGCGATGGTGGTGTGGATGCCCTGGTTCGGCGGCAGCTGCGAGGCCACGATCGCGTCGAGCTGCGCGTTGCCGGTGGGGATCTGGTGGAACGTCGCGTCACCCGTGTAGTCGATGTCCATGTCCGAGCGGTAGGACACGCCGAAGCGCCACGCCGGGGTCGGCTTGAGCAGCAGGCCGACGTTGTAGCCCCACGCCGAGTTCCAGTCGCTGTCGAGGTAGACGCTGGCCACGTCGACGAAGCGGCCGTTGAACGGATTCAGCGTGCCGTTGTTGCGCTGCAGGACGACGTGCGAGCGGCGGTACTCCGCCCCGACGCCGACCGCGATCGTGCCGCTCGTCGACTGCCAGGCGATGGCCGGCTCCACCGAGACGGTCTTGAGGTTCGCGTCGCGGGAGACGAAGCGGCCGACGAACGGATCTTCCCAGTCGGTGCGCAGGCCGTAGGCGGCGAACGTGCCGACGCCGAAGGTCAGGTTCTGGCCGATGGGGAGGACGGCGTAGGCGTTGGGCGGCACGAAGGTGTGCCGCGCGTACTGCGCGTTGGTGCCGCTGGTGAACGGATCGTTCGGGTCGCCCTTGAATTCGTTGGAGAAGTTGATGGCGGTGCCGCCGCCGAGAACCGTCAGGTGGCGCTGCTGGGCGATGCCGGCGACGTTGTAGAAGATCGCGCTCGGGTCATCGGCGGTGGCCACGAACGCGCCGGCCATGCCGGTCGCCTTCGCTCCCTGTTCGAAGATGGAGAAGCCGGATCCGAAGGCCGGGCCGGCCATGGCCAGCGCGGCAAGCAGAGTCCAAACGGGGAATCGGGTCACTAGTAAGAAGCGACGCAAGAGAAACCCTCCTAGTCAATCCTGTGAAATGTCCGCGTGAAAAAGCGGCGAGATCATAGCACAGGCATTTTTCCGCCCCGGTGCCGATTAAGGCATTGGAAACAGGAGATTTCGGATGAAACGACTCGCCCTTCTCGCGCTTCTCTCCGCGCTCGCTCCGGCCGCGTTTGCCGGCCTGTCGTACGACTTCCGCAGCGACACCGCCGGCGGCTCCCGCGCCAGCGCGCTCTCCGGCCGTACGTCGGTGGAAGGCAACGGAATGCGCATGGACCTGACCAAAGGCGATGGGACGCTCTTCCAGGACGGCGCCGTCGTCCTCTCCGACGACGCGGGCAAGACCCTGCACGTGCTCAACCCCTCCGACAAAACCTATTACGACCTCGCCCTCTACGACCTCCTCGGCGGCGCCGCGTCCGTCCTCAAGCAGCTCGGCAGCATGGTGAAGGTGACGTTCACCGACCCCAAGGTCTCCGCCCGCGAAGCCGGCGATGGCGGCAAGATCGAGGGCTATCCGACCAAACACTCGTTCGTCGACAGCTCGTACGTGATCAACATCAACATGATGGGTCAGAAGATGACGATGCCCATCTCCACCTCGACCGAGGTTTGGACCACCAGGGAGATCGGCGCCGAGTACGCGAACTTCCTCCAGGCCAGCAAGCTGATGACCGGCATCGAAGACCTGGACAAGGTGATCGCCTCCCACCTCGACGCCCGCGCCGCCGGCTTCCCCTTGAAGCAGGTGACGACGGTGAAGGTGACGCAGGGCGGCAAGGAGACGACGTCGGTCACGACCATGACCGTGTCCGGCATCCGCAAGGAGACCGTGCCCCCCGCTCGGTTCGCGCTGCCGAGCGGGTACACGAAGGTGGCGAGCCCGATCGAGGCGTTGATGAAGAGGGTGCGGTAGAGAGTGGAGCGCGCCAGCCGCACCGCGGAAGCGGTGGCCATCCGCCGGGCGGCACACCAGGTCGTCGACGTTCCGCCGCTCTTCGTCGATCCGGTGGCCATCCGTTTACTGGGGCGGGAGACGGCGGCGCGGTTGCGCGAGCGGCCGCGCGAGTTCGACCGGTCGCGGGTGGGGCGGTATCTGCGCGCGTTTCTGGTGGCGAGGAGCAGGTTCGCCGAGGATTGCGCTGGGGAGGCCGTGGCGCGCGGCGTCGGGCAATACGTGCTCCTCGGCGCGGGCTTCGACACGTTCGCGTATCGCAATCCGTACCCGCAACTGCGGGTGTTCGAGGTCGATCATCCGGCGACGCAGAACGCGAAGCGGCAGCGGCTGGCGGCCGCGCACGTCGCCGTGCCTTCGAACGTGTCGTATGTCGCCATCGACTTCGCGAGCGAGGCGCTGCACATCGGCGGCGGGTTCGATCCGGCGCAGCCGGCGGTCTTCGCCTGGCTCGGCGTGGTGCCATATCTGGAGCGGCCGGCCATCGAGGCGGTGCTCCGCTACGTGGCTTCGCTGAAAGCAGGCAGCGAGCTCGTTTTCGACTACGGCATCCCGCCCCAATCCCTCGGCTGGCTGGCCCGCCTGGTCTATCGCTACATGGCCGGCCGGGTGGCGGCGGCGGGGGAGCCGTGGAAGTCGTATTTCACGCCGCGGGAGATGCGAACGCTGTTGAAGGATTTCGCAAAGGTGGAAGACCTCGGCCCGGATCAGATCAACCAGCGCTACTTCGCCGGACGCAAAGACGGGCTGCAAGTCCGCGGCGCGGGGCGGCTCGTGCGCGCGGTCGTCGGCTAAGAGCCGAGCAGCTCCCGCATCACTTGATTCGCCACGTCCGCCTTCGCCCGCCCCCCCATCTCCTTCATCAGCTGGCCGACCAGGAAGCCGAAGACCTGCGTCTTGCCGCCGCGGTACTGCTCGACCTGCGCGGCGTTCCGCTCGATCACGCGCTGCGCCGCCTCGCGGATGGCCGCCGGATCGGAGATCTGGGCCAGGCCGCGGCGGTCGACGATCGCCTCCGGCGGCTCGCCGCTGGTCGACATTTCGTCGAACACTTCCTTGGCCGCCTTGCCGCCGATGGCGCCCGTTTCGACGAGCCGGATCAGCCGCCCTAGCATGGCCGGCGTCACCTTGTACTCCTCGAGCGCCAGCTTGCGGTCATTGAGGATGCGCAGCACTTCATTGCGCACCCAGTTCGCCGCGAGCCGCGCGTTGCCCGCCGCCTCGGATACGGCCTCGTAGTAATCGGCCAAAGACCGCGAAGCGACGATGGCCTCGGCATCCGCAGCCGGAATGCCCCACTCGCTCTGATAGCGCGCGCTCCGCGCGCCCGGCATGGCCGGCAACGCGCCGCGCACCTCATCGATCCACGCCGCATCGATCAGGAGCGGCTGCAGATCGGGATCGGGAAAGTAGCGATAGTCGTGCGCCTCTTCCTTCGAGCGCATCACCCGCGTCTCGCCCGCGGCCGGATCGAAGAGGCGCGTCTCCTGGCGGATCGTGCCGCCGCTCTCCAGCACGCCGACCTGGCGCTGCACCTCGTAGTCGATCGCCGCGCGGATGAAGCGGAAGGAGTTCAGGTTCTTGATCTCCGTCCGCGTGCCGAGCTCCGCGCCCGGCTTGCGCACCGAGACGTTCGCGTCGCAGCGCAGCGAGCCCTCCTCCATGTTGCCGTCGCACACCTCGGCGTACATCAGGATCTGGCGCAGCCGGGTGAGGTAGTGCGTCGCCTCCTCGGCCGAGCGGACGTCCGGCTCGGAGACGATCTCGATCAGCGGCGTGCCGGCCCGGTTCAGATCGACCAGCGACGCATCGCTCTGATGGAGCAGCTTCCCCGCATCCTCTTCCATGTGGATGCGCAGGATGCGGATCTCGAAGATGCGGCCGCCGGTGGCGAGCGGCTCGTCGAACTGGGAGATCTGGTAGCCCTTGGGCAGGTCGGGATAGAAGTAGTTCTTGCGCGCGAAGATCGAGCGCGGCTGCACTTCGCAACCGGTGGCCAGCGCGGCCCGGATGGCGAGCTCCACCGCACGCCGGTTGAGCACCGGCAACGCGCCCGGGTAGCCGAGGCAGACCGGGCAGACCTGGGTGTTGGGTGGGGCGCCGAAGGCGGTGGGGCAGGCGCAGAAAATCTTCGTCGTGGTCAGCAGACGCGCGTGCACTTCGAGGCCGATGACGGTTTCGTACTGCGACACGGGCGCGGATTATAGGGGCGCTGGCCGCGGACCTCATCTCCCCAGGTGGCCATGGCAGGGGAGGAAAATGTAGGGCCGGCTCTCAGCCGGCCCAATATCAACGGATAGCTGGGCCGGCTGAGAGCCGGCCCTACATTTTCCCTCTCTGGCAAGTGTTAGATTCCCATGGCAGGTGCGAGCACTGCTCTCTTCCTTTCCTCGGGCCGATCGCGCTTGCCGGGGCCATGCAGCGCGACTTGGTCGATGCCCGCAAGTGGCGCGGAGCGTCGTGAAGCTGGCGCGCGTTTGTCATGGCGATCACCGAATCCTTGTGGCCGCCGTACTCGCTCTCGTAACCTATCGCGCATGAAGCGCTTGCTCGCCGTCCTCTTCCTGCTCGCCACCCCCGCTTTTTGCCAGACCCTCGACCAGCGCATCGACCGCGAGCTGCCCTCGCTCCTGCAGACCTACCGGACCCTCCACGCCGCGCCGGAGCTCTCCGGGCAGGAGGAGAAGACCTCCACCCTGATCGCCTCCCGCCTGCGCGAGCTCGGCTGGGCCGTGACCCATCCGTTCGGCAAGTACCTGGAGCCGGGTGCGACGTGCTGGGGCGTCGTGGCGGTGATGAAGAACGGCAAAGGGCCGACGGTGCTGGTGCGCAGCGACATGGACGCGCTGCCTGTCATTGAGCAGACCGGTCTCGCATATGCGAGTACGGTGAAGACGAAAAATGCAACGGGCGAGGAGGTCGGCGTGATGCACGCCTGCGGGCACGACCTGCACATGACCACGCTCCTCGGTACGGCGAAGATGCTGGCTGACACGAAGGGACAATGGCACGGCACGGTCATCCTGGTCGGCCAGCCGGCGGAGGAGATCGTGCGCGGCGCGGACGGCATGCTCCGCGCCGGCCTCTACGAGCAGTTCGGCAAGCCGAACTACGCCATCGCCGTGCACGACTGGGCCACGCTGGAGGCGGGGAAGATCGGCTACTGCCCCGGCTTCTTCATGTCCAACTCCGACTCGGTGAACATCACCATCCGCGGCATCGGCGGTCACGGCGCCTCGCCGCAGTCGACCAAGGACCCGGTGGTCGTCGCCGCCGAGACGATCCTCGCCCTGCAGACGATCGTCAGCCGGGAGACCTCGCCGCTCGATCCGGTCGTGGTCACCGTCGGCTCCATCCACGGCGGAGCGAAGCGCAACGTCATCCCGGACGAGGTCAGGCTCCTGCTCACCGTCCGCACCTACAAGCCGGAAGTGCGCAAGCGGGTGCTCGCCTCCATCGAGCGCGTGGCGCGCGGCATCGCCATCGCGGCGGGCCTGCCGGACGACCGTCTCCCCCTCGTAGAAATCTTGCAATCGGAGGCGACCGACGCTACTTACAACGACCCCGCGTTGACCGAGCGCCTGGCCAAGTCGCTGGAAGGCGTCCTCGGCGCGGCGAATGTGGTGCGCATCGATCCGGCCATGGTGAGCGAGGACTTCGGCCGCTTCGGCATCAACCGCGAGATCCCGGTCGCCATGCTCGCCCTCGGCGCGGTCGATCCGGCGAAGATCGCCAGCGGCGTGCGCCTCCCCTCGCTCCACTCCAGCCAGTTCGCGCCGCTCCCCGAGCCGTCGATCCGTACCGGCGTGAAGGCGGTGACGACCATGGTGCTGGACCTCCTGAAGTGATGACCCACTTCAAGGGATGGCGCCGTCCGGGCCCGGTTCCGCCGGGCGGCGTCGAAGTGGAGGAAGGGGAGACGCTCGACTACATCGCCGGGCATTTCCGCATCTTTCAATATGTGAAAGGGCACCGCTTCTCGACCGACGACATCGTCACGGCGTGGTACGGCACGCAATGGGCGCCGCGAGTGGAGCGCGCGGCGGACCTCGGCTCGGGGATCGGCTCGGTGGCCATGGCCGCCGCGTGGCGCCTGCCGGCCGCGCGCTTCGTCACCGTCGAGGCGCAGGAGATCTCCATCCGCCTGGCGCGCAAGAGCGTGCGCTACAACGGGCTCGAGTCGCGCTTCACCCTCTACCACGGCGACCTGCGCGATGCCGACCTGCTGCGCGACGAGCGGCCGTTCGATCTGGTCCTCGGCTCGCCGCCGTACTTTCCTCTCGGAACGGCCGTGGAGGCGGAGCACCCCCAGGCCGTGCCGGCGCGCATTGAAGTGCGGGGCACGGTCGCCGATTACGCCAAGACGGCGGCGCGGATTCTGGCGCCGGGCGGGTTGTTCGCGTTCGTGTTCCCGGCCGGACAGTCGGCGCGCGCGGAGGAGGCGATTACGACGAACGGCCTGACCCTCGTGCGGCGGCGCGACGTCGTGTTCAAGGAAGGCGAGCCGCCGCTGATCGCGCTCTTCGCCGCCATGCGCGCCGAGGACCTGCCGCAGTCGATGCGGGGCCGGACGTTCGTCGAGCCGCCGCTGGCCATCCGCACGCGGGAAGGGGCGACGGACCCGGAGTACGCGGCGGTGCGCCTGAGCTTCGGATTCCCGCCGGGGGAGCTGAACAATGTGGGGCCGGCTCTCAGCCGGCCGTATATCAACGGATAGCCGGGCCGGCTGGAGAGCCGGCCCTACATTTTGATCCGTTTCACCTTGTACCCAGCTTCCCCAGTTCCGCCGCCACCGTCTCCGGGTGATCCCTCTGCGGCTCGATCTCGTTTTCTTTCGCGAGCTGGGGAGGTGAACAATGTGGGGCCGGCTCTCAGCCGGCCGTATATCAACGGATAGCTGGGCCGGCTGGAGAGCCGGCCCTACATTTTGATCCGTTTCACCTTGTACCCCAGCTTCCCCAGTTCCGCCGCCACCGTCTTCGCGTGATCCCTCTGCAGCTCGATCTCGTT